>NZ_JBHUSG010000017.1:0-13831 GCF_042673745.1 Kitasatospora sp. NPDC057015
ACCTGCCCCTGCTGCCGCGCCGCAAGCCGGCCGGGCAGGCGGCCGCGGCCGCCCCCGCCGCACCGCCGGCGGCCGAACCCGCCGGGCCGGACGGGGCGGTGGCCGAGGCCCCGCAGCCGACCGCCGGACCGGCCGGCGAGCCGGACCGCCGGCACGACCGGGCGGACGAGCGGATACCGGCGCAGCAGCGCGGCGAGCCGTCGGCGCGCGAGCACGGGCCGGTGCCGGAGGGTGCCGACGTCACACCGCTCGGCCTGCCCCGCCGGATCCCCCGGGGCAACGGCCTGCCCGGCACCGGCGAGACGCCCACCTCCGGACTGCGCCGCCTGGCGGTCGAGGACAGCACGCCGGCCCGTACCGGCTCCGCCCGGCCGCCGGCGACCGTGGAGCCCGCCCGGCCGCAGGAGCCGGCGCTGCCTGGCCGGCCGGGACCGGGCCCGGCCGACGCCGCGGCGCCCGCCACCGGCGCGTCGGGCAGCGAGCAGCACGCCCCCGCCCGGTCGGGCGTGTCGCCCGAGGAACTCCGCCGCAGGCTCGGCGTCTTCCAGGGCGGACTGCGCCGCGCCGCCCGTGACTCGGCCCTCGCCGGCGCGGGCCGCCCGGACCCGACCCGGCCCGCGCCGGGCCACCCCGGCGAGGACCGACCCGTGCAGGACCTGACCGCCGCCCCGCCCAGCACGTCGCCCACCGCCGGGCCGCACCCCTCCGCGGACCGGCCCACCACTGCCCGGCCGACCGTCGCACCGCTCACCGACCGGCCGGGCGCGCCGGCGGACGAGCAGCGCGACCCGGCCGCCGAGGGGGAGAACCGATGAACGACTCCGGACACCCGGTGCAGCCGGCCCACCCGGGCGCCGGCACGTCCGGCCACCGCGCGGTCAGCCAGGCCGCCAGCAGCGTACGGTGGCTGCTCGACGACTTCCTCGGCTCGGTCACCGGCGTGGTGGACGCCGTGGTGGTGTCCTCCGACGGTCTGCTGCTCGCCGACTCGCGGGACGGTTCCCGCTCCGAGCAGTTGTCGGCGATCGTCTCCGCGCTGACCAGCCTGGCCGCGGGCGCGGCCGGCTCGCAGGACCGCGGCCCGGTGAAACAGACCATGGTGACGATGGACCAGGGGCATCTCGTGGTGATGGCGATCAGCGACGGCTCCTGCCTCGGTGTGTACGCCTCCCTCGAATGCGACCTGGGCGTGGTCGCCTACCAGATGGCGCTGCTCGTGGAGCGCGCCGGTCATGCGCTGACGCCGCAGGTGCGCAGCGAACTCCACCGGGCGATGGCCGTCCGATGAGGTCTAGGGAGGTGGGAAGCATGGCCGGCAGCGACAACGGCGGTACGTACGGAGCAGGGCAGGGTCACGCTCTGCGCGCACAACGGACCACGACCGTCCGGCCGGGCCAGGGGCGTTCGTCCCGGGTGCGGCCGTACACCATCACCCGGGGCAGGACGCGGTTCGCCCGGGTGCTGCTGGTCGAGACGCTGGTGTCGGCGCTCAACCGGCCGACCGACCCGGCGGACCGGGCGCTGCCCGAGTTGGCGGCGATCTGCGAGCTGTGCCGGGGTCAGATGCGCTCGGTCGCGGAGATCTCGGCCCTGCTGCGGATCCCGTTGGGGGTCGTCAAGGTGCTGGTCAGCGATCTCGCGGACCAGGGCCGGATCAGGGTGCACGGCACGGACTCGGCGGGGGCCCCGGGCGGGGCGGGCGAGGCGCACGGCACGTCGAAGCGTGATCTGCTGGAGAAGGTGCTGGGTGGACTTCGCAAGCTCTGAGGCCGCGACGGAGCGGTCCTCAGTCGTACCGACTGCCCCGACGGCGGGCGCACCGGGTGTGCCCGTCGTGACGGATCCGCCGCCGGGCGTTCCGCTGATCTCGGGGACGGCCACCTCCACCAAGATCGTGGTGGCCGGTGGCTTCGGCGTGGGCAAGACGACCTTCGTCGGCTCGGTGTCCGAGATACCCCCGCTGACCACCGAGGCGGTGATGACGGAGGCCAGCGTCGGCGTCGACGACACCGGCTCCGTCCCCGGCAAGGCCACCACCACGGTGGCCATGGACTTCGGGCGGATCAGCCTGGAGTCCGATCTGGTGCTGTACCTCTTCGGCACCCCCGGACAGGGCCGGTTCTGGTTCATGTGGGACGACCTGGTGCGCGGCGCCGTGGGCGCGGTGATCCTGGCCGACACCCGCCGGCCGGCCGACAGCTTCCCCGCGCTCGACTACTTCGAGGGCACCGGGCTGCCGTTCGTGGTGGCGGTCAACCAGTTCGACGGGGCCCCGGTCTACTCCGTCGAGGCCGTCCGCGACTCGCTGGCCCTGCCGGAGCACATTCCGCTGCTGCTCTGCGACGCACGGGAGCGCTCGTCCTCCGTCGAGGTGCTGACGGCGCTGGTGGTGCACGCGCTGGCGCAGGAGAAGGCGCAGGCCGGGCACCTCTGACCGCGCCCCGGGCCGACCGGGCCCCGGCCCCGGCCGGCCCGGTCCGGGAACGGGCACGACCATCACTGGCAATCGAGAAAGCAGGCAGCGATGCGCAGAATACTGATCGTCGGAGCCGGCCAGGCCGGGCTCCAGCTCGCGCTGGGGCTCCAGTCCAACGGCTACGACGTCACCGTGATGACCAACCGGACGGCGGACGAGATCCGCGACGGCCGGGTGATGTCCACCCAGTGCATGTTCGACACCGCCCTCCAGCACGAGCGCGACCTCGGCATCAACTTCTGGGAGCAGGAGGCGCCCCGGATCGAGGGCGTCGGCGTCTCGGTGACCGGCCCCGAGTCGGCCCGGGTGATCGACTGGGTCGGCCGGCTGGACGGCTACGCCCAGTCCGTCGACCAGCGGGTCAAGATGGCCGGCTGGCTGGAGACCTTCGCCGAGCGCGGCGGCCAGGTCGTGGTGCACGGCGTCGCCGTCTCCGACCTCGACTACTTCGCCCGGACCTACGACCTGGTGCTGGTCGCGGCCGGCAAGGGCGAGCTGGTCTCGATGTTCGGCCGGGACGCCGCCCGCTCCCCGTACGACACCCCGCAGCGCGCGCTGGCCGTGAGCTACGTGCACGGCCTCGGTCCGCGCCCGGAGCACGAGTTCAGGGCGGTGCGCTGCAACCTGGTGCCCGGCGTGGGCGAGTTGTTCGTGATGCCGACCCTGACCACCTCGGGGCCCGCCGACATCCTGTTCTGGGAGGGCGTCCCCGGCGGCCCGCTGGACGTCTTCGACGGCGTCAAGGACCCGGCCGAGCAACTGCGGCTCACCCTGGACCTGATGCGGACCTTCACCCCCTGGGAGTACGACCGCACCCGTGGCGGCGTCGAGCTCACCGACGCGGGCGCCACGCTGGCCGGCCGCTACGCCCCGGTGGTCCGCAACCCGATCGGCGAACTGCCCGGCGGCGGGCTGGTGCTGGGCGTCGCCGACGTCGTGGTCGCCAACGACCCGATCACCGGCCAGGGTTCGAACAACGCGGCGAAGTGCGCGGCGGTCTACCTGGACGCCATCCTGGAGCACGGGGACAAGGCCTTCGACCGCGACTTCATGCAGGGCGCCTTCGACCGCTACTGGGACTCCGCGCAGCACGTCACCAAGTGGACCAACGCGATGCTCGCCCCGCCGCCGGAGCACGTGCTGAACCTGATCGGCGCGGCCGGCCAGCTGCCGCCGGTGGCCACCCGCTTCGCCAACGGCTTCGACAACGCGGCCGACTTCGAGCACTGGTTCTACGACCCGGAGAAGGCCGCCGCCTACCTCGGCTCGGTGGCCCCGCAGGGCTGACGGCCCGCCTCACCGGGACACCGTCGTGGCCCCGGCCCCCGCCGTGCGCGGGGGCCGGGGCCACGACCGTGTCACGATCGCGTCCCGACCCCTCGACCGTACAGTCGTTCGACCTCACCCGGGGTTCCCGGTCCGTAGCATCGGCTCACCGGACCACGGGGGGAACATCATGGGGAAGACTTCACCGCTGCGCCTGGCGTCCGCCACGGCAGCGACAGCGTTGGCACTGGCCTGCCTGGTGTCCTGCACGGCCACGGGCGCCGGGCCCACCAGTACGACCACCAGCGCGGCCACCGCCGCGTCGACCGCGCCCGCCGCCGCCCTGGACGCCACGGCGACGACCGCCTCCGCCCTCGACATCGAGCTGATCATGCGCGATCGGGCGAAGAGCGGCGGGCACACCGCCTCCGAGGAGCTGAAGCTCATCCGCCACACGTTGGGCACCCGATGGTTCCTCTGGCCCACCACTGCGGGCGAGACGTGTTGGGGGAGGTACCACGACGCCTACGGCAGCAGCGAGATCGGCTGCGCGAAACCCGAGGACCTGCCCACCGGGACCGCCCCCGCCCTGGGCGCGCTGGTGTCGGCCATCGTCACGGAACACGAGTGGGTACTGGTGCTCCTCGCCGACCGGGAGGAGATCGGCGCCCTCCGCTGCGGTGACGTCCCGTTGGGTCTGGAGAAGGTGGCCGAGTTGCCATTGGCCGAAGGCCTGCGCACCTTCTACCTGGTGACGTCGCCCTGGAGCATGCAGGGGACGCTGCACGCGGACGTGACCCGGGCCGACGGCCCTGCGGCTGCCCTCCTCACCCTCCCGGGCGACGCCCGTGCCTGGGACAACGGCGTCTTCACGAACTGGCAATGCGCCTGACGGTCGGGAACCCGCCTGGGCGGTTAACCGCCCAGGCGGGTTCCCGCCTTCCGGAGTCGATGCCCTGAGCACTCGTCAGCCTGTACATCATGTGCATGACCCCGATACGACGACGGGTCCCCCTGCTGGCCGGCGCCACCGCGCTGCTGCTCGGCACCGGGATCCTGCTGCCCCCGACCTCCGCGTACGCCGCGCCGGGTGCCACCGCGCCCACCGCCGCCGCGCCGTCCAGCACCTACGACCTCACCCTGGTCACGGGTGACGTCGTGCACTACACCGACGGCCCCGGCGACCAGGACACGGTGACCGTGGACCGCCCCGCGGGCGCCGGCGGCGGGGTGCACGTCCGGCAGTCCGGCGGCGACATCCACGTGACTCCCGACGAGGCCCAGCCGTTGATCGCCGCCGGCAAGCTCGACCAGCGGCTCTTCGACGTCAGCGCGCTGGTCCGGATGGGCTACGACGACGCGCGCTCCGGCGGGGTCCCGCTGATCGCCACCTACGGCAGGCAGGCCCTGGCCGCCCGCTCGCTGCCGGCGGCGCCCGCGGGCGCCGCCGTGGTGCGGCAGCTGCCGAGCATCGGCGGCGCGGCGCTGAAGGCCCCCGCCAAGGACGCCCGGGCGTTCTGGAACGACCTGGTGCCGAAGCCCGCCGCCCGCTCGCTGAACGACGTCAGGGGCATCGAGAAGCTCTGGCTGGACGGCCGGGTCGAGGCGAGCCTCAAGGAGTCGGTGCCGCAGGTGAACGCGCCGCAGGCGTGGGCCGAGGGCTACGACGGCACCGGCCGCACGGTGGCCGTGCTGGACACCGGCGTCGACGCCACCCACCCGGACGTCAAGGACCGGATCGCCGGCGAGCAGAGCTTCGTCCCCGGCCAGGAGGTCACCGACGGGAACGGTCACGGCACCCACGTCGCCTCCACCGTGGCGGGCAGCGGCGCGGCCTCCGCCGGCGCCTACAAGGGGGTGGCCCCCGGGGCGCGACTGCTGGTCGGCAAGGTGCTCTCCGACGAGGGCTCGGGGCAGGACTCCTGGATCATCGCGGGCATGGAGTGGGCCAAGGCGCAGGGCGCCGACGTGGTCAGCATGAGCCTCGGCTCCTCCGTCCCCGACGACGGCACCGACCCGATGGCGCAGGCCGTGAACGCGCTGTCGGCCGACGGCGGTCCGCTGTACGTGATCGCGGCCGGCAACGCGTACGGCGCCGGGACGATCGGCTCCCCCGGGTCGGCGGCCACCGCGCTGACCGTCGCCGCCGTCGACAAGCAGGACGGCCGGGCGGACTTCTCCAGCATGGGCCCGCTGAGCGGCTCGTACGGGCTGAAGCCGGACCTCTCCGCGCCCGGGGTGGACATCACCGCCGCCCGCTCCCAGGCGCTGGCCTCCGGCAGCGGCATGTACCAGACCATGTCCGGTACCTCGATGGCCACGCCGCACGTGGCCGGTGCGGCCGCGATCCTCAAGCAGCGCCACCCCGAGTGGTCCGGGCAGCAGCTCAAGGAGGCGCTGATGAGCTCCTCCAAGGTGCTGGCCGGCTTCACGCCGTACGAGCAGGGCACCGGCCGGCTGGACGTGCTGGCGGCCGTCGACTCGACGGTGGAGGCGACCGGTTCGGTGGAGGCCGCGGTCTACCGCTGGCCCACCGCCGGCGCGGCGCCGACCACCCGGACGATCACCTACCGCAACACCGGCGCGGCCACCGTCACGCTCGGCCTCGCGACGGACACCGCCGACTCCGCCTACACCCTCTCGGCGCGGACGGTCACCGTGCCGGCCGGCGGCAGCGCGGACGTGACGCTCACCCTGGACCCGACCGGCGTCCCGAACGCCACCACCTTCTCCGGGCAGGTGCTCGCCACCGACGGGGCCTCCGGCGCGGTGCTCGCGCACACCGGCTTCGCCCTCCAGAAGGAGCGCGAACTCTACGACTACACCGTCAAGTTGACCGGACGGGACGGCAAGCCGGCGGCCGGTGTGGTGGTGCTCGCCGAGAAGGACGACCCGAACATGTCGCCGATCGCGGTGGACGGGCAGCGCACCCTGCGCCTGCCGCCCGGCACCTACGCCACCTGGGCGGCGCTGGACGTCGCCGGCGACCGGCCCGACTCGCTCGGCCTGGCCGTCCTGATCGACCCCGAGACCGTGCTGACCGGTCCGGCCACCGTCTCGCTGGACGCGAGCAGGGCCCGCAAGGTCAGCGCCGCCGTCCCGCAGCGGGCCGAACAGCGGCAGCTGCGCTGGGACTTCGCCCGGACCTTCGGCAACGGCAACGTGCTGCGCGACGCCTACGTGATGCCGCCCGCCTACGACACCCTGTACGCGAGCCCGACCGAGAAGGTCACCGACGGCGGCTTCGACTACCTGACCCGCTGGCGCCTCGGCGAGCCCGTCGTGGACCTGCGGACGGACGGCGAGGGGCGGCAGCCGCAGCGGCCCGGGTTGGAACAGCAGGACGGACAGGAGCAGTTGGACGGCCACGGCGGCCACGGCTCCCAGGGCCCCGAGGCCACCGCGCAGGCCGGCGCCACCGTCACCGACGGCTCCGCCGAACTCCGCACGGTGTACGCCGGGCAGGGCGCGGCGGCCGACTACGCGGGCCTGGACGTGCGCGGCAAGGCGGTCGTCGTCCGGCGCGCCGACGCCGTCCCGCCCGCCCGGCGGGCCGCCAACGCCCTGGCGGCGGGGGCGAAACTGCTCCTCGTCGTCAACGACGGCCCCGGCCGGCTGATGGAGTACTACGGCGACGACCAGGGCGCCGCCACCCCGCTCACCGTGGTCTCCGTGCAGCGCGACGCCGGCGCCGCGCTGATCGCCTCCGCCCAGCGCGGCCGGTTCGACCTGGACGTCACCCAGCGCAGGGACACCCGCTACCTGTACGACCTGCTCGACCAGCACGACGGCACCATCCCGGACCGCCCGCTCGCCTACACCCCGGACCCGAAGCGCGACCTCGCCAGGGTGGAGGCCACCTACAACGGGTTCCGCACCGTGGCCGGCGGCGGCTACCGCTACGACATCCCGGCCTGGGGCCCGGGCATCGGCTTCGCCGAGAAGGAGACCTACCCGAGCACCCGCACCGAATGGGTCTCCGAGCAGCACGGCAGCGCCTTCTGGTACGAGGACCACGCGGTCTACAGCCCCGACTACGGGAGCGAGTTGGCCGAGATGCGCGGCGGCAGGGACACCTACCGCGCCGGGAGGACCTACCGCACCGACTGGTTCGGCGGCATCCAGCGCCCGCGCCTGGGCACCGGCTTCTGGGGGCCCACCCGCAGCGTCTACGACGACATCCAGTTCAACGTCAGCATGTGGACGGACCGGGGCGCGGGTC
Source organism: Kitasatospora sp. NPDC057015 (assembly GCF_042673745.1). Taxonomy (NCBI): domain Bacteria; kingdom Bacillati; phylum Actinomycetota; class Actinomycetes; order Kitasatosporales; family Streptomycetaceae; genus Kitasatospora; species Kitasatospora sp. NPDC057015. The sequence goes on from NZ_JBHUSG010000017.1 coordinate 7,965, forward strand.
ACGCCGGCTCGATGCCCGACGACGAGTACGACACCACCGCGTACGCCCTCTACCGGGGTGACACCCTGGTCAAGTCGGGCGCCGGGCGGGCGGGTTACGGCTGGGAGCAGCCGGCCGAGGAGCAGCCGTACCGGCTGGTCCTGGACTCCCGCCGGGACGCCGGGGCGTGGAAGACCTCGACCCGGACGCACACCGAGTGGGGCTTCCGCTCCGGCCGGATCCCGCAGGACGGGCCGTTCCAGCAGGACATCAGGCTGCTGCAGCTCGACTACGACGTGGCCACGGACACCGCCGGTGACGTCAAGGCGGGCGGCTCCACCCGGATCGGGCTCTCGGCCGCCACCCAGGAGTGGCTGGACGGCGTGACCAGGGCCTCCTCCGCCACCCTGTCCGTCTCCTTCGACGACGGCGCGAGCTGGAGCGCCGTCAAGCTGAAGCGCGACGGCGCGGGTGCCTGGGCGGCCGAGGTCAAGCTGCCGAGGACCCCGGGAGGCTTCGTCTCGCTGCGGGCCACCGCCTCGGACGGCCGGGGCGGTTCGGTGAGCCAGGAGATCATCCGGGCGTTCGGCCTGCGCTGACCGCCCCGCCCGGGCGACCGGCCCGGGCACACCGCAGGGACAGGCCGGGCCGGACCGCGCGAGGCGGTCCGGCCCGGCTGCGCCGTGCGCACCGATGCCCTGGGTGCGTACGGCCGGCGGCCCGGCCCCGTCCCTTGAGCCGTCGGGGCCGCCGAGCTTCTCGGGGGCGTTCGCGCCCGCCTCAGCGGGCCGCGGCGGCGGCCTGCCTGCGCTCCGCGGGCGCCGCCGCGGCGGGCGCCCCGCCGCCGCGCAGCGGGGTCTCCTTGATGAAGAGGACCGCGATCAGGGCGACCAGGGCGATCGGCGCCGCGATCAGGAAGACGCCGCCGGTGGCGTGCCCGTAGGCGCCCTCGATGACGTGCGCCAGTGGCGCCGGGAGGGTCCGGACGTCGGGCAGCGAGCCGTCACCGCCGGCCGAGGTCAGCCCGATCCCGGCCAGTCCCTCGGCGGTGTAGGTCTTCACGTGGGCGGCGAGGACCGCGCCGAGCGCCGAGACCCCGATGGTGCCGCCGAGCGTGCGGAAGAAGGCCACCACCGAGCTGGCCGCGCCCAGTTCGCTCATCGGCACGGTGTTCTGGACGGCCAGCACCAGGTTCTGCATGGTCATCCCCAGGCCGCAGCCGACCAGGAACATGTACCCGGAGAGCAGCACCAGCGAGGTGTCCACCCGGACGGTCGCCATCATCGCGAACCCGGCGGTCAGCAGGACGCCGCCGGTGACCAGGTAGCGCTTCCAGCGGCCGGAGGAGGTGATCAACCGGCCGACGACCGTCGAGGAGAGGGTCAGTCCGAGGATCATCGGGAGCGACATCAGGCCCGACATCGTCGGCGACTTGCCGCGGCTGATCTGGAAGTACTGGCTCAGGAAGACCGTCGCGCCGAACATCGCGGTGCCGACCGCGAGGCTGGCGACCACCGAGAGGGTCACCGTGCGGTTGCGGAAGAGGTGCATCGGGATGATCGGCTCGGCGGCGCGCCGCTCGACCACCACGAACAGCACGGCCAGCGCCAGCGCGCCCGCCACCATGACCGCCGTCTGCCAGGAGCCCCAGGCGAAGCTGTCACCGGCGAGCGAGACCCAGACCAGGAGCAGGCTGACCGCCGCGCTGACCAGGACGGCGCCCGGGTAGTCGACCTTCACCCGGCGCCGGAGCACCGGGAGCTTGAGCGTGCGCTGCAGCACGACCAGCGCGAGGGCGGCGAACGGGACGCCGACGTAGAAGCACCAGCGCCAGCCGAGCCAGGAGGTGTCCACGATGACGCCGCCGAGCAGCGGGCCGCCGATGGTGCCGACCGCCATCACCGCGCCGAGGTAGCCGTTGTACTTGCCCCGCTCCCGCGGCGGGATCATGGTCGCCAGGATGACCTGGGCCAGCGCGGTGAGTCCGCCGGCTCCCAGCCCCTGCACCACCCGGCAGGCGATCAGCATGCCGGTGTTCTGGGAGAGCCCGGCGAGCGCGGAGCCGAGGATGTAGACCACCAGCGAGAGCTGGATCAGCAGTTTCTTGCTGGTGAGGTCGGCGAGCTTGCCCCAGATCGGGGTGGAGACGGTGGTGGCCAGCAGGGTGGAGGTCACCACCCAGGTGTAGGCGGACTGGCTGCCGTGCAGGTCGGAGACGATGCGCGGCAGTGCGTTGGACACCACGGTGCTGGACAGGATCGCCACGAACAGGCCGAGCAGGAGGCCGGACAGGGCCTCCATGATCTGCCGGTGCGTCATGGGCTCCGCCGCCCCCGCAGCTGCTGTCGCGCCGGCGGGCGACCCGGCGGTTGGCTGGTGTGACACGTGCTGACTCCTTGGTCCCGTCACGAACGGCGGGCGGTGCGGCGGGTTGGTACGGGCGGTGCGCGTGGTGCGGCGGGTCGGGCGGTGCGGCGAGCGGGTCGGGCGGTGCGGCAAGCGGGTCGGGCGGTGCGGGTGCGACGACGGTGCGGCTTCGGGAGTGGTCAGTCCGGTGGGCCGGGCAACCGGTGTGCCAGGTCACGGTGCAGCCGGCCGAGGAGGTCCGCGAGCGTCCGGAGGTCGGCCCGGTCCCAGTCCCCGGTGGAGCGGGCCAGCCGGTCGGCCGCCTCCCGGCGGGCCCGGGCCAGCCGGTCGAGGCCGGCGTCGGTCGGGCTGACCAGGCAGGAGCGGCCGTCGGCGGGGTTCGGCCGGCGGACGGCGAGGCCCTCCTGCTCGATCTGGGCGAGCTGGCGGCTGGCCACCGACAGGTCGACCTGGAGCCACTCGGCGAGCTCCACCGGGCGCATCTCACCGTGCCGGTCGAGCACCGCGAGCATGGCCGTCCGTGCCCGACTGTGGGCCGGCTGGTGGCGGCGGAGCTCCAGGACGGCACCCAGGCCTTCCAGGACGGAGGCGAGGACCTGCTCGTCGTCCACCGGGATCCCTCCTCGTTTGATTGCCTGAGGCAACCATAACCCCTTGGTTGCCCTAGGCAACCAAATACGAGGAGACCGGTCCGGTGTTCCGGGTCACACCGAGGGAGTCGAGACCCGGCACGCCCGCAGCCGGGCACACCCGCGGACCACCGCGACCGACGACCCGAGCCCGCCGCCCCGCCATGCGGGGGAGCACTCACAGGGCTGAGCACAGCCTCGCCGGCCGGCCCGGGCAGGGGGCGCCCGAGCCCGCCGCGACGGCGGAGCGGACCAGGGCGGCGGCCGGTCGGCCGCCGTCGCGCGCCCGCCGCGGTGCTCGCGTCAGACGGGGGCGCCCAGCGATTCGACCGCCTCGACCAGGGCGGACAGCTCGGGGTTCTTCGCGGCCTCGTCCAGCGCCTCGCGCAGGGCGGCGTTGTTGGTGGGGCGGGCCGCGGCGAGCAGCGCCCGGCCGGTGTCGCTCACCTCGGTGTAGATGCCCCGACGGTCGGTCGGGCAGAGGTAGCGCGAGAGCAGCCCGCGATCCTCCAGCCGGGTCACCAGCCGGGTCGTGGCGCTCTGACTGAGGACCACGGCATCCGCCACCTGCTTCATCTGCAGATGCCCGCCCGGGCCGTCGTGCTGCCGACCGAGCACGTCGAGCAGCGAGAACTCCCGGACGCTCAGGCCGTGTTCGGCCTGCAGGGCCTTCTCCACACGCGCCTCGATGCGTCCGTGCAGCAGCGACAGCGCGCACCAGCCCTGGGCGAGGGCGGTGAGTGCGGGGTCCGTGGCGGTCATGTCCGGCTTCCTCCTCCGTGCGGCTCCTCCACGCGTCCGTGCGGCCGGTCCGCGAGCTCCGCGCGATCGTCCGCCCGACGGTTCCGAGCAGGGTGCCCCCTCAGGATAGGCCACTGGCACAATAGCCCGCGCTTGCAATTAACCAGCGCTTGCAATTATTGTTGGCGCTCGTAAGGCACGGAAGCAAACATCTGGAAGGTGCACCCCATGCCTCTCGCACTACTGGCCCTCGCCATCGGAGCCTTCGGCATCGGGACCACTGAATTCGTGATCATGGGCCTGCTGCCCGAGGTCGCCGGCGACTTCGGGGTCTCCATCCCCACGGCCGGCTGGCTGGTCACCGGCTACGCCCTGGGCGTGCTCGTCGGCGCGCCCCTGATGACCGCCCTCGGCACCAGGATCTCCCGCAAGCGGATGCTGATGCTGCTGATGGGCCTCTTCATCGCGGGCAACGTGCTCTCGGCCGTGGCCCCCGTCTTCGGCGTGATGATCGCCGGACGCCTGGTCGCCTCACTCGCCCACGGCGCGTTCTTCGGGATCGGCTCCGTCGTCGCGGCCGACCTGGTCGCCCCCGAGAAGAAGGCCGGCGCGATCGCGATGATGTTCACCGGCCTCACCGTCGCCAACGTGGTCGGCGTCCCGCTCGGCACCTACGTGGGCCAGGCCATGGGCTGGCGGACCACCTTCTTCATCGTCGCCGCACTCGGCGTGGTGGGCCTGGCCGGAATCGCCCGGCTGGTACCCGAGATCCCCAAGCCGGAGGGCGTCCGGCTCCGCCACGAGCTGGCGGCCTTCCGGAACGTCCAGGTCCTGCTCGCGATGGGGATGACCGTGCTCGGCTTCGGCGGGGTCTTCGCCGCCATCACCTACATCTCGCCGATGATGACCGAGGTCGCCGGCTTCGCGGACTCCTCCGTCACCTGGCTGCTCGTCCTGCTCGGCCTGGGGATGGTCGGCGGCAACCTGATCGGCGGCAGGCTCGCCGACCGCGCCCTGATGCCCCTGCTGTACATCTCGCTGGGCTCGCTCGCGCTGGTGCTGGCGCTGTTCACCCTCACCGCGCACAACAGGTTCGCCGCGGCCGCCACCCTGACGCTGATCGGCGCGCTCGGCTTCGCCGCCGTGCCCCCGCTGCAGAAGCGGGTCCTGGACCAGGCGGCGGCCGCCCCGACCCTCGCCTCGGCCGGCAACATCGGCGCCTTCAACCTCGGCAACGCGCTGGCCGCGCTGCTGGGCGGCATGGTGATCTCGGCCGGCTTCGGCTACACCGCGCCGAACTGGGTCGGCGCCGCTCTGGCCGCCTCCGCGCTGGTCCTGGCCCTGATCTCCGGCGCCCTGGAGCGCCGGGGCGCCGCCACCCACCCGGTGGCCGACCACCACCCCCTCGTCGACGGCGCGCCGGCCCCGGCCCTGCACCGCTGACGGCGCCTCTCCGAACCACTCCCCCGAACCACTCGCCGGATCCACTCCCGGATCCGCTCACCCGGCGCGCAGTACCGGCGTCACGCCCTCCCTCCCCCGCCCGCGGTCACCCGGCCGCAGGCACCTCACGCAAGGACACCGAGCACCATGAGCACCACCGCGACCCTCACCCCGCTGACCACCCGGGACGCCGAGGCCCTCGTCGACGCCGCCCGTACCGCCGCGGAGGCGGCCGGCGTGGCCGTCAGCATCACCGTCCTCGACGCCGGCGGCCACCTGCTGGCCTTCCGCCGCGACGACCGGGCCGTCCTGATCTCGGGCGAGACCAGCACCCGCAAGGCCTGGACGGCGCTCCAGCTCGACGCCCCGACCGCCGCCCTGGTCGACGCCGTGCTGCCCGGCGGCCCGTTCCACACCCTGCCCACCGCCCTGGACCGCCCGCTGCTCTTCATCGCGGGCGGCATCCCGCTGCACCGCGACGGGCGTCTGGTGGGTGCCCTCGGCATCGGCGGCGGCGCCCCCGAGCAGGACCACGCGTTCGCCGTCACCGCCGCCACCGTCCTGGAGGCCGCGACGGGCCGCTGACCTCCCGCCCCACGGCCGCGGGGCCCCCCCCCCCCCCCCCCCGGGGGGCCGCCCGGGGGGGGGGGGGGGGGGGGGGGGGGGGGCCCCCGCCCCCCCCCCCCCGGGGCGCACCACGCCGGCCGC
>NZ_JBHUSG010000017.1:13841-146399 GCF_042673745.1 Kitasatospora sp. NPDC057015
GCCCCGACACCCCCGCCCCGGGCCTGGTGGCCGCGCGGGGCGGCCCCCCCCCCCCCCCCCGCCCGCCCCCCCCCCCCCCCCCGGGGGGGGCGGCGCGGCCGTCGTGCTGTCGGGCGGGAGGCGCGGCGTCCTCACGACCCGTCGAGGAAGGCCAGAACCGCGCTGTCCAGCTCCTTCGCCCGCACGAACGGGATGCCGTGGTGCGTGAGACCGGGCAGCACCGCCGTTGCCACCGTGCGGAGTCGGCTCCGTGCCGCGGCCTCCACCCGCCGGCTGTCGTGCGCCCGACTGTCCGCCGCGAGCAGGACCAGCGTCGGCACGGCCGACTCCCGTAGCAGCCGGCCCGCCGGACGCCGGCCCACCACCACCTTGGCCCGCGGGAGTTCGGCGCCGAGCCCGTACAACTCCAGCCACCGCGGGTCGAGTTCGGCGCCCCCGGTCTCCCAGGCGATGAACCCGCGGGCCCGCCGCGCGGTGGGCCGCAGCAGCAACGGCAGGGCGCGCAGCAGATAGCCCGCCCGGAACCCGGCGAAGCACCCGGTGGGGTCGAGCAGCGCGAGCCGACGCACCCGGCGCGGGGTGCGCAGCGCGTAGGTGAGGGCGATCCAGCCGCCGTAGGAGTGGCCGCAGAGGTCGGTCCGCTCCAGGCCGAGGGCGTCGAGCACGCCGTCCAGCCACTCGTACAGGTCCTCGGCCGAGCGGATCGCCCGCCCGCCGGGCCGACTGCGCCCCGGTTCGCCGATCCGGTCGACGGCGAACACCCGCCGGGTCCGGCTCAGTTCGGCCGCGTTGGCGGACCACACCGCGGCGGTGGCGCCGCCGCCGTGCAGCAGCACCAGCGGTTCGCCGCCCTCGGGGCCGCAGGCGAGGACGCGGGTGGTGCCGAACGCCGAGGGCAGGTCCAGCCGGTCGACGGGCACCGGCCAGGCGTCGACGGCGGCGTCGTAGGCCGCGAGGAATCGGGTCAGGTCGTCGGTCATGGAACGCCCCCAGCACAGTAGGTTCCCCAGCGAGTATCTCGTTCGGCGAGATACTATGCACCTCCAACCCGCCCCCGGAAGCCCGCCACGCATGGGAGACCGCCCGATGGACGAGACCGAGCCCGGCCTGCGGCTGGTGCACCAACTGCGCGCGCTGACCGTGGAACTCCACCTGCTCGGAGGCGAGTTCGCCCGGCACAACGGGCTGCACCCGACCGACCTGCGAGCTCTGATCTGCCTGCTGGACGCCGCCAGGTCCGGCGTCCCCGCCACACCCGGCAGTCTCGGGGCGGAGCTCGGCCTCAACTCCGCCGGCACGACCGCGCTGCTCGACCGGCTGGAGCGGCTCGGGCACGTCCGCCGGGTGCGCGACACCCGCGACCGGCGGCGGGTGCTGCTGGAGGTCGACGACCGGGCGGTGGCCCTCGGCCAGTCGTTCTTCGGCCCGCTGATCTCGGAGGTGGTGGCAGCGAGCCGGACCTTCGACCGGGAGGAGCTGGCGACCGTCCGGCGCTTCCTCGACCAGGTGGCGGAGATCGTCGCCGTCCGGCGCGCGGCCCCGCCGGAGGGATCGGCGCCCGCCCCGCCCGGACGGGACGGCGACCGCTAGCCCGGCAACCGGCGGGGCGGCCACCGGTGGAGCGGGGACGGGCAGGGGCGGCCGTGCCGCCGCGGTGCGTCAGGCGGCCGGGCCGCGCTCCAGCCGGACCAGCGTGTCGATCGCCTCCGCCGGCTCGCCCTCGGCCGTGACGACCGGCCGTCGGACGTGCTCGGCGCGGACCGTCCGCAGCCCGCGGCCGTCCAGGTCGGCCAGGACGTCCTGCGGGCTGTAGAGCACCCGGGCGTCCTGCGGGCCGCCGACACCGCGGGTCAGGTTCTCGGTGGCGTGGCCGACCACCAGCAGGGTCGCGCCGGGGGCGAGGGCGCTCGCCGCGTGGTCGAGCACGATCCGCCGCTGGTCCGCCGGAAGGTGCAGGTAGACCACCATCACGAGGTCGTAGCCGGCCGGCCCGGGCCGGTGGCCGAGGGCGTCCGCGCGGACCCAGGTCAGCCGCTCCGCGACCTCCGGCAGCCCCGCCGCGGCCAGGCGCCGGCCGCGCTCCACCGCGACCTCCGAGTAGTCGACCGCCGTGACCCGCCAGCCGCGCGCGGCGAGCCAGATGCTGTTGCGGCCCTCGCCGGCCGCCAGGTCGAGCGCCCGGCCGGCCGGCAGCCCGGAGGCCTCCCGCACCACCCACCGGTTGGGGTCGGTGCCCCAGACGAGTTCGGTGGCTCCGTACCGCGCGTCCCAGTCGTGACTGTCCATCGGGTCCTCCTCGTCGGGTCGGGTCGGGTCGGGTCGGGTCGGGTCGGGTCGGGCGGCTCCGGTCGGCCAGCGCCGGGACCAACCGACTCCGGGCACCGGGCCCCGAGCCGCAGCCCCGGACGGGCCCCCGCGGCCCCTCAGGCAGGGTAGTCCGGGACGGCACTCCGGCGCGGCACCTCCCCCGCCCCGCCGACGAGCTCGGGCCCGCACCCGGAGGCACCCACACACCCGAGCCGACCGTCACCCGTACGCCCCGGCGTCGGCTGCCGCCCCACCGGCCGTCCGGCCGGGAGAATCCGGAGCAGAGCCCCGATCCCACCGGCGCGCCGGCGCCCGCGCCCGGAAGGCAGCACCCGATGCGACCCCACCCCCGCCGCCGCCCAGGCCCGCCCACCGACGCACCGGTCGCGGCCGTCGGACGCACCGGCGGGCGAGCACGGGCCGCACGGGCGGCCGTGGTCGTCCTCGCCGTCCTGACCGTCCTGGCGACCTCCGGCGGGCTCGGGCCGGCGGCCGCCTCCGACCGGAAGGCCGCGCCACGGGACTCGACCCGCGCGGCCCCACCCTTCGACACCGCGCCCGCGCTCGCCGCCCTGGGCCGGCTGCTGCCCGCGCACGCGGCCCAGTTCAGCCTCACGCCCGTCCCGAAGGACACCGGCGCCGACTCCTATTCGGTGTCCGGCACGGCGGGATCGATCGCCGTCCGCGGCACCTCCCCCGCCGCCCTCCTCACCGGCGTCGGCTGGTACCTCGCGGAGGTGGCCGGCGTCGACATCGGCCTGCCCGGTGACTCCACGGCCGCACTGCCCGCCGTGCTGCCCGCGGTGCCCTCGCCGGTCACCCGCGCCGCCGTCGTCCCGCACCGCTACGCGCTCAACGACACGGACGCCGGATACTCCGGCGCGTACCGGGACTTCGCCGCCCACCAGCGCGAGATCGACGTGCTGGCGCTGCACGGCGTCAACGAGGTCTTCGTGCAGACCGGCGCCGAGTACCCGTACTACCGGGCCCTGCAGGAGTTCGGCTACAGCCCGGCGGAGCTGCGCGACTGGATCCCCGCACCGGCGCACCAGAGTTGGTGGCTGCTGCAGAACATGAGCGGCTTCGGCGGCCCGGTGTCCGAGCAACTCATGCTCGCCAGGGTCGCGTTGGGGCGCCAGATCGCCGACCGGCTGCGCTCGCTGGGCATGACGCCGGTGCTGCCCGGCTACTTCGGCACCGTCCCCGCCGGGTTCGCCGCCCGCAACCGGACGGCCCGGACGGTCCCGCAGGGCGACTGGGTCGGCTTCACCCGGCCGGACTGGCTGGACCCGACCGGGCCCGTCTTCACCCGGCTCGCCGCCTCCTACTACCGGGCCCAGCGCGAGGCGTTCGGCGACAGCACGATGTACAAGATGGACCTGCTGCACGAGGGCGGCACCGCCGGGCCGGTGGACGTCTCCGCCGCCGCGAACGCCGTCCAGCACGCGCTGCTCACCGCCCACCCCGAGGCCACCTGGGCCATCCTCGGCTGGCAGGACAACCCCTCGGGTGCCCTGCTCGCCGGTGTCGACACATCGAGAATGCTGATCCTGGACGGCCTCTCCGACCGCTACGAGGGCCTCGACCGGGACGCCGACTGGCGCGGCACCCCGTACGCCTTCGGCAGCATCGCCAACTTCGGCGGCCACACCACGATCGGCGCCAACGCGGGGGTCTGGGCCGAACGCATCCGACAGTGGCTGGCCCGGCCCGGCAGCGCCCTGCGGGGCATCGCCTACCTCCCGGAGGGCACCGGCACCGATCCGGCTGCCTTCGACCTCCTCACCCGGCTGGCCTGGCAGGGCGCGCCGACCGACCTGGCCGGATGGTCCGCCGGCTACCCGGCCCGGCGCTTCGGCGGCGCCGACCCGCACGCCGCGGCGGCCTGGGACGCCCTGCGCCGGGGGCCGTACGGCATGCCGTCCGACTCCTGGAGCGAGACCCAGGACAGCCTGTTCACCGCGCGCCCGAGCCTGACCGTCACGAGTGCGGCCAGCTGGAGCCCGCCGGCGATCCGCTACGACCCCGCCCTGGTCCGCCGCGCGCTGGACGAACTACTGGCGGTGGCACCGGCGTTGCGGAGCACGGACGCGTACCGCTTCGATCTGGTCAACCTCGCCCGGCAGGCCCTCGCCGACCACGGGCGCGACCTGCTGCCCCGGATCGGGGACGCGTACCGGGACGGTGACCTGTCGTTGTTCCGCCGGCTCACCGCGCAGTGGCGCGACGACCTCGGCCTGCTGGACCGACTGCTCGGCTCGGACCGCAGGTTCATGCTCGGGCCATGGGTGGCCGACGCCCGCGCCCAGGGGGCGACACCGGCCGAGCGGGACCGACTGGAGTACGACGCGCGGTCGATCCTCACCACCTGGGGATCCCGCGGCCCCAGCGACGGCGGCGGGCTGCACGACTACGCCGCCCGGGAGTGGTCCGGTCTGGTCTCGGGCCTCTACGCCGAGCGGTGGGCGCTGTTCTTCGCCTCCCTCGACACCGCGTTGTCGACCGGCCGGGCGCCGGCCCCGATCGACTGGTTCGCCCTGGACGACGGCTGGGCCCGGCGGACCGACCCCCTGCCGACCGCCCCCGCGGTCGACCCGGTGGAGCTGGCACGGGCCGTGGCCACCGCGGCCCGACCCGCCTGACCGGGCGCACTCCCCGACCGGCGGACCGATCCCACCGCCCGACCGGGAAATCGACTGACCGGCCCGGGCCGCGCGCCTACCCTGAGCGAATGGACACCACCGAACGGCTGTTGAACGTCGTGGACGTCGAGGCGACCTGCTGGGACGGCCCGCCACCGCCGGGTGCGGTCAGCGAGATCATCGAGATCGGGCTGACCGTGGTCGACCTCGCCGGCGGTGAGCGGATCGGGCGCCACCGCGTGCTGGTCCGACCGGTGCGGTCCACCGTCAGCGGGTTCTGCACCGAACTGACCGGACTGACCCAGGCCGAGGTCGACACCGGCCTCGGATTCGCCGAGGCCTGCCGGCTGCTGGCCGCCGAGCACCGGGCCGGCGTTCGCCCGTGGGCCAGTTGGGGCGACTACGACCGCCACCAGTTCACCCGCCAGTGCGCGGCCGCCGGGGCGCAGTACCCCTTCGGACGCCTGCACACCAACGCCAAGGCGGCGTTCACCGCGGCTCACGGACTGCGCCGGCGCCCCGGCATGGACCAGGCACTGGAGATCGCCGGGCTGCCGCTGGAGGGCCGCCACCACCGGGGCGAGGACGACGCCTGGAACATCGCCGCACTGGTCCTCGACCTGGCCGCGCGCGGGGCCTGGCCGACGGCGGACCCGGCCCACGGGTAGCCGGGCGGACGGCCCGGCCGGCGGCCCGCCCTGCTGCGGCGCCCTGCTGCGAAGGCCCTGAAGCGGGAGCACCGGCGCCCGCCGGCGGTTTCAGGCGCCGACCGCGCCGTCGATGCCCTCGCGAAGGAAGTCCGCGTGCCCGTTGTGCCGGGCGTACTCGTGCAGCATGTGCAGCATCACCAGGCGCAGCGACACGTCCTCGCCCCAGCGGGCCTGATGGCCCGTCACATCGAGCGACTCGGCGGCGGCCTCGATCCGGCGGGAGTGCTCGACCTCCGCCTCCCAGGCTTCGAAGGCCTCCGCCCGGGTCGACGAACCCGCCTGGTACGCGGCCTGGTAGTCCTGCTCCTCGGACCAGACCAGCGGGACGTCCTCGGCGTTGATCACCCGCCGGAACCAGGCGCGTTCGACCTCGGCCATGTGCCGCACCAGGCCCAGCAGCGAGAGCGTCGAGGGCGGGCTCGACCGTCGGCGCAGCTCCTCGTCGGAGAGGCCCTCGCACTTCATGGCCAGCGTGGCGCGGTGGAAGTCGAGGAAGGCGCGCAGCGTCTCCCGCTCGCCGCCGGTGAGGGGCGGTCCGATTCGTTCGACGGCCACTGCCGATCCCTCCACCCGTGGCGACCCACGGCGCTCCGTGGTGGCCGGCCCACCCGCGCCACGGGCCGGCCGACTTGACGTGGTCAGGCTACCCGGTGCGCCCGCCCGGCGATCAGGCGGCCGTCCGCCCACCCAGGTGGGCGGGCGGGGCCCGCGCCGCGAGTGACCGCGGGAGACCGGGCTCAGGAGGCCGCCCGCAGGTGCCGCCGCGGCTTCGCACCCTTCCGCTCGGTGCCCTCGGCCACCGCCGCGGCCTCCTCCAGGGCGGCCTGGAGCTGGTCGCGGGTCATCGTCGAGCGGTGCGGGATCTCCAATTCCCCTGCTCGCCGGTAGAGTTCGGCCTTCGTCAGCGCGGAGAGATCCTCCGGCACGGCCGCCGGAGCCTTGCCAGCTGCGCTCTTCGCCCCGCCGGCCGGGGCCTTGCCGCCGGCGCTGCTCCGGCCTCCCGCGGCGGCCTTGGAGCGGCTCGCCGCAGCCGGGCGGGTGGGCTCCGCCGACGCGGTGGACCGGGCCGGCGCACCGGACGTGCCGCCCTTGCCCGCCTTCCCGGAGTCCGCGGGTCGACCGGCGCTTTCGAGGCTGCGGCTGAGGATGTCCATCAGGTCGATGACGTTGCTCGGCTTCGGCGCGGCCTCGGGGGCGGCGACGTCCTGCCCCGACTGCTTGGCGGCGATGAGGTCGTGCACCTTCTGCTCGAAGGTGTCGTGGTAGTCGTCCGGGTTCCAGTCGACGGCGAGCATCTCGATCAGCTGCTCGGCCATGCCGAGTTCGCGGTCGCTGACCACGGCGTCGCCGGTCGGCAGGTTGCCGATCTCGCGGTGCGGGTCGCGGACCTCGTCGGCGAAGTGCATGGTGTGGGCGGTGAGGATCCCGTTCTCGGCGCGGACCGCCGTCAGGTACTCCTTGCCGCGCATGGAGAACATCGCGATCCCGGCCCGGTTCGCCTGCTCCAGCGCGCGCTGGAGCAGTGTGTAGACCTTGCCGTACTCCTTGCCCTTGGGGCCCAGGTAGTAGGTCTTGTCGAAGAAGATCGGCTCGACCTGCTCCAGGTCGACGAAGCCGGTGATCTCGATGGTCTTGGACCGGCCCGGGGAGATCTGGTCCAGCTCCTCCGGCTCGACCACCACGTACTCCCCCTCGGCGGTCTCGAAACCCTTCACGATGTCGCCGAAGGCGACCTCCTCGCCGGTGCGCTCGTTGACCCGCAGGTTGCGCACCCGGTCGGAGGTGCCGCGCTGGATCTGCCGGAAGTGCACGGTGTGGTCCTCGGTCGCGGCGTACAGCGACACCGGTACCGACACCAGGCCGAAGCTCAGGATCCCGCTCCAGATCGGTCGGGCCATCACTGGCCTCCTCTCCACACGACCGCCCGGCACGCGGCGAGGCGCGTCACCGTGGTCCTCCATCCATGGGACCACTTTCGGTGCGGGCGGCGCACCTGTCCGTCCGGGCTGGTCCGTCGGTGGCGGCGCCGGCGCCGGGCACCGGGCCCGCACCGGACGGGGCTGGTAGCGGCCGGCACCGGCCGGGCGCCCGCCGACGCCGGGCACCGTCAGTCGCCGCGCAGCCGGACGAACCGGGCGCGCAGCACCCGTCCGGTGTCGATCCGGACCTCGGCGCGCAGCGGGGCGGTCAGCGGGTGCACCGGACCGTGCTCGGGATCGGTCACCGGCTCGCCGAGCCGGCCGGCCGCCGCCTCGGCCACCCGGCGGGCCTGGACCGGGGTGAGCTGCGGGGCGCTCAGGACGCTCCGCCCGTCGTCGAGTGCCAGCAGCAGCGCACGCGGCCGGGTGGCCGTCCCGGTGAGGGCGGTGACGGTGGCGTCCACGGTGTCGTGCGGGCGGTACTTCACCCACACCTGCCCCGCGCCCCTGGCCCGGTAGGTCGAGGCCGCGCTCTTGCAGACCAGGCCCTCCACCCCGGCGTCGGCGAGCCGCTCGACCCAGCCGAGCGCCTCGGCCCGCTCCGTGGTGGCCAGTACCGGCTGGATCGGCGGCGGCACGCCGTCCAGCACCTCGGCGAGCAGCCGGCGCCGCTCGGCCAGCGGCAGCCCGCGGACGTCGCGCCCGCCCGGGAGCGCCAGCACGTCGAAGGCGATCAGCCCGAGGACGATCCGGTCCGCCTCGCGGGCGGCGCGGGTGCGCAGCAGCTCCTCGAACGCGAACCGTCCGTCCCGCCAGGCGACCAGTTCGGCGTCCAGTACGAGCCCGCCGGGCAGCCGGGAGACGGCCTGCGCGACGGGCGGGAAGTCGGCGGAGAGGTCGCGGCCGGAGCGGGACTGCAGGTACGGCGGGCCGTCCCCGCGGGCGAAGGCGAGGCAGCGGAAGCCGTCCAGTTTGAGCTCGTAGAGCACCCCTGAGCCGCCGAGGCCGTCCTCGGGCGGGACGTCGTCGACCGGGGCCGGCCGCATCACGTCGAGGGGCGGCTCCAGCCACCGCGAGGTGTCGCCCGACGTCGTCCGCGTCCGCTCCGGCGCGGCCCGCCCCGACGTGGCCCGCGGTGGAGCGGACGCCCCCGCCGTCTCCCGCCCCGCCCGCACGGTCCGCTCCAACCCTGCGGTCCGCTCCGCCGCGGGCCCGGCCGTCGGGGTCGGCCGCGCCCTGGCGGGCCGCGAGGGCGCGGACGAGGATGCCGACGGGGGCGGCGGCGCGGGCAGCGGGCGGGCTCGGGAGGGCAGCAGCAGGGGCGCCAGCAGATCGCCCTGCGCACGGATCCGGTCGGGGACGTCGGCGATGGTGAACTCCAGGTCCGCGGGCGATCCGGCCGCGTCGAGCTCGTCCCAGCCGATCGGGGTGGACACGGTGGGCCGGGTCCGGGCCCGGACGGTGTAGGGCGCCGCCGTGGTCTTCCTCGCCGCGTTCTGGGACCAGTCGACCAGCACCCGGCCCACCCGACGGGCCTTGGCCATGGTGTGCACCACGAGATCGGGGTGGAGCCGTTCGAGTTCGGCCGCCACGGCCTTGGCGTACGCGGAGACGGCCTCGCCGGGCGTCGGGGTGATCGGCACCAGCAGGTGCAGCCCCTTGGATCCCGAGGTCTTGGCCCAGGTGGTGAGGCCGTCGGCGGCCAGCCGCTCGCGCAGCAGCCGGGCGACCGCGCGGCAGGTCAGGATGTCGGCGCCCTCGCCCGGGTCGAGGTCGAGCACCAGCCGGTCGGCCACCGCCGGTTCGGCGCCGTGCCACTGCGGCACGTGGAACTCGACGCAGCCGAGGTTGGCCGCCCAGACCAGGGTGGCGCCGTCCTCCACCACCACCTGCCGCAGCCCGCCGGCGGTGCTCGGCACGGCCACCGTGCGCACCCAGCCGGGGGTGCCGGCCGGCGGGCTCTTGGCGAAGAACCGCTCGCCCTCGACGCCCTCGGGGCAGCGCAGGAAGGACAGCGGCCGGTCCCGCAGGTGCGGCAGGAACGCCGACTGGACGGTGGCGTAGTAGCCGAGCACCTCGCCCTTCAGCGTCCCGGTCTCCGGGAAGTACACCTTGTCGAGGTGGGACAGGTTGAGCCTGCGCCCCTCCACCACCGCCATCGGCACCGCTGCCGCCTCTCACGCGCGCCGGCCGCCGGCCCGGGGCCGCCCGCCGAGGCGACCGTCCGGCCGGCGGCCCGGTCCACGGGGGGAACCGCCAGCTCGTGGACCGGTGGTCGGCCGAGGGCCGGTCGGCCCGGCGCGGCGGTTGCGGCCGGTCGATGGGTGGACCGGTCACTGGGTGGACCGGTCAGTGGGTGCGGTCCTGGAGGTCGGCCATCGCGACCGCCCAGCGGATGTACTTGTTGCGGCCGAGGTCGCCGACCGTCTTGATCTTCAGCGCGGCGAGCGCCTCGCCGTGGGCGTCGGTGACGCCGGCCAGCGCCGCGACCGGCGCGTCGAGCACCTCCGGCAGGCTCAGGTTCTCGTACTTCTTGTCCAGCACCTTGTCGAGGTCGGCGGTGACGGTCATGAGGGGGCTCCTCGTCGCGTAGGGGTGGTGCCCCCAGGCTCGGGCCGGCCGGGCCCCGCTGCCATCCCCGTCGACCGATCGGGCGACGGGGACGGACTGCCTACCCGCCGGCCGGGCGGCCCCAGCGGACGTTCCAGCGGCCGGCCCGGCCGGTCAACTCCGTGACGGAGAGCGGGGTGACGTCCAGGCGCCAGAACGCCGGCCCGGGTGTGCCCAGGGCGTGCAGCGCGGCGGCGCGGACGACGTCCGGTTCGACCACGGCGTGCACCGGCCCGCGTTCGGCGGGGGCCAGGGCGTCCAGCCAGGCCCCGATCCGGGCGAGGAACTCCAGCAGGCTCTCCCCGCCGTGCGGGGCGGCGGCCGGGTCGGCCAGCCAGCTGGCCACCGCCGGACCCTCCGCGGCCGCCACCTCCTCCAGCGTCCGGCCGGTCCACCGGCCCATCGCGCAGCCGGCGAGGGCGGGCGCCGGCTCGGCCCGCAGGCCGAGGGCCGCGGCCGTGGCGGCGCAGCGCTGCGACGGGGAGGCGTACGCCCGGCCGGCGGTCGCGAACGCGCCGGCCGCCTCCTCGGCCTGCCGAAGGCCCGCGGGCTCCAACGGCCCACCGTCGTCGAAGCGGGCCTGCCGCAGAGCCGTGCTCAACGCGGCTGAGACCAAGGTCACGCGAACGGTCAACGCCTGCTCCATCCTGTCCAACTCCTCGGGCCCGGGGGCGAATCCCCCCGCGTACCGGGCGCTTCGGGGCGGCGCCCCGCCGTCGGTCCGTCAAGAGCGCCGTCCGCACGCCCTTGGCGGACTCGACGCCAGACGGTACCTTCGAGCCCGATACGACGACGGTATGACGGAAGTCCGGTGAGAATCCGGCACGGTCGCGCCACTGTAAGCCCGCAACTCCGGCCCACCTCGGGCCGGTGTCCGCCGGGGAGTCAGACCCGATGCCGTCGTTTCTGCACCATCTAGCGGGACGCGAGTTCCCGAGGAGGTTCCGTCATGGCACAGTCCGCTGCCCCCGCGGCCATCCCCGCCGCCCCTCTCACCCTGCCCGTCAAGGCGATCGCGCCCTGGGCGATCTTCTTCGGCATCCTGATGCTGGCGCTGATCTACTTCGTCGGCGCCGAGCAGGGCGCCACCTCCCTCATCTCCGGCGAGAGCGTGCACGAATGGGTGCACGACGGCCGCCACCTGCTCGGTTTCCCCTGCCACTGAACTCCGGGGGAACCCTCTTCATGAACTCCACAGCTGTCAGAACCCTGCTCGTGCGCGGCATGCTCGCGGGCCTCGCGGCGGGGCTGCTCGCCCTGCTCGTCGCCTACCTGATGGGTGAACCGCACATCGACGCGGCGATCGCGTTCGAGGAGGCGCACGCCCACGAGCACGGCGAGGTCGAACTCGTCAGCCGTGCCATGCAGTCCACCGGCGGTCTCGCCACGGGTGTTCTCGTCTACGGCATCTCGCTGGGCGGTTTCGGCGCGCTCGCGTTCTGCTTCGCGCTCGGCCGGATCGGCCGGATCGGCCCGCGGGCGACCGCCGCCCTGCTCTCCGGGGCGGCGCTGGTCGCGGTCTACGTCGTCCCGTTCCTGAAGTACCCGGCGAACCCGCCGTCGGTCGGCGACCCCGAGACGATCGGCAAGCGGACCACGCTGTACTTCCTGATGATGGCGCTCAGCATCCTGCTGGCCGTCGCCGCCGTGATCGTCGGCCGGCGCCTGGCGCCGCGTCTGGGCAACTGGTACGCCTCCGTGGTGGCGGCGGCCGGCTTCGCCCTGGCCGTCGGCCTCGCGTACGTCTTCCTGCCCGCCGTCAACGAGGTGCCCGAGGACTTCCCCGCCACGCTGCTCTGGCAGTTCCGGCTCTCGGCCCTCGCCATCCAGGTCACCCTGTGGGCGTCCTTCGGTCTGCTCTTCGGCCACCTCGCCGAGCGGGCCCTGAACCCGAAGCCGGTGACCGCCGCCGAGCGGACCGCCGCGCCGGAGGCCACCGCCTCGGCGGCCTGACGTCCGGATCCCACGCGGAAGGGGCCGGTGGAGACGATGCTCGTCGTCTCCACCGGCCCCTTCCGTCGTTACCGCCTCCCCGCCGGGCCGTCGGCGGCACGGCCGTCGGACGGCGCGGGCCGCTCAGGCGAGGGTGAGGAACAGCTTCTCCAGCTCCGCCTCGGACATCGGCGGGGTGTCACCCTCGGCGGTGGCCAGGCACTGGCGCATCCCACTCGCCACGATCTTGAATCCGGCCCGGTCCAGGGCCCTTGAGACGGCCGCGAGTTGGGTGACCACGTCCTTGCAGTCGCGCCCGGCCTCGATCATGGCGATCACACCGTTCAGCTGCCCCTGGGCCCGGCGCAGGCGGTTCAGGACGGCACCGGTGGCTTCCTCGTCGACGGTCACGGACGTCTCCTCCTCGCGATGGTGGATCCATTGTACCCCCTGGGGTATCTGCCGGACCGGGCCGCGGCCCCCGTCACCACGGGCCGGCCCAGCCGGGGCGAGCCGCTCAGTCGTGCGAGAAGCGGATGTCCGGCAGCACCCTGCGCAGCCAGGCCGGCGACCACCAGGCGGCCCGGCCGGTCAGCCGCAGCAGGACCGGCAGCAGCACCAGTCGCACCAGCGCCGCGTCCAGCAGCACCGCCAGGCCGAGGACGATGCCCATCTCCTTGGGCGGCAGCGGACCGGAGAGCGCGAAGGTGAAGAACACCGCGACCATCACGGCGGCCGCGGCGAAGATCACCCGCCCGGAGTGGGCCAGCGCCCCGACGACGGCCAGGCGCGGGTCGCCCGTCCGCTCGTGGTGCTCCTTGGCGGAGGAGAGCAGGAAGACCGTGTAGTCCATCGCGATCGCGAAGATCATGGCGAAGAAGAACACCGGCGCCCAGCCGTCCAGGAAGCCCTGCGGTTCGAATCCGAGCAGTCCGGCGCCGTGGCCGTCCTGGAAGACCAGCCGCGCGGCGCCGAAGGCGGCGGCGGTGGCGAGCAGGTTGGTGACCGTACCGAGCAGGGCGACCAGCGGCGCCTGCAGGGCCAGCAGCAGGAGCACGAACCCCATCGCCAGCACCACGCCGATCACCAGCGGGGTCTTCTCGTCCAGCATGCTCTGCAGATCGAGGTTCTCCACCGCCGCGCCGCCGACGAGTGCCTGCTCCGGCAGTCGCTCGCGCAGGGCGTCGACGGTGGCCGCCAGGCCCGGGTCCGAGGGGTCGACCGCCGGAACGGCCTGCAGCATCGTGAACCCGGAGCCGTCCGCGGCCTGCTGAGCGGGCATCACCGCGGCGATGCCGGCCGAGTCGCGCAGCACGGCGGCGGCCGCCCCGGCCTGCCCGGCGGGCGTCACGATCTGCAGGGTGCCGGGCGCGCCGGGGCCGAAGGCCCGCTGCACGGCGGTGTACCCGGTACGGGCCGCGGAGTCCTCGGGGACGACGGTGATGGAGGGCATCGCCGTCCGCAGCCCGATCACGGGTGCGGCCAGCGCGAGGAGCAGCAGCAGCGCCGGGACGCCGTACCGCAGCGGGTGCGCCCACAGGCGTTCGCCCCACGCGGCGAAGCGGGCCGAGCCCTCGGCCCGGCCGGCGGCCCGGCGGGAGCGGGGCAGCGCGCCGGCGTTCACCCGGTGCCCGAGCCGGCCGAGCACGGCGGGCAGCAGGGTGAGGGTGGCAGCGAGCACGAAGGCGACCGCCAGCATGATGCCGAGCGCCATCGAGCGGAACGCCGGCGCGGGCACCAGCAGGACGGCGGAGAGGCTGACCAGCACGGTGGCCCCCGAGAGGGCGACGGCCTTGCCGGCGGTGTCCATGGTCTCGCCGACCGCGCGGCGGGCGTCGCCGTACCGGGCGAGGGCCAACCGGAAGCGGACCACCAGGAACAACGCGTAGTCGATGCCGAGCGCCAGCGCGAACATCATGGCGAAGTTCATCGCCCAGACCGAGGTCGGGGTGAGGTGGTTGAGCAGGACGAGCGCACCGGCCGAGGCGGCCAGGCCCGCCAGGGTGAGCAGCAGGGGGAGCCCGGCGGCCACCAGCGAGCCGAAGGCGAGGACCAGGATGGCCAGGGTAACCGGCCAGGACAGCATCTCGGACTTCATCATGGCGTCGTGGTTGGCGGCGTTGAAGTCGCTCCACAGCACCGAGGCCCCGGTGGCGCCGACCTGGACTCCGTCACCGGAGAGCGCGGCGAGCGGGCCCTTCAGGTCGTCCGCGGCGCGGACCATGTCGTCGGTGTCCGCCCCGGCTCCGGCCAGCAGGATCGCGGTCCGGCCGTCGGGGCTGACCGTGACGCCCGGTTGCGGCGGGACGACCCGCTCGATCCGCGGGTCGGCCGCCAGCAGGGCTCCGGCGCGCTCGATCACGGACGTCACCGCGGGGTCGGTGATCGGCCGGTCGGCGGCGACCACGACCTGGAGGGCGGAGGAGGCGTTGCCGCCGAAGTGGGCGCCGGCGAGCTCCCGGACCTTGACCGACTCCGAGCCGTTGGCCTGCCAGCCGGCGCCCGCCAGCGAGGAGGTCACCTGCGGCGCGAACGCGCCGAGTCCGGCCACCACGGCGAGCCAGAGCACCACGACGAGTCGCAGCCGCGCGCTCGCCCATCGGCCGAGCCGGCCCAACCGGCCGTAGCGTTCGGGCGGTTCGGGAAGGCCCTGGCCGGGCGGGATGGTCGGCGGGGGCACGCGGGTCTGGTCGGCGGTGGTCATGGAGAGCCTCCTCTTGGATACCCCGGGGGGTACGAATGGAATCGAGCCTAACCGATACCCCCACCGGTATCCCGGGAGGCGTACCTCACCCCCGGGGCGCGGGTCGAACGGACGCGCCGAAAGTACCCTGGGGGGTATAGGCTCACGGTACACCGATACCCACGGGGGTATCGTGGAGCGAACCGGCACCCCGCCGCGGGCACCCCACCCGGCGCCCGGCCCCGACCCGCGGCGGCCCACCCGCCGCCCCACCCACCGCCCCACCCGCAAGGAGCGCACCATGAGCTACGACCGCACCGTCCGCGTGAGCGGCGACTTCGCCGACACCGTCACCCGCGTCCGGGAGGCGCTCGCCGACCAGGGATTCGGCATCCTCACCGAGATCGACGTGGCCGCCACCCTCAAGGCCAAGCTCGACCACAGCATGGAGGACTACCTGATCCTGGGGGCCTGCAACCCGCCGCTGGCCCGCCGCGCGCTGGACGCCGACCGGACCGTCGGGCTCCTGCTGCCCTGCAACGTGGTGGTCCGCCGCGACGGCGACGAGACCCTCGTCCAGGCCCTCGACCCGAACACCATGGTCGCGTTCACCGGACTGCCCGCCCTGGAGCCGGTCGCGGCGGAGGCGACGGCGCGCCTGGACGCCGCCCTCGCGGCCGTCGCCGGCCGGGCCTGACCGGCCGGGGACCGACCCGCGTCGGAGCCGACCCGGGCCGACCCGGACCGACCTGACCCCGACCCGGCCGGGCCGCCCTGCGGCGGCTCAGCGACCGGTCGGGTCGTCCGGCCGGACGGCGATGTGGTCGGCACCCAGCTCGACCGCCACCCGGTGCTCCATACCCAGTGCCGCCAGGAACTTGGCGGGCAGCTGGACCCGCCCGGTACGGTCCAGCATCACGTACTCGCGCTCGCTGACCGACTCCTCGCCGTGCTCGTCGGTGACCGTACGACGCAGCACCTCGCTGCTGGTGCGCCCGTCCCGGACGGCGACCGTACGCCGCACCTCGCCGGCCACCAGCGGGTCGTGGGTGACGATGACCACCGTGGCGCCCAGCTCGCGGTTGACCGCGCGGAAGGCCTCGAAGACGCCGGCGCCGGTCTCGGAGTCGAGTTCGCCGGTGGGCTCGTCGGCGAGCAGCACCGTCGGGTCGTTGGCCATCGCCACCGCGATCGCCGCCCGTTGCTGCTGCCCGCCGGAGAGTTCGGCCGGGCGGCGGGCCGCGAGGTCGCCGATGTCGAGGGCCTCCAGCAGCTCGCCGACCCGGGCGGCACGCGCCGCCTTGCGGGCCCGGCCGCCCCGCTCGCCGCGCAACTGCATCGGCAGGGCGATGTTCTGAGCCACCGTCAGGAACGGCAGGAGGTTGCGGGCGGTCTGCTGCCAGATGAAGCCGACCACGTCCCGGCGGTAGGCCAGCCGCTCCTTCGCGGACATCCCCAGCAGGTCCCGGCCGGCCACCGCGGCGGTGCCGGCGGTCGGCACGTCCAGGCCGGCCAGGATGTTGAGCAGGGTGGACTTGCCGCTGCCGGAGGCGCCGACCAGGGCCACCAGGTCCCCCTGGTCCACCACCAGGTCGAGGCCCTGCAGTGCCTGCACCTCGACACCGTCCGCACTGAAGATCCGGACCAGCCGCTCGCAGACGATCGCCGTACCGGCGCCGTGCGTGCGCGGGGCCGCGGCCGCCAGTGCCCGTTGCCGCAACTCCTGCAGGGTGGGCGGGCGGTGGGCGGGCGCCTGCTCGGTGGCCGGGCCGTGCGACGCGCTGTTCATCGGCTGTCCCCTGCTCTCAACTCGGTGGTGATCTGTCGCCGCCCGGAGACGACGGCCTCGGCCAGCACCCCGGCGGACACCAGCGCGGCCAGGCCCAGGGCCTGGGTGAGCACCGGCAGCGCGGCCGGCCGCAGTCCGGCCGGCACCGCGGCGCCGACCAGCGAGGTCAGGTCGACGGCGGGCCCGAGCAGGGCCACGGCGGCGAGCGCCAGCAGCATCCCGCCGACTGCCGCCACCAGGGTCTGCGGCAGGGTCTCGGCCAGGATCAGCGCCAGCCCCTGTCGCGGTCGCAGTCCCATGGTGCGCAACCTGGCCAGCAGCGCGGCCCGTTCGGGCGCCGAGCGGACGAGGGTCAGCAGCACGGCCAGCAGCGCGAGACCGGCGGCGCCGGCCACCGAGGCCTGGAACAGCCGGCCGGCGGCGTGCTGCAGCGGGTCGGCGCCGAGCTTCGCCGTCATGGCGGCGCTGGTCAGCACCGTCGGGCCGGCCGGCGCACGTCGGGCAGCCGGTGCCGGCCGTGCACCGGCGGGCGGCTCCGGGGGCGCGACCGTGTCGCGGACCAGGGCCCGCAGCGGCGCGTCCTCGACGCTCCCGGTCGCGTACCAGCGGTTCGGGAGGCCCACCGCGGGCACCCTGAGCGCCGTCGGGCCGGTCGGCAGCACGATCAGCGCCTTCGTCGCGTTCGGCCGGGCCGGCGTGCCGTCGACCACCCCGACGACGGTGGCCAGGAACTCGGTCCCGCCCGCCAGCCGCAGGGGGAAGGCGGCCGGGCCGAGCGACCCGGCGAGGTCGGCGCTCACCAGGGCGGGTACCGGCGCGCCCGGCACCGCGCCGGCCAGCAGCGCCGGGTCGAAGCGCCCGTGTCCGACCGTCCGGGCCAGCTCGGCGTACCCGGCCGGGTCCGCGACCACCACGGTGGCCCGGTCGGGGCCGGCGGCGGGCAGCGCGATGTCGTCGTCCGTCCAGAGCGCGGTGGCGGTCCGTACGCCGGGCAGCCCGGCCGCCGCCCGGGTGAAGGCCTCCGGCAGGGTGCCCCGGACGGGCGCGGCGACGGCGGCGTCACCACCGACGGCGAGCCGGGCGACCCGCAGCCGGGAGTGGTCCACCGCGTCGAGCACGGTGGCGCCGAAACCCGCCGTGGTCACGGCGAGCAGCAGGGCGAGCAGCGGCAGCACCGGGGTGCCGGGGCGGGCCCCGGTGCCCCGGGCGGCGCGGGCCAGCCCGAGGAAGCCGATCGCGCCGGGGCCGCGTCCGGCGGCCCGGGCCAGCGCCCCGACCAGCACCGGCTGGAGCCGGGCCAGCAGCAGTGCACCGGTCAGGGCCAGCAACAGCGGGGCGGCGACCAGCAGCGGGTCCAGGCCCTCGCCGGGCGGGGCGACGCCCCGGCGGCGGACTTCGGTCACGGCGGCCACGGTGGCGGCCAGCACGGCGAGTTCGGCGACCACGCGGCGCCGGCCACCGGCCTGCCGGGGGGCGGCGAGCAGCACGGCCGCCCGGACCGGCAGGGCCAGCAGGGCGAGCAGCGTGGTGGCGAGGGCTCCCAGCAGGGCGGCCGTCCAGCGCGGTGCGGGGAGCAGCACGAATGCGAGCAGGGTGGCGGCGGCGGCCGCGGGCAGCACGGTCACCGCGCCCTCGCCGAGCAGCCGGCCGAGGATGCCGACGCGTGATCCGCCGCGGGCCCGGAGCAGCTGCAGCTCCCCGGCGCGGCGGTCGGCCGTGAGTCCGGCCGCCAGGCAGAGCACCACCAGGGCGACCCCGGCCACGCCGGCCGGGCCGACGGCGGTCAGCGGCGCGGCGGCGGACCGGCGGGCCTGTGCCCGGGTGAGGAGGTCCGGCAGGTCGGAGGCGATGCGCAGTTCGCTGCGGCCGGTGGCGGAGGCCAGTTCGGCGGCCCGCGGGCCGGTCACGAAGGAGGCCAGCTCCGCGCCGGTGCCGGCCAACCGGTCGGCCCGCATCCCGGCGGGGTCGAGCGGCAGCCGCCAGAAGACCTCGGCCCGGACGCCCCAGTCGAGCAGCCGATCCACGGATTCCGGCCCGACCAGGCCGGCGGTCGTCCAGAAGGACTCGGCGGGCAGGACGTTGGTCAGGCTGAGGCAGGCCTCGGTGAGGCAGGACAGGCCGGTCCAGTAGTCCTCCGTCGGATCGCCGGCGCGGTAGAGGCCGACCACCTCCGCCCGCAGCGGGATCCCGACCGAGGAGGGGGCCACCAGGACCGTACCGACCCGCGCGCCGAGGGTCTCGGCGGCCTCGGCGGCCAGCGCGACGGGGATGGGGCCGTCGGCCGTGCCACCGGCGGGCCACTGCCCCTCGACCAGCCGGACGTGGTCGCCGGCGGCGGGCAGGAAGTACAGGCCGAGTTGGGGCGGCACCGTTTCGGGGCGGGCGAGTTCGGGGTTGGAGAGGCTGCGCGGGTGCAGCGCGCGAGCGCCGTGCACCGGCCCGCTCGGGTCGAGCCGGAACGCGGATCCGACCCGGCCCCGGAGGGTGGCGAGCGCCGTGTCGAGGCTCGCGGGCGAGTCCTGGCCGGGCCTCGCCGGGGCGCTGACCAGCAGGCTGGTCGCCGCCGGGCCGGCGTCGCGCAGGTAGCCGCGCAGCGCGCTGTCGGCGCCGCGGTCGAGGGCGCGCGGCAGGGCCGCGGCGAGCAGGACCAGGCCGAAGGCGAGGGCCGCGCCGAGCAGGACGGCCGGCGGCGCCGCGCGCAGCCGGGTGCGCACCCAAGGCGCGGGCCGCCGGGCGCGGTCGGCCCGTCCGGCGTGGTCGCGGGTGCTCACATCTCCTCCACGAGTCTCAGCCGGGCGGCCGGACCGCGGCGGTGGCGACCGCCGAGGAGGGCCGACAGCAGGGGGACGGCGGCGATCGTGGCCGCGAGCAGCAGGGACGCGCCGACGGGTGGTCCGGCCAGCACGTCCGGTACGGGCCGGCCGGCGGCCGGGGTGAGCACCACCAGCGGGACGATCAGACGGACCGTCAGGGTGCCCAGGCCGATCCCGACCACCGTGCCGAGGCCCACCAGGACGGCCTGCTCGGCGGCGACCGTGCGGGTCAGCCGGCGCCGTGGCACTCCGAGCGCCAGCAGCACGGCGAACTCCCCCGCCCGTTCGGCCGACGCGGCGGCCGCGGCCGCCGCGAACCCGATCGCGGCGAGCACCGCCGTGGCGACGGCCAGCGCGGCCAGCGCGGTCTGCGGGGCGGCGCTCACCGGGTCCGCCAGCAGCCCGGCGACGATCTCCTCGCGCAGGTGCAGGAGTTGGGTGCCGGGTGCGGAGCGGAGCGCGGCGGCGGCCGCCGCGGGTGCGGGGTCGTGCTCGGCGGCGGCGGGGAGCCACCATTCGTTCGGGACGGGGGTCTCCAC
The DNA here is from genome assembly GCF_042673745.1 of Kitasatospora sp. NPDC057015. NCBI lineage: Bacteria > Bacillati > Actinomycetota > Actinomycetes > Kitasatosporales > Streptomycetaceae > Kitasatospora > Kitasatospora sp. NPDC057015. The sequence goes on from NZ_JBHUSG010000017.1 coordinate 33,786, forward strand.
CCCGCCGTCGGCCAGCAGCCGCCCGGCGGAGCCGAGGTCGAGGACGAGCGCGGTGCGGCCGGCCACCGGCACCGAGTCCACGGCGGCGGTGATCCGGACCGGCAGGCGGGCCCCGCCGAAGGGCACCCGGACGAGGTCGCCGACGGAGGCCCCGACGGCCGCCAGGTAGTCGTGGGTGGCGAGGCCGGGCAGTTCACCGCCGGCGGACGCCACCGGGTCGCCGCCCGCCGGGACCAGCGGGACCCGGACGCCGCGGAAGTCCGCGGGGCCGCTGCGGTAGCGCAGCCGGAGCAGGGTGCCGGCGACCCGCTGGTCCGCCGGGATGCTCTCCACGGTCGCGGCCGCGGCGGCGCCGCCCGGCGCGGGTGCCGGTGACCAGTCCGGCCCGGCGGGGAGGGGCACCGCCGGGCCGTCCGGGGTGTCGGCCGCCGCGATCCGGCCCACCGTCAGCTCGCCGTCGATCCGTTCGCCGCCCGCCCAGCCGTAGCCGACCACCAGGCCGGTCAGGGTCAGCGGCGCGGCGACGGCGCCGAGCGGGGCGTCCGTCAGCGCGGCCAGGTCGACGGAGACCTTCGCCTCGCCCTCGGCCGGCAGGCCGGGGACGAGGGTGCGGTAGGTGGTGCCGAAGCGGTCGCTCAGCATCAGCCACAGGCCCGGGCGGGCGGGCGCGCCGTCGGACGGCGGCCCGGTCGCGGCCGAGCGTTGCAGCACCCGGACGCCCACCTCCAGGTCGATCCGCGCCGGGTGGCCCGGCAGGGGGATGCCGGCCGCCCGGCCGGACGGTTCGGGGCGTACCAGCGGCGCCAGCAGCTCGCGGGCGCCGCGCCCGTCGAACAGGTCGGGACGGACCCGCAGGTGCTCGGCCGCGCCCGCCGCGTCCAGCGCCAGCAGCCGGCCGGTGCCGCCGCCGGGCAGCGACTGGTCGGCCCGGACGACGGGGATCAGCCGCTCGCCGCCGGGCAGCGCCGCGTAGCGTCCGCCCTGGCCCATCGCGGCCAGGCCGGAGCCGGTGATCCGCAGCCCCCCGGCGGTCGCGAAGTCGGCCTGGTCGCGCTGCGAGGCGGACCACGCGCTGTGCTGGCCGAGCGCCAGGACCCCGGTGGCGACGGCGAGCACCAGGAGCAGGACCGGTCCGGTGGCCCGACCGGGCCGGCGCGCGAACTGCCAGCCCACCAGGGCCGGGCCCAGGCCCCGGCCGCGGGCCGCCAGCCGGCCGCCCAGCCGGGCGGCGAACGGCAGCAGACGCAGGACGAGCAGGGTGCCGGCGCAGAGCGCCAGGGTCGGCGCGGCGACCAGGACGGGATCGACGCCGAGCCGGTCGGCGCTCTCCGCCGCGAGTGTGCCGCCGCTCTGCCGGGCCAGTTGCCGGTAGGCCAGGACGGCGAGGGCGAGCAGGGCGAGGTCGGCGCCGGAGCGGGCCGCGCCGGCCACCACGGCCTGCCGCCGGCCGGCGCGGCGCAGCGCGGCGGCGCCGGCCCCGCGGACCAACCCGGGCAGGGTGGTGAGCAGCACGCAGGCCAGCGCGCAGGCGGCGGCCACGGGCCACAGGATCCACGGCAGGGAGGTGTCCAGCGGGACTCGGGAGAGCGGTCCGAAGCGGCCCAGCAGGTGCAGCAGCGGCGGGGTGAGCAGCGGTGCGAGCACGGCTGCGGGTAGGGCGAGCAGGACGGATTCGGCGGCGGTGAGCAGGCCGATCCGCGCGCGGGAGGCGCCGCGGGCGGCCAGCAGGGCGTTCTCGCCCTCCTGGCGGCCGGTCAGCAGGGAGACGACCAGCAGCAGGGCCGCCGCGCCGAGCACGGCGAGTTGCAGGGCGCCGATCAGTACGGTCGACCGGGCCACCACCGCACCCGATTTCAACTCGCCGAGCAAGTCCGCGAGTTCGGTCTGCACTCGGAGCGCGGCGGTGTGCTGCAGGGCGGCGGCGACGGTGTCGGCCCGCAGCCGCAGGGCCTCCGCCTCCGCGGGCCGGACGGCACCGAAGTCGGCCCGGACCAGCCAGCTCCGGCCGCTCTGGACCAGCCTGCCGGAGGTGAACACGGCGTCGTCCACCAGCATGGGCCCGTAGGTGGTGAAGCTGCTGACCTGCACCTCCGCGCCGCCGAGCGGGTCGAGCCGCCAGAACGGGTCGGTGCGGTCGGTGGCCTGGTAGACGCCGGTGACCAGCACCGTCTGCGGGCTCCCCTGGAGCCGGTCGGCCAGGGTCACCGGGGCGGGCAGGGCCGCGGCCGTCAGGCCCAGGCGGGCCAGCGCGGCCGGCGGAACCGCGGCCTCGACGGCGCCACTCGTACCCGCGGATCCGCCGACCTGGAGCGCCGGTCGGTCGGACGGCTGCGGCCATCGACCGGCCAGCAGGTGCGCCCGGTCGCGGTCGAGGGCCACCAGGACGGTGAGGTCGGGATCCTTGCCGGCGGCGCCCCGCTCGTCGGTGGCCCTGACCGCCTCGGCTCCGGCGGCGGGCAGCCCGTACGAGCGGCTGCGGGCGGCGCTCTCGACCCGGGCCGGGAGCGGGCCGAAGAGGTCGTCGGCGAAGGCCCGGACGGCCGCGTCATCGGCATTGCGGTCCTGCGCGGCGCGCTCTCCGGTGACCAGGACGGTGGTCCGGCTCCGGCCCGGCCCCTGGAGCGCCTGGCGCAGACCGGCCTCGCCCACGGTGCGGTTGAACGCCACGATCGCGGTGAGCATCGCCGTGGTGATCAGCATCGTGACCAGGACGGCCGCGGCGAGCGGGAGTCGCCCGCGCAGGCGGCGAAGGACGAAGCCGAGCATCCCGTTCCTCCCCCAAGGCCGGTTGCTTGGCACCGGATAGCGGACGATCCTGTCAGATTCGATCATCGTATGGAAGGGTCTTGCGCAGTTCGCGCAAAGGATGAGCAAATTCAAACCCTCACGAACATCGCACCGACAACGACCGGCCTGCGGGCCGACCCGGGGGGACTCAGCATGAGCCAGCGAGCGGCGAGCACACCGGCGGCTGCAACGGCGGCGGCTGCGGCGGCGGCTGCCGACCCGGCACCCATGGTGCTGGTGGAGGACCTGCGGCGGAGCTTCGGCAGCGGGCCGCAGGCCGTGCACGCCCTGCGCGGGGTCGGCTTCTCCGCCGCCCGCGGCGAACTCACCGCGCTCAAGGGCCGGTCGGGCTCCGGCAAGACCACCCTGCTCAACCTGGTGGGCGGCCTGGACACCCCGACCGGCGGACGGGTCGAGCTGGAGGGCGTCGACCTGGCCGGGCTCGACGAGGACGGCCGGCTCGCGCTGCGCCGGGACCGGATCGGCTTCGTGTTCCAGTCCTTCGGCCTGATCCCCGTGCTCACCGCCGCCGAAAACGTCGGCGTCCCGATGCGCCTGCGCCGCATGCCCGCCCGGCAGCGCGAGGAGCGGGCCCACACCCTGCTGGCCCTGGTCGGCCTGGCCGACCACGCCGGCCGGCGGCCGGGCGAACTCTCCGGCGGCCAGCAGCAACGCGTGGCCATCGCCCGGGCGTTGGCCAACGAACCCGCCCTGATCATCGCGGACGAGCCGACCGGCCAGCTGGACTCCGAGACCGGCCACTCGGTCATGGAGCTGCTCCGCGCGGTCGTCCGCAGCGAGGGCGTCACCGCCCTGGTCGCCACCCACGACCCCACCCTGATGGAACTCGCCGACCGGGTGGTGGAGCTGCGCGACGGCCTGATCGTCGACCAGGTGTGCTGACCCGTGAGCTTGACCGCCGGCGACCCCGCACGACCGGGGCCCCGGCCGCCGGCGCCGACCGTGACCGGAAGGCGTCGACCGGCAGGCGTCAGCCGGCAGGCGTCGGCCGGCAGTTGTCAGCCGGCAGCGCTGAACGCGACCGCGTCAGTCGAAGACGATGACGGAGCGTCCGCCGCCGCGCCCCGCGGCCATCGCGTCGAGCGCGGCCTGAGCCCCGTCCAGGGCGATCGGTCTGACCGAGGGCAGGATGCCGTGCGCGGCCGAGAAGGCGAGGGTGTCGCGCAGGTCGTGCGGGGAGCCGGACGGCGAGGCCATCACCCGCAGCCGGTTGAGCACCATCGGCTGGGCGGGCAGGACGAGCGGCTCGCTGCCGTAGCCGCAGAGCAACAGGGTGCCGTCCGGGGCCAGCCCGCCCAGTGCGGCCGCGGCGGCGCTGGTGGACGGGGCCGCGTTCAGCACCAGGTCCGCACCGCCGCCCCAGGCCCTGAGGCTCACCGCCGGATCGCTCTCGTCGGTGGCGACGAAGAGCTCGGCACCGAGCTCCCGTGCCAGGTCCGCACCGCGCCGGGACCGGCCGACCACGGCGACCCTGGCCCCCATCGCGACGGCGTACCGGACGGCGAGGGCGCCGATCCCGCCCGCGCCGATCACCGCCACCCGGGAGCCGGCCGTGGCTCCGCCCCTGCGCAGGCCGTTGAAGGCGGTGATGCCCGCGCACATCAGCGGGGCCGCGGCCACCGGGTCGAGGCCGGATGGCAGCGGGGTGACGAACCCGGCCCTGAGGACGGCGTACTCGGCGTAGCCGCCGTCGACGACGACGCCCGTGATCCGCTTCTCCGGGCAGAGGATCTGCCCGCCCCGCACGCACTGGTCACAGTGCCCGCAGGAGTCGTGCAGGAACTGGGCCCCGACCGGGGTGCCGACCTCGGGCCGGTCAACGCCCGGCCCGAGGGCTACGACCGTCCCGGTGATCTCGTGGCCCGGGACGACCGGGAAGCGGGCGAACGGGTAGTGGCCGCGCAGCAGGTTCAGCTCCGAGAAGCACACCCCGCACGCGGTGATCCGCACCAGCACCTCCCCCGGGCCCGGCTCGGGGACGGGGCGCTCGACCTGTGAGAGCGGCGCGTCGGTGGCGGTCGCGATGGCAGCACGCATGATGCGGATCCCTTGCCTCGTCGGTACGTGTCCGGCCGGCGCCCGACCCCGTGGTGGCGGCCCCGGCGGAGGGGTTTCCCGGTTGCGGGCGCGGTCTTCCCCCGTGTGGGGAGCGGTCTTCCCCGTTGCGGGGCGGTCGGACGTGCGGGCGGTCAGCCGGCGGTGGCTCGCGCCCAGCCGTCGACGCCCGGGTCGCCGCCCTCCGCGCGGACGACCAGCCGGTCCAGGTAGTGCACCCAGCCCTCGTGGTGCGGGACGCAGGCCTCCGGCGGCAGGTCCCGGTGGACCAGGCGGAGGTAGGTGCCCTCGCCCTCGGGTTCGAGCGTGATCTCCACCGTGCTGGACCCGGGCGGGACGGCGATGCCACCGCTCTCCCAGCCCCAGGTGAAGACCACCCGCTTGGGCGGGTCCAGCTCCACGAAGTGGCCGGCGGCGTGGTTGTCCGCCGCCACGTCGGTCCGGAAGGCGCCGCCCGGGACGAAGGCGAAGTCGCCCGCCCGGCCCATCCAGGAGAGCCAGCGGTCACGGTCGGTGAAGAAGGAGAACACCGTCTCGGGCCGTGCTGCGATCCGCCGTTCCACGGTCACCACGGGGTCGCTCATGGGTCGGGTCCTTCCGTCGGGCCGGTCCGTCCGGTTCGGTCCACCGCGCGTCACGCCCGGTCGGCCTGATCCCCCTGAGCCGCCCGTTCCGCCTGTTCCGCCTGATCCCCCTGAGCCGCCCGTTCCGCCTGTTCGGCGAGCTCGGCCAGGGCGTCCAGCCGGGTGGCCCACATGGTCTGCAGGTAGGTGGCCAGCGGGCCCATCGCCTCCCGGTCCGCCCGGTAGTAGCGCTTGCGGCCGTCCTGGCGCAGCGTAACCAGCCCGGCATCGCGCAGCACCTTGAGATGCTGCGACACGGCACCGAACGTGACGTCGAACCGTTCGGCTATCTCGCCGGCGGACAGCTCCTCGTCCCAGACCAGCCGCAGGATCTCGCGCCGTCTGGGTTCGGCGACCACGCGCACCGCATCCATATAGACATTTTAGTCATGGCTTCAATTTGCGGAGGGTGGCATGTCGTTTTAGTCTCGACTTAAGCGATTTGTCCATACCCCCGCCACCGGGACCGCCTGACGGCGCCGGCACCCACTCCCCCGCGCTCGGGGCCGCCCGCCCTCCCCCACCAGCACGGATCCAGCACCAAAGGAGCACCCGCCATGCAAGCCGCACTCAGCGAACTCGCCACCCGGTTCGCCGACATCGCCGAACGGATCACCCCCGAGCAGCTCGACCGCCCCACCCCCTGCCCCGACTACACCGTCGGCGCCCTGCTCGCCCACCTCGGCGGCGTCCTGTCCGACTCGGAGCGCGCCGCCCGCAGGGAGCCGCGCCCCGCCGCGCCCGTCGCACCGCCGACCGACCCGGTCGCGGTCGCCCGCGCCGCCGAGCGCGCCTCCGCCGCCTGGCTCGCCCCCGAGGCCCTGGGCGGCACCACCGAGTTCGGCTCCGGCACCCTGCCCGCGGAGGTCGCCGCCGCCATCACCCTGCAGGAGATGGCCCTGCACGGTTGGGACCTCGCCCAGGGCACCGGCCTGGAGTTCCGGATCGGCGAGCAGAGCGCCAAGACCGTCCTCGGCGTCGTCGAACAACTCGCCGAACAGGCCCGCGCCAACGGCTCGTACGGGCCGCCGGTCGACGTGCCGGCCGGCGCCGCACCCTTCGACCGCGCCCTCGGCGCCAGCGGGCGCCGCCCCGACTGGCCGGCCTGACCGCCCGTCCACCCGGTGCCGACGGGCCCTTCCCGAACCCCTCCGCCGGCCGGCACCGGCAACCCGCCCGGGCCCGCACCCGGCGATTCCCGCACGTGAATTCCGCGCGTGAATTCCGGTGAGTGAATTCCGTGAGTGAATCCCTCGCGCGGATGCACCCCGCGGATGCCCGTGCGGACCGGCGGGATAATTCGGTTGCCCGCCCGGCGGCCCTGGTGCAGAGTATGGCCATCGACACCGAACGACTCGGAAGGGAACGCCTCATGAACACCGTCACCAGTGCCCGGTCGTATCAGCGTTCCTCGACCTCCCAGCGCAGTACGGGACTTCCTGAGGCGTAGCGCCGGCCGCCCCCTGCCGAGCCGCCCCGGGGAGACCCGTGAGGGCGGCTTCTTCGTGCGCCCCCGTGCCGGATGGTGCAACTGGTAGCACGCCTGACTCTGACTCAGGAGACTCGGGGTTCGAATCCTCGTCCGGCAGCGTTGGAGAGTTGGCCGAGTGGTAAGGCAGCGGCTTGCTAAGCCGTAGTCGGGTGAAAGCCCGCGCGCGTTCGATCCGCGCACTCTCCGCGCAGTGAAATGCCATCGGCGTGCCATGCGCGTGCCGGGAAACGAAGCACGCAGCCACGCCCCGTTCGTGGCAGACATCCTGACTCCTTCATCGAGGGCGAGCTGGGCACTGGTGAGCCCAAGGGCCTGTAAAGCCCCCGCTTCGGCTGTGACGGTTCGAGTCCGTCCTCGCCCACCCCCGACCGGACGAGCACCCGGCACGGCCACCCGTGACGTGGCGCCGGCACCCGACGGTGCCGTCCTCCTAGCGGGCGGCGCCGTCGTCGTGGCCGGGGGCGCCCGCGTCGTACCCGGTGGTGCCCGCGTCCAGCAGCGGGGCCGGCCGGGGGTCTCGCAGATGGGCCGGGGCCAGCGCCCGCAGTCCGTGGTAGCCGATCACCACGATCAGCGTGCCGAGGGCGATGCCGGAGAGCTCGAAGTCGTGGGTGAAGGTGAGGGTGACGTTCCCGATGCCGATGATCACACCGGCGGCGACCGGGACGAGGTGCAGCGGGTTGGTCAGGTCCACCCGGTTGTGGATCCAGATCTGCGCACCGAGCAGGCCGATCATGCCGTACAGGACGACGGTGATCCCGCCGAGGACACCGCCCGGGATCGCGGCGACGACGGCTCCGAACTTCGGGCAGAGGCCGAAGAGGATCGCGAAGCCGGCCGCGCACCAGTACGCGGCCGTCGAGTAGACCCGGGTCGCCGCCATCACCCCGATGTTCTCCGCGTAGGTGGTGGTGGCCGGGCCGCCGACCGCCGTCGACATCACGGTGGCCGCGCCGTCCGCCATGATCGCCCCGCCGAGCCGGTCGTCCAGCGGATCGCCCGTCATCTCCCCGACCGCCTTCACGTGCCCGGCGTTCTCGGCGATCAGCGCCACCACCACCGGCAGCGCCACCAGGATGGCCGAGGCGGAGAAGCTGGGACCGTGCAGGGTGGGGAATCCGATCCAGTCCGCCCCGGCGACCCCCGACAGGTCCAGCCGCCAGTGGTCCGTCACCTCACCGGCCCCGTTCGCCGAGTGGATCCGGCCGAGGACCCGGTCGAACAGCCAGGACACCGCGTACCCGAAGAGCAGGCCCAGGAAGATCGCGATCCGCGACCAGAAGCCCCGCAGGACGACCAGCGCGAGCGCCGTGAAGCTCATCGTCAGCAGCGCCGTCCACTGGTCCTGCGGCCAGTAGGTGCCGGCCGCCACCGGTGCCAGGTTGAAGCCGATCAGCATGACCACCGCACCCGTCACCACCGGCGGCAGCACCGTGTGGATCACCCGGGCGCCCAGCGCCCTCACCACCGCGCCGCAGGCCGCCAGCACCGCGCCGACCACCAGCAGCGCGCCGGTCAGCGTCGCGGAGTCGCCGCCCTGTGCGCGGATCACCGCCGCCACCCCGACGAAGGAGAGACTGCTGCCCAGGTAGGAGGGGATCCGCCCGCCGGTGGCCAGCAGGAAGAAGATCGTCGCCGCCCCGGAGACCAGCACCGCGAGGTTGGGATCCAGACCCATCAGAATCGGCGCGACGAAGGTGGCCCCGAACATCGCCACCACGTGCTGCGCACCCAGGCCGACCGTCCGCCCCCAGGTGAGCCGCTCGCCCGGTCCGACCACCTGGCCGGGGGCGGGGTTGCGGCCGTCCCCGTGCAGCGTCCACCCGAGTCGCACGATCGGCACTCCTCACACCTGCCCGGCACCCCGCCGTCGGAACGACGCGGACGAGCCGGAGGGACAGACCCCGGAAGGGATCACCGAACAGGATCACTGGAAGGGACCGCTGAGGTGACCGCCGAAGGGACCACGGGAAAGGATCAACAGCCCACCACGCGGGCGGGCCCGCCGCAAGGCGGCGCACCAGCCGTTCGAGCGACGTCTCCGCGCACTCACCCGGCCGTCCCAGCGCAGCCGGGCCCGAGGGCTCCCAAGGCTCCGAGGGGCGGCGCGGGCGGATCACGGGGGCGGCGCGGACGGGCCCCGGTCAGTCCAGCCGGGCCCCGGGCTCGGGCCGGGTCAGGTCCTGCTGCCCCACCACCCCCAGCAACTCCAGCCGCCGGGCGGACTCGCTGCCCGGGCGGGCGGTGTAGACCAGCAGCAACTGGTCGTGCGCGGCCACGCCGAGGACCTCGCACTCCAGTTCGATCCGCCCGACCAGCGGATGCAGCACGGTCTTGCGGCCCTCCCGGCGGACGGCGACGTCGTGCCGCTCCCAGTACCCCGCGAACTCCGTACTGGCCGCCAGCAGCTCGTCGACCAGCGCGGCGGCCTGGCGGTCGGCCGGCCTGGCGGCGCGGATGGCGCGCAGGGCGGCGACATGGGAGCGGGCCATCGCCTCGTGCTCCTCCGGCGGGAACTTCGCGCGCGAGTCCGGGCTGGTGAACCACCGGCGGACCACGTTGCGCTCCCGCGGCGCGTACTCCGAGACGTCGCCCAACAGGGCGGCGGCCATCGGGTTCTGCGCCAGGACGTCCCCGAGGTCGGAGACCACCTGGGCGGGCGTGTCGTGCAGCCGGTCGAGGATGAGCAGCAGGCCCGGCCGCAGGTGGGCAAGGCCCCGGTGCTCGCGCGGCGGCTCGTGCCCGGCCAGGTGGAACAGGTGGTCGCGCTCGACCTCGGTGAGGCGCAGCGCGCGGGCCAGCGCCGCGAGCAGTTGCGGGGACGGTTGCGGGCCGCGCCGCTGCTCGATCCGTGCGTAGTAGTCCACCGAAAGGCCCGCGAGTTGGGCCACCTCCTCCCGACGCAGGCCCGGAGTGCGGCGCCGGGCCCCGGGGGGAAGGCCGACGTCCGCCGGGGTGAGGCGGGCGCGGCGGCGGCTGAGGAAGTCGGCCAGGGCCGGTCGGTCGATCACGCGTCCAGCATGCCCCGCGCGCCGCGGCCCAGCCAGGGATCGCCGATCCCCTGGTAAGCCGGTCCCTCCCGGATCCGCCGCCCCGCGGCCATCGTTGGGGCGCGGCCCCTGGGCGGGGCCGGGAGCGGGAGGCAAGGCGATGACGACGATTCTGGTGACCGGGGCGACCGGGCAGGTGGGCCGGCGGTTCGTACCGCGACTGGCACGGTGGGCCGGCGCGGACTCGGTGCGGGTGCTGGTCCGGGACGAGGCGCGGGCCGCCGCCCTGGCCGCGCTCGGGGTGCGGGTGGTGGTCGGCGACCTGCGGGATCCCGCCGACCGGGCGCGGGCGCTCCGGGGGGCCGAGGCCGTGGTCAACGTGGCCGCCGCCCTGCGCGGGGTGCCGGACGAGGAGGCGTACGCGGTGAACCGGGACGCGGCGGTGGCACTCGGCCGCGACGCCGCCCGGGCCGGCGTGCGGCGGTTCGTGCAGACCAGCACCAACCTGGTGTACGGGGGCGGGGCAGGGCGCCCGGCGGTGGAGTCCGATCCGCTGCGGCCCGCCCCCGAGTGGGGCGCGTACGCGCGCTCCAAGGCGCAGGCGGAGGCCGGGTTGGGCGAACTCGGCGGCGAACTGCCGCTGGTCGTCGTCCGGTTGGCCTTCGTCTACGGGGAGGGTGATCCGCACCTGGCGCAGTCCCTGCGCTGGGCCGCGCACTGGCCCTCGCACCGGCGGCTGCCCGTGGTGCACCATGCGGACGCCGGGCAGGCGCTCTGGCGGGCGCTGAGCACCCCCGGCATCGAGGGCCGGACCTACAACGCGGCCGACGACGCGCCGATCACCGCGTACGACCTGCACGAGATCCACGGTGCCCCGCAGCCGGCGGGCGCGGCGGAGCGCGAGCTCGCCGACCCCTGGGACGGGCAGGTCAGCACCGCCCTGATCCGCCGGGACCTGGGCTGGCGCCCGCTGCACCCCTCGGTGCGGGCCGCCGCCGAGGCCGGGGCGCTCTGAGAGCCGCCGCGCCGCCGTGCCGGCCGGTGTGGGCGGGCGGCGCCTGCCCCACCGCGCCCGGCCGGGGGGAATTCCCTTGCCGGACCCGGGAACAGCGGCGACGATCGCGGGATGGTGGACAACCTCTTCCCGGACGGCCGATTCCGGGACGACGAATTCCGGGACGACCTCCTGCGGGACGACCTCCCGCGGGACGGCCGCGCGGGGATCGACGCGGCACTGGTCGGGCGGCTGGTGCGCGCGCAGTTCCCGCAGTGGGGCGCGCTGCCGGTACGGCCGGTCGCGGTCGACGGATGGGACAACCGCACCTACCGGCTGGGCGACACGATGACGGTGCGCCTGCCGACCGCGGCGGCCTACGACCCCGCGGTGGAGAAGGAGCACCGGTGGTTGCCGGTGCTCGCCGCCGAGCTCCCGGTGGCCGTGCCCCCGGTGCTGGCGCTGGGGGCGCCGGGTGAGGGGTACCCGCACCCCTGGTCGGTCCGCGGCTGGCTGGAGGGCGAGAGCGCGAACCGCCGGCCACTCGACGACCTACCCGGATTCGCGGTCGGAGTGGGCGAGTTCGTGCTCGCCCTGCAACGGGTCGACGCGACCGGCGGCCCCGGGGCGGGGGCGCACAGCTTCCACCGGGGGGCGCCGCCGGCCCACTACGACGGCGAGACCAGGCGGGCGCTCGCCGCCCTGGCCGGCCGGGTCGACACCGTGCGGGCCGAGGCCGTCTGGGAGGCCGCCCTGGCGGCCACCCGGCAGGGCTCGCCGGTCTGGTTCCACGGGGACATCGCCGGCGGGAACCTGCTGGTCAGGGACGGGAAGCTGGCCGCGGTCATCGACTTCGGCACCTCCGGCACGGGTGACCCCGCCTGCGACCTGGTGATCGCCTGGACGATGTTCGCGGACGGCAGCCGACAGGCGTTCCGCGAGACGGTCGGCCAGGACCGCGGCACGTGGGCGCGGGCCCGCGGGTGGGCCCTGTGGAAGTCCCTGATCTGCCTGGCACAGTTCCTCGACGAGGATCCCGCGCAGGCGGCCGAGCACCGCCGGGTGCTGGACGAGGTCCTGGCCGACCACGAGCTCTTCGGGTGACCGCGGGCCCGAGGCCGACCAGACGGCGGGTGGCGGGCGGGGGAGGTCGGACGGCGGGCGGGGGAGGTCGACTCAGTCCGGCAGGAGGAGGTTGACGTCGCCGAACTCGTGCCAGAGGTAACGGTGTTCGAGCGCCTCCGCGTAGCAGCGTTCGAGCAGCGCGTGGCCGGCGACGGCCTCCAGCATCAGCAGGTGCGAGGCCCGGGGCTCGTGCCAGCCGGTGAGCAGACCGTCCACGGCGCGCACGCCCCGCTCCGGCGTGATCACCAACTCCGTCCAGCCGTCGGCCTCCCGGACCACCCCGTCCGGGTCGGCGGCCGACTCCAGGGCCCGGACCACGGTGGTGCCGACCGCGATCACCCGCCCGCCGCTCGCGCGGACGTGCCCGGTGAGTGCCGCGGTGGCCGCGGGCACGGTGAACCGCTCCGGGTACGGGGCCTCGTGGGCCTCGGGCGAGGCGACGCCGGTGTGCAGGGTGACCGGCGCGACCAGGACGCCCCGGCCGGCCAGCCGGGCCACCACCTCGGCCGTGAACGGCCGTGCCGCGCTGGGCATCTCGCTGCTCCCCGGCACGGTGGCGAAGACCGTCTGGTACGCCTCGATGGGCCAGTCCCGGTCCACGTACCCGTAGCGGATCGCCCGGCCGTGGCGGGACAGGTAGGCCGGCAGGGCCGTCGGCACGGTCAGCCGGGCGTGCCGGAGCCGGGCGGTGAACGGCTCGCCCAGGACGGCGGCGGCGCCGCCGGGCAGCCCGATCCGCAGCCCGGTCCGGGCCGGGGTCAGCTCCGGCGGGTAGGGGCCGGCGGCGCCGTGCGGCGTCTCGGGGGCCCGGCGCAGTTCGACCAGGTGCGTCCCGTGCGGGCCCGGCTCGGCGGAGGACAGGTGCAGGGCGACCGGCGTGCCGTCGGGGAGGCGGCCGGGCAGGGCGGCCGGCAGGGTGGCGGAGTTGTTGACCACCAACAGGTCTCCGGCGCGCAGCAGGTGCGGCAGGTCGCCGAAGCGGTGGTGCTCGACCGCGCCGCCGGGCCGGCCGACCAGCATCCGTACGCCGTCCCGGGCGACCCCCCTGGCCTCGGCCGGCGCGCGGGCGGACAGTTCGGGCGGGACGGTGAAGTCGAAGCGGTCCTCGAGGGCGGTGTTCATCGGGGCTCCCCGTCGTCGTCGGGCGCGGCCGTGCCGGTGCCGGGGGGCCGGGCGGCCGCCAGGTCCGCCGCCCGGTAGCGGCCGGACGCGGGGCGTTCGCGCAGCAGGGTCAGGAAGGCGGGGACGACGGTGCGCGGCAGCGGTCGGTCGGAGATGTCCTCGCCGGGAAAGGCCTCCTGGTGCATCCGGGTACGCATGTCGCCGGGGTCGACGGCCCACACCCGCACCGCCTGCTCCTCGGCCGCGAGCACCGCGGAGGCGTGGTCCAGCGCGGCCTTGGACGCGCCGTAGCCGCCCCAGCCGGGATAGGCCTCGACGGCCGCGTCGGAGCTGAGGTTGACGATCGCGCCGGCCCGGGCCCGCAGTTGCGGCAGGAGCAGCTGGGTGAGCGCGATCGGCCCGAGGACGTTGACCTCGAAGGTCTCCAGCAGGCCCGGCAGCGGGAACTCGGCGAGGCCGGGCAGCGCGGCGCCCGCCAGGTCGTAACCGGTGAGCGTGGAGGCGTTGTTGACCAGGAGGTCCGCTCCGCCAAGGTCGGCGGCGGCCCGGGCGAGCCGCTCACGGTGCGCGTCGTCGACCACCGATCCGGCGAGCGCGACGACCTTGGTGAGGTTCGCCAGTTCGGCTTCGGCGGCGGCGAGTTCGTCCCGGTGCCGGGCGGTCAGTACGAGCGGTCGGCCCTCGGCGGCGAGGGCCCGGGCCAGTTCGAGGCCCAGTCCGCGCGAGGCACCGGTGATCAGGGCCACCTGCGGACCGTCGGCGGGCCGGGCCGGGGGCGTCTGCGACGGGAGCGTCTGCGAAGCGTTCATGGCACCACTGTGGCTCCGGAACGGCCCCGCCCGGATCGGCCGTCGGCCGGTCCACGGGGTGGTCCCTTGGCCCTAGGGCCTGTCCGGCGGGGCACGGGCACGGCCTAGGACCGGCCGGGAACTCCCGGGACGCCCTTGTCCCGGACCGGCTTCAGAGCGCCCGGGCCTGCTCCTGGTCCGGCTTCACAGCGCCCGGGCCTGCTCCTGGTCCGCCTCCGGCAGCCAGTCGCGCTCGGGCCGGTACTCCAGCCAGCGCCGCCGCCGGCCGGTCTCGGCGAAGGCGCACAGCAGCGCGTCCACGCCGGGGGCGGGGTGCTGGCGGGCCCGGAGCAGCGACCAGGCGTAGAGCGGGGTCGGCTCGACGAGCGGGACGGCCAGCAGTCCGCAGCCGTCCGGTAGCGGCATCTCGGCAGGGAAGAGCGTGAAGCCTCCCGGGGTCGAGCGGATCCGCGCCAGCAGGTGCTCGAACCCGAGGTTGGCCTCGCCCGGCAGCATCGGAACGGCGAACTCCTCGGCGAACCGCCGTAGGAAGTCCAGCCGTTCGGCCGCGGCGGGCAGGACCAGCCGGCCGGTGGCCAGCTCGGCCGGTCGCAGCGCCTGCCGGTGCGCGAGCGGATGATCGACGGCGAGCACCGCGTCCACCGGCTCCAGCCGGACCAGGCGGTGGGCCAGCGCCTCGTCGCGGTGGTCGCCGAACGGGTGGTACCGGCCGAATCCGGCGTCGCTGTCGCCGCGCAGCAGCCCGGCCGCGACCGCGGCGAGGTCCCGGGCCGGGCCGACCTCCGCGTGCACGCCGCCGGCCGCCGGGCCGTCCAGCACCTCCCGTACGGTGCGCAGCGGGGCGAACAGGTGGCCCCAGACGTCGAGCCGGACGGGACGCCCGCGCTCGCCGACGGCGGCGACGGCGGCCTCGCCCGCGGCGATCAGGGCCCGGGCCGGGCCGAGGAACCGGGCTCCGGCCGGGGTGAGGGCGACGCCGGCCGGGCCGCGGTCGAACAGGACGGCGCCGAGGCCCTCCTCCAGTCTGGCGATCCGCTTGGACAGGGCCTGCTGGGTCAGTGCGAGGTCCTGGGCCGCCCGGCGGAAGTGCAGGTGTTCGGCCGTCAGCACGAAGGCGCGCACCTGGGCGAGATCGAGATCCACGGGCGCCATCCTGGCCGACAACCGACGGTTGTCACCACCGGTATCCGGTTGTTGGACCGCCCGTTGGCCCCGGCGGTTTGCTGGTGACCAGCCGGGGAGCACCGGCGGAACCGACGAGGAGCAGGGCGATGAAGGCATTTGTGGCGACGGGTGACCCCACCCGGGCCGGTTCGGCGTACCGAGGTCGCGGAGCCGGTGCAGCGGCCCGACGAGGCACTGGTGAAGGTGGACGCGTTCTCGGTGAACCGTGGCGAGATCTTCCAGTTGGAGGGCCCGGCGGGTGAGCTGCGGCCGGGCAAGGACCTCGCCGGGCTGGTCGTCCAGGCGGCGCCGGACGGCTCGGGGCCCGCGGTGGGGCAGCGGGTGGTCGGCCACCCGGCGGGCGGGAGCTGGGCCGAGTACGCGGCGGTGCCGACCGGCTCGCTGGCGGTCCTCCCCCGTTCGGTGACCGCGGCGCAGGCGGCCGCGCTGCCGCTGGCGGGTCTGACCGCACTGCGGCTGCTGCGAACGGCCGGATCGGTGGCCGGCCGACGGATCCTGCTCACCGGGGCCTCCGGCGGCGTCGGCCACTACGTGACCGAACTGGCGGCGGCAGCCGGCGCCGAGGTCACGGCGGTCACCGCCTCCGCCGAGCGCGGCGAGCGGCTCACCGCGCTCGGCGCGGCGGCGGTGGTGCGGGAGATCGGGGAAGCGCAGGGCACCTTCGACCTCGTCCTGGAGTCCACCGGTGGGAAGAACCTGCCGCTCGCGCTGTCCCGGCTGGCGCCGCGCGGCGAGCTGGTCTGGTTCGGCCAGGCGAGCCGCGAGCCGGCCGTCCTGGACTTCTTCGAGTTCTTCGCCGGCCCGGTCTCGGCCACGCTGCGGCACTTCAGCTACGCCGACCACGACGGCCCGGACGCCGCCGACCTGGAGACGCTGGTACGGCTGGTCGCGGAGGGCAGGCTGCACCCCGAGATCGGTCTGACCGCCGACTGGCTGCGGACCTCGGACGTCCTCGCCGACCTGCGGGACCGCAAGGTCCGCGGCAACGCCGTCCTGACCGTGTCCTGAGCGGCCCGAAGCCCTGGCCCGAGCGGCCGAAACCCGGGCACGACCTGCGCGAAGCCTGCCGTGCCGGGGCGGCGTACCCGCCCCGGCACGGTACCCACACACACCCCAGGAGTCGTCATGAGCACCAGTGATCCACGCACCGGCGATCCGGAGGCCACCCGTCCGGAGGTCACCGACCCGACGGCGGCGGTCGACCCCCGTGAGGTCGTCGTCCGCTACGTCACCGCCGTGGCCGAGGGCGACCTCGACACGATCCGGGCGAGCTTCGCCGAGGACGTCACCTGGACGTACCCCGGTGATCTGCCGTTGACCGGGGTGTACCGCGGCCGGGACACCGTCGTCGACGAGTTCCTCGGCGGGGCCGGCGTGCTGTTCGCGCCCGGCGGCGCCCCCGCCGTGACGCTCACCGGCGTGATCGCCGACGGCTGCCGGGTGGTCGCGGAGTGGACGTCCAGGGGTCTGTCCGCCACCGGCCGGGTCTACGACAACGCCTGCCTGGGCGTCTTCACCGTCCGGGACGGCGTGATCACCTCCGTCCGCGAGTACACCGACACCCAGCACGTGCAGTGGAGCCTGTTCGGCGGTGGTGAGGACCGGTGAGGACGGGTGAGGACGGGTGAGGCGGCGGCGCCCGCCCGGGCTCCGGAGCGGCCTCGCGGCCGACCCGGGCGGGGTGGCCGGGCTCGCCCTACCGAGCGGGCCCCGGCTCGGGAGCCAGCCTCCGCCGGCTCTCGAAGCGACGCTCCCCGCCCGTCACCGGATCGGTGAACTCCAATACGGCGGAGAGCAGTTGCAGGGGACTTCCGAAGTCGTCCGGAGCCGGCTCGTCGAGCAGCACCGGGTAGATCGGGTCGCCCAGGATCGGGATGCCGAGGCTGTTCATGTGCAGCCGCAGCTGGTGGGTGCGCCCGGTGCGGGGGCGCAGCCGGTAGTGGCCGACCCCGCCGGTCCGGCCGGTCAGCTCGATCAGGCTCTCGCTGTTCGGCGGGCCCGCCACCTCCTGCGCGGCGATCACCCCGCGCTCCTTCACGATCCGACTGCGGACGGTGCGCGGCAGCTCCAGACCGGGCTCGTAGCGCGCCAACGCCCGGTACTCCTTGCGGACCAGCCGGTCGCGGAAGAGGTTCTGGTACGCCGCGCGTTCGTCGGGCCGGACGACGAACATGGCCAGCCCCGCGGTGAGGCGGTCGAGCCGGTGCGCGGGGCTGAGGGCGGGCAGGCCGAGCCCGTGCCGCAGCCGGGAGAGAGCGGTCTGGGTGACGTGCCGGCCACGGGGGGTGGTGGCCAGGAAGTGCGGCTTGTCCGCGACCACCAGGTGCTCGTCCCGGTACAGCACCTCGATCTCGAACGGGACGTGGACCTCCGCGGGCAGGTCCCGGTAGAACCACAGGTGGGCGCCGGGGGCGAAGGGCGCGTCCGGGGCCAACGGCCCGTCCGTACCGAGGATCTCGCGCCCGCACAGCATCGCGTCGATCCTCGCCGGGTCCACCGCGGGCAGCCGGTGCACCAGGTACTCGCGCACGGTGGACCAGGCGCCGGTACCGGGCAGCCGTAGCCGCACCGGGTCGACGCCGTGGCGCTGCGGCAGCGGTGCGGGCGGTATCGCGGTCTTGCGTCTCATCGCTGCTCAGCCTAGACGGCTCCGGTGGTCCGGCCGCCCGGCCTGGCCGCCCGGCCGCGGGCGGTGGACAGTGGACGGTGAAGGCAGCCGGCGGGGCGCGGCCGGCGGCGGACCGAGCCGGTCCCCGCCCCGCGGCCCGCCCGCCCGACCACCCGGCCCGGAGGAGGGAGCCTTGACCAGCGGCGCCCGCAAGGACGTGACGCTGCCGCCCACCGTGCTGCCCCGGCGGGCCCGGCGGCTGCTGGCCGGCGCCTACCTGCTGCTGACGGCCGCGGTCGTCACCGACGCGGTGTCCGGCCCGGGCAGCACGGTGTCCCCCGTCCTGGCGGCGGTGCCGGTACTGGCCGGTGCGACCAGCCGGCTGGCCCGGGTGCCGCTGCTGGCGGGCGTCGCCGCCACCGCCTCGGTCGGGCTGCTCGCTCTCACCAACCGGGGGATCTCGCCCTCGGTGCACCTCACGGCGCTGATCGCGGTGCTGGCGGCGACGCTGGCCAGTGTCGCCAACGTCGTGCTGGTCTCGGCCCGCGAGCGCGAGCTGGTGCAGGTCCGGACCGTCTCCGAGGCGGCCCAGCGCGCCCTGCTGCGCCCGCCGCCGACGCACGTCGGGCGGGTGCGGATCGCCGTACGGTACGCGGCCGCCGCAGCCGAGGCCCGGATCGGCGGCGACCTGTACGACGTGGTGGAGACACCGCTGGGCCTGCGGATCATCCTCGGCGACGTCCAGGGCAGCGGCCTGGGCGTGGTGGAGACGGCGGCCGACGTGCTGGGGGTGTTCCGGGAGGCCGCCCGCACCGAGCCCGACCTGGCCGGGCTGGCCGGACGGCTGGACGCCGCCCTCGCCCGCCGGTCCGCGGACGGCCGGTTCGTCACGGCGGTGCTGGCCGGCATCCCGGACCGGCCGGGGCCGGTCGAACTGGTGAACTGCGGCCACCCGCACCCGATGCTGCGCCGGGCCGGCACGGTGCGCGAACTGGCCCCGCCGGTGCACGCACCGCCGCTGGCCCTGCTGGACCTGGCCGGCGACCGGTACGCGGGCAGCCGCTTCGACCCGCTCCCGGGCGACCTGCTGCTGCTCTACACCGACGGCGTCTCGGAGGCGCGCAACAGCGCCGATCGCTTCTACCCGCTGGCCGAGCGGCTGGCGGCACTGGAGGCCCGCGACCCGGAGGACGTCCTGGACGCCCTGCTGGCGGACGTCCGGTCCTACACGCGGGCGGGGCTGGACGACGACGCGGCGATGCTCGCCGTCCGCTGGGAGGACTGAGCGGGCGTGACCGCGCCGGGACGGCCGAGCCGGCGCGACCCGTGCGGGCTCAGCCGCCGCTGCCCCGGCCGGGCCGTGGCGGCAGCGGGACGAAGCCGCTCGTCCGGGCGGCGTACTCGGCCCAGCCCGGTTTGGTGCCGCTGAGCTGGCGCTCCAGCATCGGCTTTCCGCTGCCGTTGACCAGCAGGTACGTCATGAGCAGCGGGCTGAGCACGGTCGCCAGACCGATCGGCGCGTCCGCGGCCAGCAGGAACAGTCCCCACCAGACGCAGGCGTCACCGAAGTAGTTGGGGTGGCGGGTGTAGCGCCAGAGCCCCCGGTCCAGCACCCGGCCGCGGTTGGCCGGGTCGGCCCTGAAGCGGCCCAGCTGGGCATCGCCGACGGCCTCGAAGAAGAGGCCGACCGCCCAGATCCCGGTGCCGGCCCAGGCGAGCGGGCCGGGCGGGTGCGGCAGCTGCTGGGCCACCTGCACGGGCAGCGAGACGAACCACAGGATGCCCGCCTGGAGCAGGTAGACGATCCGGAACGCGTAGGCCGTCCGCCGGCCGCCGGGGGCCTTGTCGAGCATCCGCTCGTAGCGCGGGTCCTCCGCGGCGCCGCGCGAGCGCCGGCCGATGTGGACGGACAGCCGCAGGCCCCAGATCAGCACCAGCACGGTGGCCAGCAGCCGGCGCTGCGGATCGCCGTGCCCGGCGGAGACGGCGTAACCGGTCAGCGCGACGGCCGCGAAGGCCAGCCCCCAGGCGACGTCCACCCCGCGGTGGCGGCCGGTGCGGACACCGACCGCGAAGGCCACGAGCATCACCGCCAGCGCCGCCCCCAGCGTCGCGGCCAGCGAGGTCAGCAGCGCGCCCGCGTCCACGCCGCTCATCGCGCGGCCGCCGGGTGCACGAGGGCCCTCGTCGGACGGTCCGAGGCCCTCGTCGGGCGGTCCGGGGCCGTCATCGGGCGGTCCGGGGTCGTCATCGGGCCGGCTCCTCGCGGGTGAACAGCAGGTGCTGGACGTCCAGGTAGCCGGCCCGGAAGCCGGCCTCCGAGTACGCGAGGTAGAGCTCCCACATCCGCCGGAAGACGTGGTCGAAACCGAGGCCCGCGACCTCCTCCGCCCGCGCGGTGAACCGCTCGCGCCACAGCCGCAGCGTCTCCGCGTAGTGCGGGCCGAACGCGTGCCAGTGCGTGAGGCGCAGCCCGGAGTGCTCGGCCGCGGCCCGGGCGAGACCCTCGGTGGAGGGGATCTGCCCGCCGGGGAAGATGTACTTGAGGATCCAGGTGTAGGTGTCCGTGCTCGCGAGCATGCGCTCGTGCGGCATGGTGATCGCCTGCAGCACGGCCCGGCCGCCGGGCGCGAGCACCCGGTCCAGGGTGGCGAAGTAGGCGGGCCAGTAGGGGCGGCCGACCGCCTCGATCATCTCGACGCTGACCACCGCGTCGTACCTGCCCTCCGCCGTGCGGTAGTCGCACAGGCGCACCTCCACCTGGCCGGCGTACCCGGCCTCGGCGATCCGGCGCTCGGCCAGCCGTCGCTGCTCCTCGGAGAGGGTCAGCGTGACCACGTCGGCGCCGCGCCCGGCGGCCCGCAGCGCGAGTTCGCCCCAGCCGGTGCCGATCTCCAGCAGCCGGGTGCCCGGCCCCACACCGGCCAGGTCGAGCAGCCGGTCGATCTTGCGGTGCTGGGCCGAAGGCAGCTCCGCCCAGCCGGCCCGGGGCGCCGCCGCACCGGTGGGATCCGCGGGGAAGAGCGCGGCGGAGTACGTCATGGTGGGGTCGAGGAAGAGCGCGAAGAGGTCGTTGGAGAGGTCGTAGTGGCGCTGGATGTTGCGGCGGGTGTTCTCCTCGCTGCCCCGCTCGGCGGCCGGCGGTCGCTGCGCGTGCCAGCGCCGCAGCCCCTGCAGCCGGGGCGGCACCAGGGTGCCCGGCGAGGTGGCGAGCGCGGTGAGCAGGGCGACCAGGTCCGGTGAGTCCCAGTCGCCCGCCTGGTAGGACTCGCCGAAGCCGATCAGGCCGCCGGCCCCGATCCGCCGGTGGAAGTCCCGCGGGCGGTGCAGGCGCAACGTCGGGGCGCCGTCCGGCGCGTCCACCAGGAGCCTGCCGCCCGGCAGTTCGACGCGCAGCCCGAGCCGGCGGGCGACGCCGCGCAGCAGCTGCCCGGCGACGGCCGCCCGCGCCGGGCCGCCGGGCACGCGGGCCACGTCGGGCCAGCGCACCGGGTCCACCGCGGGGCTGTCGAGCGGCGGCTGCTGCGGCCGGCCGGGCGCGGGGGTGGGTCGATAGGTGCTGTAGGTCGTCACGACAGCGGGGCTTCTTCCTTGACGTCGGGGGTGGAACGGTCGTGCGCGGGCGGGCACTTCGGGCGCGGTGCGGGCGCCGGCGGGCCCGCCGCGGGGCGGCCCGGGCGCGGGTGCACGGGCAGGCCCCGCAGCAGCAGCCGGATGCCCTGGTACCGGATGTGCAGGGAGACCGCGAGCGTCGAGAAGGGGTGGCGGGCGGCCTCGCGCAGCAGCCCGAGCACGCCGGCCGGGCGGCGGGTGCCGCGCACGGTGGCGGTGAACGCCCGCTCGCCGCCGCGCCGCAGGTGGACGGAGAGGTCCAGCAGGGCGCCGGGCTCCGGCAGCCGCATCCGGTACTCGCCGTCCACGGGGAAGAACGGCGAGACGTAGAACTCCTTCGCGGCCCGGGCCCGGCCGTCCGGGTCGGTCCGCAGCAGGTAGCGGTGGCGCCCGCCGTAGGTGTTGTGCACCTCGGCCACCGTGCAGAGCGGCGTTCCGTCCGCGCCGTGGCACCAGTAGACGGTGAGCGGGTTGAAGACGTGGCCGAAGGAGCGGGCGTGCGCCAGCATCAGCACCTGGCCGCCCGCCAGGTCCAGGCCGTGGCCGGCCAGGAACTCCTCGATGTCCCGGCGGGGCGGGCGCCGCCCGTCGCCGTGGTCCGCCGGCCGGAACCGGGCCAGCGGGCGCAGCGCGGCGGGAAGCACCGGCAGGTGGTCGAGGTCGACCAGCCACAGGTAGGTGCGGTGGGTGAACGAATGCCGGACGGGACCGGTGCGGACGTGGGCGATCCGGCAGTCGTACAGGGCCGCGCCCCAGGGCCCGGGCAGCTCCACCCGCAGTGCCTCGACGGCGGTCGGCGACGGCGCGGCGGCCACGGCGGCCGAACGGCGCGGGCCGGGCTCCGGAGCGTCGGCCGCGCGGTTCCCGGTCACACCGTTCCCGATCACACCGTCCCCGGCGGCGCTGTTCCCGGTCACGGCGCTGCGACCCCGGCCAGGGCCCGGGCGGCCAGTACGCCCGAGCGGCAGCCGTCCTCGTGGAAGCCCCAGCCGTGGTACGCACCGGCGAACGCGGTGCGTCCGGTGGTGATTTCGGGCAGCCGGCGCTGGGCGGCCAGGCTCTCCGGGGTGTAGACCGGGTGGCGGTAGGTCATCCGGGCCACCACGTGCTCGGGCGGCACCGGCCGGGCGGCGTCCTCGTTGAGGGTGACCAGGTAGTCCTCGTCCGTGTCGAGGCCGAGCAGCCGGTTGAGGTGGTAGCTGACCTCCACCCGGTCGGCACGACCGCCGCAGTCGGCCATCCGGTAGTTCCAGGAGGCGCGGGCCCGGGCGGCCGCGGGCAGCAGGCTCGCGTCCCGGTGCAGGACGGTCGGGTTGAGCGAGTAGCGGAACGCGCCGAGCACCTCGCGTTCGGCCTCCGTGGGGTCGGCCAGCAGGGCCAGCGCCTGGTCGGGGTGGGTGGCGATGACCACGGCGTCGAACCCCGTCCGCTCGCCGCCGCCGGTGACGATCTCCACCCCGTCCGGGTGGCGCCGGACGGCGCGGACCGGGGTGCCCCGATGGACGGCGGTCAGGCGGTCGGCGATCTTCTCGACGTAACCGCGGGAGCCGCCGACCACCGTCCGCCAGGTCGGCGAGCCGGTGACCGCGAGCATCCCGTGGTTGTCGAGGAACGCGAAGAGGTAGCGGGCCGGGTAGTCGCCCGCGACGTCCGGCGCGCAGGACCACACCGCCGACACCACCGGGGTCACGAAGTGGCTGACGAAGTACGACGAGAAGCCCCCTTCGGTGAGGAACCGGCCCAGCGTGAGCGCCTCCGCCCGCGGCCCGGTGTCGGCCAGCAGCCGCCGGGCCCGGCGGTGGAACCGCGGCACCTCGGCGAGCATCCGCAGGTAGTCGGGGTGCAGTGCCCGGGACGGCTGGGCGAAGAGACCGCCCGGGCCCCGGGCGCCGGCGTACTCCAGGCCGCAGCCGCCGCACTGCACCGACATGCTCATCTCGCTGGGCCGGGTGACGACGCCCAACTCACCGAACATCTCCACGAGATGGGGGTAGGTCCGGTCGTTGTGCACCAGGAACGCGGTGTCGAGCGGTACGGTCCGCCCGTCGGCGCCGGTGACGTCCTGGGTGTGGGCGTGGCCGCCGAGCCGGGCGTCGGCCTCGAACAACTCGACGTCGACGCCGGCTCGGTGCAGCTGGTAGGCGGCGGTCAGGCCGGCCACCCCACTCCCCACGACCGCCGTCCCGCGGCCTCCCGCGTGGTGGCGCGCCCGGCGCCGTCCGGTCTCGTCACCCGCGATCACGACCGCTGCGGCATGCTCGGGCACGCTCACGCACGCCCCTCCCGTTCCGTCGGGCCCACCCGTCTCCGGACGGGCCTCCATTCCCCTGGACATCAGGTATTCGGAGCGATGGGCCGAACGGATTGGCGCGTTCCGCCGGTTGGATCCGGCAGATGGATCCAGCGGTTGGATCCACCCGCTGGATCCATCGGTCGGCCCACCGCCGGGATCAGGCGAACGGCATCAGCATGACCGGCGCACCCGTCGGCTGCGGCGAGCCCCCGGCCGGCTCGACCGTGACCCCGATGCCCACGGCGCCGTCGATCGGGCCGCTGAGCAGCATCGAACCGGTGGAGACGGGCATCAGCCCGGCCGGTCGCATGGTGCCGGAGTCGTTGAACCAGAGTTCGTAGACCTTGTCCTTCGGCAGTTGGGGCAGGCTCGCGGCGAGGAAGCCGGCCTGATCCAGGCTCTCGGACCAGACCACGGTGCCGACCCCGGCGCCTGCCTTGGCAGTCCTGGTCCGGGCGTCCGGGGCGGTCAGCAGCGAGCCGAACGCCGCCGCCTGCTGCTGCAGTTGGGCGGACTGCCGCTGGGCCTGCTCGGCCGACCGGTGTTCGCTGACCGCGACACCGCCGAGGCCGACCGCGACGGCGACCGAGGCGGCCAGCGCGAACCTGGGCCAGGTACGGGCCAACCGGCCGCTCCCGCCCGCACCGGACCCGCGCTCGTCCAGCGGTTCGCCGGGCCCGAGTTGGCGCACCGAACCGATGCCGGCCATCACCCGGGCCTTCAGCTCGGGCGGCACCCTCGTCGTCTCGGCGGAGCCGAGCCGGGCCAGCGCGGCCCTGAACTCCTGGACCTCCAGCGCGCAGGCCGGGCACTGCGCCAGATGACGTTCGAACGCGAGGCTCTCCGTCTCCGGCAGCGCGTGCGCCGCGTACGCGCCGGTCAGCGTGTGCAGATCGGCGGCCGTGCTCATGACCCCACCCCCAGGCAGTCGCGCAGCCGGATCAGACCGTCCCGCATGCGTGTCTTGACGGTGCCGAGCGGCACCCCGAGCATCTCGGCGGTCTCCCGGTAGGAACAGCCCCGGTAGTACGCCAGGGTGACCGACTCACGCTGGAGTTCGGTCAGCATCTTCAGGCAGCGCCGGACCTGCTCGCGCTCCAGGCGGCCCTCGACCTGCTCGGCCACCTCGTCGTAGGCAGGGGTGTGCGCCTGGGCGGCGGCCCGGCGGTCGCGGTCCGCGGCGGCCTGGGCACTGCGCACCCGGTCGACGGCGCGGCGGTGGGCGAGGGTCATCACCCAGGCCATCACCTCGCCCCGTTCGGGCTGGTAGCGGGCGGCGGTCCGCCACACCTCCAGCATCACCTCCTGGGTGACCTCCTCGGACTGCGCCGGGTCCCGGAGCACCCGTCGCACCAGGCCCAGCACCGGACCGGCCACCGCGTCGTAGAGCCGGCCGAAGGCCTCCTGGTCCCCGAACGAGACCTTGACCAGCAGCTCCCTCAGGTCCGGTCCCCGTCGCTGCGGGCCGGACAGATGAACCACGGTGTTCACCTCGCCACCCCCCGACAGCCGGCGCCGGGCGCCGTCGGTCGCTGGGACAGGACCGGTGGGCGGTCCTGCGGTGGGGTCGCGGGCATGACTGGCCTCCTGGGAGCGGTCGGGACGTCCGGCCCGGGCACCGAACGCTGCACCGGGCCGGGCACCTGTTGTTCGGACCGGCCGGCCCGCTGGATTGGCCGCCCGACCGGAATTCTTCTCCGCCGTCCGGCCCCGGACCAATCCTCCCGACGGCCCGCACCGAATACCGTGCGGCGAAGCCGCCGGGAGGCCGGGACGGTCGGCCCGCACGGCAGGCCACCACCGACCCGTCCGACCCGTCCGACCCGTCCGACCAGCATGACCGGGACGACCGGGACGACCCGAGGAGCAGCGCACAGTGACGACCACCGGACCGGACCGCCGGCTCTTCGACGTCCGGGAGATCTACGCGGAACCCGCGGCCGCCGCCTCACCGCGCGGGCGCCAGGTGCTCGACCGGTTCCCCGACGCCAAGGTCATCGCGGTGCCCTCGCACTGGCAGATCCCGCACCTGCACGGCAACGAGGGCAACGTGGCCCGGTGGGCCCGGATCAAGAGCGAGGTGGTGGTGCTCGGCGTGAAGAAGTCGCTGGCCACCCGGCCCAACGGCCGCTCGGCGGACTGGATCGCCCCCAGCTCGGCCAACGGCTGCGCGCTGGCCTGCGCGTACTGCTACGTGCCCCGGCGCAAGGGGTACGCCAACCCGATCACCGTCTTCACCAACATCGACAAGGTGATCGCCCACCTCGGCCGGCACGTCGCGAAGCAGGGGCCCAAGCCGGAGCCCAACCAGTGCGACCCGGCCGCCTGGGTGTACGACATCGGGGAGAACAACGACTGCTCGGTCGACGCCCTGGTGTGCGACAACACCGCCGACCTGATCCGGGCCTTCCGGCAGTGGCCGACGGCCAAGGCCTCGTTCGCCACCAAGTGGGTCAACCCGGAGCTGCTGGCGCTCGACCCGCGCGGCCGGACCAGGATCCGCTTCTCGCTGATGCCGCCGGCCGACGCGCGGTTGCTCGACGTCCGCACCACGCCCGTCCCGGAGCGCCTCGCCGCCGCCGGCGACTTCCTGGTCGCGGGGTACGAGGTGCACTTCAACTTCTCCCCGGTCGTCCTGCGCGACGGCTGGGAGCGCGACTGGGCGGATCTGCTCCGCCGGATGGACGACACCCTGCCGGGCGCGGTGAAGGCGCAGGCCGCCGCGGAGATCATCATGCTGACCCACAACCGCGAGCTGCACGACGTCAACCTCGGCTGGCACCCCAGGGCCGAGGAGGTGCTCTGGCGCCCCGGCCTGCAGGAGGCCAAGCGCTCCCAGAGCGGCGGTTGGAACGTCCGCTACCGCACCGGCCTCAAGGGAGCCGCCGTCCGGACCCTGCGGGGCCTGGTCGAGCGGCACGCCCCCTGGCTGCGGATCCGGTACGCGTTCTGACCGCCGCCCGAACCACCGGAGGTACCGATGAGCGAACCCACCGCCGCCGAGCCGCCCGCCCCCGACCGCGCCGCGGACGCCGCGCAGGCCGCACCGGCGTCCGGCGCCCCCCGCCCCCCGGGCCCCGCCGGCGGCGGCGTGCGCGTCCTGGTGACCGGCGCCACCGGCTACATCGGCGGCCGGCTGGTGCCCGAGCTGCTGGCCGCCGGCCACCGGGTGCGCTGCCTCGCCCGGGACCCGGGCCGCCTGCGTGACCTGCCCTGGCGGGCCCGGGTGGAGAGCGCGCGGGGCGACGTGACCCGCCCGGAGACCCTGCCCGCGGCCTTCGAGGGCGTCGACGTCGCCTACTACCTGGTGCACGCGCTGGGCACCGGCCCCTCCTTCGAACAGCGCGACCGGGACGCCGCCCTGGCCTTCGGCCGGGCCGCCGCCGCGGCCGGGGTCCGGCGGATCGTCTACCTGGGCGGCCTGGTCCCGCCCGGCGTCCCCCGCCGGGAGCTCTCCCCGCACCTGCGCTCGCGGGCCGAGGTCGGCCGGATCCTGCGCGACAGCGGCGTGCCCACGGCGGAGCTGCGGGCCGCCGTGATCATCGGCTCCGGGTCCGCCTCCTTCGAGATGCTGCGCCACCTGACCGAGCGGCTGCCCGTGATGGTGACGCCCAGCTGGGTGCGGACCAGGATCCAGCCGATCGCCGTCCGGGACGTGCTGCGCCATCTGGTCGACTGCGTGGGGCTGCCGCCCGAGGTCAACCGCACCTTCGACGTCGGCGGCCCGGACGTGCTCACCTACCGCGAGATGATGCTCCGCTACGCCCGGGTGGCGGGCCTGCCCCGGCGGGTCATCGTGCCCGTCCCGGTGCTGACGCCGAGCCTGTCGAGCCACTGGGTGGGGCTGGTGACACCGGTGCCGAGCGGCCTGGCCCGGCCGCTCGTCGAGTCGCTGCGGCACGAGGTGGTCTGCGGCGAGCACGACATCGCCCGCTACTCCCCCGCCCCGCCGGGCGGGCTGACCGGCTTCGACGAGGCCGTGCGGCTCGCCCTGAAACGGATCCAGGACGCCGACGTGAGCACCCGGTGGTCCTCCGCGTCGCTGCCCGGCGCTCCGAGCGACCCGCTGCCCAGCGACCCCGACTGGGCCGGCGGCAGCCTCTACCAGGACGAACAGGAACTGGCGGTGGACGTCCCCCCGGCCATGCTGTGGAAG
Source organism: Kitasatospora sp. NPDC057015 (assembly GCF_042673745.1). NCBI lineage: Bacteria > Bacillati > Actinomycetota > Actinomycetes > Kitasatosporales > Streptomycetaceae > Kitasatospora > Kitasatospora sp. NPDC057015. The sequence goes on from NZ_JBHUSG010000017.1 coordinate 61,658, forward strand.
GTCGTGGAGGGGATCGGCGGCGAGAACGGCTGGTACTCGTTCCCGCTCGCCTGGGCCCTGCGCGGCTGGCTGGACCGCCTGGTGGGCGGGGTGGGCCTGCGGCGCGGGCGGCGGGACCCGACCCGGCTGCGGGTCGGGGACTCGCTGGACTTCTGGCGGGTGGAGGAGATCGAGCCCGGGCGGCTGCTGCGGCTGCGCGCGGAGATGCGGCTGCCCGGTCCGGCCTGGCTGGAACTGCGGGTGGAACCCGGCGTGAACGGCGGCGCGGTCTACCGCCAGCGCGCGCTCTTCCACCCGCGCGGGCTGGCCGGGCACGCGTACTGGTGGTCCGTCGCGCCGTTCCACACGGTGGTCTTCGGCGGGATGGCCCGGAACATCGCCGCCCGGGCGCAGCAGTTCGCGGCTGCGGCACCGGCCCCCTGACGGACACCCGGTCGGCCCGGCGGTTGCGTCCTGACGGGTGGTCGGCCGTGCCGGCGGTGGGTGTGCCGTGGCCGAGCCGGCGGTGGCCTGCCGGGGCCGTGTCGGCGGTGGCCGGCCGGCGCCCGGCTTCGGCCGGCGCCCGGCGGGCGGCTCAACTCGCAGGTCGGAGGGGGTGATTCACTCCTGAGGGTGAGATCGGGATTCGCACCCATCCGGCCCTGCGGCGGCCCCGAATGGTGGGTGTGAGCAACGAACCCGGCCAGACGCCGGCACCCACCGGCGGATCCCGCCCGCAGCGCCTGCGCGCGCGGGCGGTCCGTACCGCCGGCGCCGCCGTGGTCGGGCTGGCCGCGGCGGCCTCGGCGATCGCCCTGGGCGAGCTGGTCGCGGCCTTCACCGGACCGGCCAGCGCGCCCGCCCTCGCGGTGGGTTCGGCGGCCATCGACCTGACGCCCACTCCGCTCAAGGAGTACGCGATCCGGACCTTCGGCACCAACGACAAGGCGGTACTGCTGGGCGGGATCTACCTGACCCTCACCGCCCTCGCGGTGCTGGCGGGCCTGGTCGCGGTCCGCCGGCCGCGGGCCGGTGCGGCGGTCTTCGCCGTGTTCGGCGGGGTCGGCGCCTGGGCCGCGATGTCGCGCAGCACGGCGGGCGTCTCGTACCTGCTGCCCTCGCTGGCCGCCGGCCTCGGCGGGGCCGCCGTGGTCCTGCTGCTGGCCGGCCGCTACCGCCGCGCCCTCCCACCCACGGCTCCCGGAGCGCACTCGGCTCCCGGGGCGCGGGCGGGCGGGGCCGCGACCGTCGAGGCGGCGGCGCCGGTGGCCGTACGGGCCGACCGGCGGCAGTTCCTGGTCGCCACCGGCGGCACCCTGGTGCTCGCGGCGGCCGTCGGCTACTCCGGTCGCTCGCTGTCGCAGTCCCGCAACGACGTCAGCGCCGCCCGGCTGGCGGTCCGGATACCGCCACCGGTCCGGCCGCTCCGGGCGCTGCCGGCGGCGGTGCACCCCGGGATCCCCGGACTCTCCCCCTTCGTCACCCCGAACTCGGAGTTCTACCGGGTCGACACGGCGCTCACCCTGCCCCGGATCGATCCGGACCAGTGGGCCCTGCGGATCCACGGGCTGGTGGACCGACCGCTGCTGATCAGCTTCGACGAGCTGCTGCGGCGACCGCTGGAGGAGCTGGACCACACCATGTCCTGCGTCTCCAACGAGGTCGGCGGCCCCTACCTGGGCACCACCCGCTGGCTCGGCGCCTCACTGCCCGCGCTGCTGCGGGAGGCGGGCGTACGCGCCGGCGGCGACCAGCTCGTCGGGCGCTCCAAGGACGGCATGACCATCGGCACCCCGCTGGAGGCGGTCCTGGACGGTCGCTCGGCCCTGCTCGCCGTGGCCATGAACGGCGAGGCGCTGCCGGTGGCGCACGGCTTCCCCTGCCGCTCGGTGGTGCCCGGCTTCTACGGGTACACCTCCGCCACCAAGTGGCTGGTCGACCTGGAGGTCACCACCTTCGCCCGGTACGACCCGTACTGGGTGCGGCGCGGCTGGGACCGCACCGGCGCCGTCCGGACGGCCTCCCGGATCGAGGTGCCGGCCGGCTTCGCCCGGATCCCGGCCGGCACCGTCACGGTGGCCGGTACCGCCTGGGCCACCCACCGCGGGATCGCCGCGGTGGAGGTCCGGGTGAACGACGGCCCCTGGGCCCAGGCCACCCTGGCCGCCGACGCCGGGCCGGACCTCTGGCGGCAGTGGAGCTACGAGTGGACGGGCGCCCGACCCGGCACCCACACCCTCCAGGTCCGCGCCACCGACACCACCGGCGCCGTCCAGCCCGAGGCCCGGGCGACGCCCTTCCCGAGCGGCTCCACGGGCTGGCACAGCACCGTGGTGACCGTCACCTGACCACCACCGCACCCCTGACCGATCCACCGACGTACCCGCAGCACCCCAGTACCCGCGGTACCCCACCGTCCGCTCCGCCAGTTCGGCGCAGCGAACCCAGACCGCTGCCCCTGCCGTGGCACCGCCATGCCCGGGGCCGGCCATCCACAGGAAGTGACCTCTCATGTCCGTGACCAGCATCCGCACCACCGCCGCCCTGCTCGCCGCCGGCGCCCTCGCCCTCGGCCTGACCGCCTGCGGCAGCAGCGGCGACTCGTCCTCCTCCTCGGCCAAGAGCGGCTCCTCCGCACCGGCCGCCGCCAGCTCCGCACCCGCCGCCGCGACCCCGGCCGCCGCCATGACCGAGCCGTTCGGCGCCGCCTGCGCCGCCGTGCCGAAGGACGGCGCGGGCAGCTTCAACGGCATGGCCCAGGACCCGGTCGCCACCGCCGCCTCCAACAACCCGCTGCTGTCGACCCTGGTGACGGCGGTCAAGGCGGCCGGCCTGGCCGACACCCTGAACTCGGCGAAGAACGTGACGGTCTTCGCCCCGACCAACGACGCCTTCGCCAAGCTGCCCAAGGAGACCCTGGACAAGGTGCTCGCCGACAAGGCGATGCTCACCAAGATCCTCACCTACCACGTGACGCCCGACAGCCTGGCGCCCGCCTCGCTGGCCGGCAGCCACAAGACCCTGGAGGGCAGCGACCTCTCGGTGGCCGGCTCCGGCCAGGACTTCACGGTCAACGGCAACGCCAAGGTGCTCTGCGGCAACGTCCACACGGCGAACGCCACCGTCTACATCGTCGACACCGTCCTGATGCCGACCTCCTGATCCCGCACCCCGACAGCGCAACGCAGCAGGCCCGGACCGCTCGGCGGTCCGGGCCTGCTCTGTTGCGTCGTGTTGCCCTGCACTGCACTGCACTGCGCCGTGTTGTCCTGCGCCGCACTGCGCTGCGCCGTGTTGTCCTGCGCTGCATTGCACTGCGCCGTGTTGCCCTGCGACCCGCGGTACGGGGCGGTGTCCCCGGCTGCGGGCCCGCCGGGTGCGGTGCCCGCCGGAGCGGGACTACTCGACGACGAGCTCGACCTCGATGTTGCCGCGGGTCGCCTTGGAGTACGGGCAGACCTCGTGGGCCTGCTTGACCAGGAGCTGGCCGGTCTCGCCCGCGAGGGAGTCGGGCAGCTCGACGCGGAGCACCACGGCGAGGCCGAAGCCGGTGTCGTCCTTGCCGATCGAGACCTCGGCGGTGACCGAGACCTCGCTGACGTCGGCCCGGGCCTGGCGGGCGACGAGACCGAGCGCGCTGGCGAAGCAGGCGGCGTAGCCGGCGGCGAAGAGCTGCTCGGGGTTGGTGCCCTGGCCGTTGCCGCCGAGCGCCGGCGGCATCGCCAGCGCGAGGTCCACCTGGCCGTCGGAGCTGACGGTGCGGCCCTCGCGGCCGTTGGCGGTGGCGACGGCGGTGTACAGCGCGTCCATCTGGCTGGTCCCTTCTCTCGTCGGCGACCGGTCCCGGCCGCCCCTCTGCACTCAAGTAGAGCACGCAATTGAATTGCGCACAACTGAACTGTGCGCGGTCCGGCTATCCTGGAGGCATGACCGACCTGTCCCGGGTGCCCGACGAGGAACTGCTCCGACTCGACCACCAGATCTGCTTCTCGCTGCACGCCGCCTCCCGCGCCTTCGGCAGCGTCTACCGCGGCGTGCTCAAGGACCTCGATCTCACCTACCCGCAGTACCTGGTCATGCTCGTGCTCTGGGAGCACGGCGAGCTGCCGGTCAAGCGGATCGGCGAGTACCTGCGGCTGGACTCCGGCACCCTCTCCCCGCTGCTCAAGCGCCTCGAAGCCACCGGCTACGTCCGGCGCGCCCGCAGCAGCGAGGACGAGCGCTCGGTGACGGTGCGGCTCACCGACCGCGGCGCCGCGCTGCGCGAGCAGGCGGTCTGCGTGCCCCGCCGGATCGTCGAGGCCAGCGACCTCTCCCCGGACGAGGCGGCGACCCTGCGCTCGCTGCTGGCCCGGGTCACCGGATCGCTCGACGGCGCCGCGGCGGAACTCTCCGCGCCCACTCCCGCACCCGTCTCCACGCCCGCACCACCCCGGCAGCCGGCCTCCGACGCGCCCTGACGGCCGACCGGCGACCGGCGCCGGCCGGCCGCATCACCGCCGCGCGCGCGGCGCCGCAGCCGGGGCTCAGCCGCGCAGCAGGGAGCAGACGAAGTCCTCCTGGACGCCCCGGAGTCGGGCCAACAGCTCCGGCTTCCCGGTCTCGTTCACCTGGGTGGTGACGGAGAAGGTCAGCGAGCGACTGCCGTCGGGGGTGCCCACCGCCAGCTGCGTGTACCCGGCCGTGTTGCCGGTGTGCCCGTACACCACCCCGCAGCGGGTGGTGTAGCGGAAGATCGCCAGACCCGCCTCGTTGCGCCCCGGCCCGGCGGGCTCCGAGGCGCCGTCGACGAAGGTCAACTGCTGCGCGCGGACGGGCGGCGAGATCAGCCGGCCGCCGGCGTACGCACCGATGAAGGTGCCCAGGTCCCTGGGGGTGGAGACGATCCCGCCCGATGCCCACGCCCCCGAGGCGCCGAACAGCGTGCTCACGTCCTCGGGCGCGTCGGGCGGCTGGACGGCGTAGCCGTGCAGGTAGGGCTCGGGCAGCAGGTAGCCCTGCGGGAGGCTGGTCTCGTGCAGGCCGAGCGGGCGGTACACCGCCGAGCGGAGCAGGTCCTCGTACCGGCGGCCCGACGCGGCCTCGGCCATCAGGGCGACGGCGATGTTGTCGGAGTTCGAGTACCGGTACCGGCTGCCCGGGGTGAACCCGAGCGGCTCGCCGGCCGCGAAGTCCAACAGGCAGCGGGACTCGAAGACGTGGTGCGGGTCGTCCTGAAGGATCCGGCGGAACTCGGCGGAGTCCGAGTAGTCCGGCAACCCGCTGGTGTGGTTCAGCAGTTGACGGAGCGTCACGGCGCCCCAGGCGGCGGGCAGCTGGGGGAGGCGCTCCGCGAGGGTGTCGTCGAGGCCCAACTGGCCGCGGTTCACCAGCGAGAGCGCGACGGCGCCGCTGAACGCCTTGGCGGCGCTGGCGATCCGCATGTGGTCGGTGGGCCGCGGCCGGCGGTCGGTGCCGACCTCGGAGACGCCCGCGCGCAGCACCTCGGTGTGCGGGCCCCGTCGGAGCACCGCGATGACCCCGGGCGGGCCGCCGGGCGCGACGACCAGCTCGTCCAGCTCGCGCTGCAGCCCGTCCCCGCCGTGCGGCGGTGCGGCCTGCGCGAGGGCCGGGGCCGGGCCGGCCAGGGCGGCGGCGGTGAGCAGGACGAGCAGCGGACGCAGTCGTGGACGGGGCAGCGGCACGGGGATCTCCTGGGAGCGAGGGCGGGGCGAAGACAGGCGGGACGCGCCGACCCGGTCGGCGCGCGGGACCGCCCGGCCCACCGCATCACCCGTCCCGCCCGGGCGGGGCGCGACCCGGCCGGTCCCGTCACCCGACCGGAGCACCCGGACGCCCACCGACCGGAGCAGCGCGGGGCAGCGCCACGGGCCCGGCGGGCGCCCCCGCCCCTGGGCATCGACCCCGGCGGCATCGCGAGCGGCGACCCCTGACGGTCGACCAGACCCCGCACCACACCGGTGCCTTGCGGCCTCGCGGGCCCCGACGGGAGCGGCGTCCGCGGTTATCCAAGGATGTACCCGATTCTCATCGGGCATGGGCGGGAACCACCCCGCCGATGGTGAACACTTGCTAACCTTTGCGTCATGCGGATAGGCGTGAATGTTCCGAACTTCGGACCTGGCACCAACCCCGATCAGCTCGCACGGTGGGCAAAAACCGTAGAGGGCCTGGGATTCGATCTGTTGATGGTCTCCGACCACGTCGCCATCACCTCGGATGTCGCCAGACAGTATCCCGCCCCTTTCTACGAGCCCTTCACCACGCTCGCCTGGCTGGCCGGCATCACCACCGAGATAAAACTGGGCACCACGGTTCTGATCGTGCCCTACCGGCATCCCCTGTTGACCGCCCGAATGGCGGCCAACCTTCACCAGATCAGCGGTGGTCGGCTGATTCTCGGTGTCGGCGTCGGCTGGGCCCGGGAGGAGTTCGAGGCCCTCGGCGTACCCTTCGAACGGCGCGGCGCGCTGACCGAGCAGCACCTTCTCACCATGCGCGCGGCCTGGGCGGACGAGGCCGACTACCGGAGCGGGCAGATTCCGCTCTGGATGGGCGGCCACAGCGAGGCCGCGATGCGGCGGGCCGTACGCCTCGGCACGGCCTGGCATCCGCTGCGGTTCACGATGCCCTGGTATCGGGACGCACTGGACCGGCTGAAGGCCATTTCGGCCGAACTCGATCGTCCGGTGCCGGAATTGGTGCCGCGAATCGTGCTCCGGCTTACCGAAAAGCCGATCGACCATCCGGAACGCCGGGCCGGCGAGGGCACCCTCGACCAGATTCTCGACGACATCGAGCAGTTGCGCGTTCTCGGCGCCGACACCGTACTGCTCGACCCGTACAACAGCGATCCGAACGAGACCCTCCGACCCGAGGTCGCGTGGCAGGCACTGGCCACCGTGGCCGCGCACCGGGCATAACGAACACCCCCTCAGAAACGGAGTAGAAGTGGCCCTCAACGACCACGACCTTCCCGGGAGCGCCACCGACGGCGCCGGCCTCGTCACCGAGGCCGATCTCCCCCATCTGCGCCGCTGCGTGGAGCTGGCGGCCGAGGCGGTGGCGGCCGGCGACTGGCCGTTCGGCTCCGTGCTCGTCGGCGAGGACGGCAAGGTCCTCGCCGAGGACCGCAACCGCGAGTCCACCGCCGGTGACCCGACCCGCCACCCCGAGTTCGAGCTCGCCCGCTGGGCCGCGATCAACCTGGGCGCCGAGGAGCGCGCCAGGGCGACCGTCTACACCTCCGGCGAGCACTGCCCGATGTGCGCGGCCGCGCACGGCTGGGCCGGACTGGGCCGGATCGTGTACGTGAGCTCGACCGAGCAGTACCGCGGCTGGCTGGCCGAGTGGGGTGTGCCGATCACCTCGCCGCTGAACCCGCTGGCCATCCGGGACGTCGTCCCCGGCCTCGACGTGGCCGGGCCGGTTCCCGGACTCGCGGACGAGGTCCGTGAGCTGCAGCGCAGCTTCCGCAAGATCGACGCCACCGCCTGAGCCGCGGAACACCGAAGGACCCGGGCCCGGTAGCGGATTCGCTGCCGGGCCCGGGTCCGTCCGGGCGACGTGTGGATCAGACCATGCGCTGGTCGTACTTCGCCATGTGCTCCTGCAGCTCCTCAAGGCTGGGGTTGCGGCCGTTGGCCGTGAGGCGCTCCAGACCGCGGAAGTAGTCCTCCCGGCTGAAGATCGGGTAGAACATGATCAGCAGGGTGGCGTCGGTGTCGCCGTGGTTGGTGAAACCGTGCGGCGCGCCCTTGGGGACGTAGGCGAAGGCACCCGGCTCGCCGATCACCTTCTCGTCGCCGATGGTGAACTCGATCTCACCCTTCACGACGTAGAACATCTCGGTGGACTGGTCGTGGATGTGCGGGGAGGCGCCGTTGGCCTCCGGGGCCATGTGGTGCTCGAAGAAGCCGAACTCACCGTTGGACTGCTCGGTGGTGAGCTTGAAGTAGGTCTTCTTCTTGCCGTCGCGAATGCTGGCGAACTCGCCGCCGCCGGCCGGGACGTACAGGGGAATGGACATGACTCTCCTCAGTGTGTTGACAAGTACCGACCGGCCTGGCCGGTCGGCGTGCTTCAGTGGTTACTTGGCTTCGGCGAGGGTGGCTTCCTGCGGGGCCCGGCCGTCCGCCTGGGCCTGCGCCCAGCGGCCGACGGCCGGTGCGACCAGGCCGCAGGCCGCGAACAGGGCGGCCAGCACGACCCATCCGGTGGTGCCGCTCGTGACGACCAGGCTGACCATGATCGGTGCGGCGATCTGCTGCACCGCCAGGCCGAGCCAGAAGACCGAGAGGTAGACACCCTCCTGGCCGGGAACGGCCAGCAGGTAGGACGCTCCCCAGCCGCCGGCGGACTGCCACAGCTCGCCGCCGGTGAGCGCGACCATGGCCAGCAGCAGCACGCCGATCGCCAGCACGACCGGCAGCTTGGGGGCCGCGGTCAGCAGCAGGCAGCAGACGGCCAGTGAGAAACCGGCCCAGACCAGCGCCTTGGTGGCACCGGCGATGGTGTCGGTGCCCCGACTCGCCCGCACCTGCAGGGCGACGGCGAGCACGGTGTTGACCGCCACCAGCGGGGAGATCACCGCGGACGAGACGTCGGTGTGCTTGGTGATCCAGAGCGGGATGCCGATGCTCAGCAGGGTCATGTGCATCGTCAGCACCGCGTTGAGCCCGGTGAACGACAGGAACGACCCGTCCCGCAGCACCTGCATCGAGAACCGCCGCCGCAGGCTGTTCGCCGGCTTGTTGAGCACCGGCAGCTGCGAGGCCAGCAGGGCGAGCACCGCGAGGGTGGTGGCGTTCAGCAGCAGGATCCCGGTGTACCCCGCCCGGCTGTCCAGCAGCAGCCCGATGCCGCCCAGCAGGGCGCCCAGGGTGAAGCCGACGTTGCGGATGGACCGCAGGATCGCGATCATCTTGACCCGCTCGTCGGGCGACACCGCCTGCCCGACCAGGGCCTGCTCCATCGGCGCGGCGGCCTTGTCGACCAGGCCGAGGACGCACACCACGGTCATGAACTGCCACAGGTTCTGGACGAACGGGTACACCACGAAGCAGGCGCTGCGCCACAGGCTGACCCCGACCAGCACCTTCTTGGGGCCGATCTTGTCGGCGACGATCCCGATCGGGATCGCGGTGCCCAGGGCGATGGTGGCCGACAGCGTCAGGCCGAGCCCGAGGTTGCCCTCGGACAGGCCGACCGACCTGGTGATGAACGGCACCGAGACGGACAGGAAGGCACCCGTGCCGACCGCGTTGATGGTCGCCATCACGGCCAGCCGCCAGCCGACCGAGCCCCCGGGCATGGACCCGCGCAGACCGCGGACGCGCTGCCACAGAACAGACATGTCTTTCCTTACTCGGTTGTGATGCGGATGGCCGCGTCCGCGTCCAGCACGCGCTGGCGCGTGGTGTCCGCGTCCGGGCCGGTCGCGATGACGTGCCCGGCACGGTCCCAGGAGGACGCCCACGGGCGGACCTCCAGGCCCACCTCGGCATCGACCCCGACGGCCCGGACGCCGGACAGCGCCTTCGCCTCGTCCACGCCGGAGATCGCGGTCACGGTGCCCGGCTCGGCGGCCAGGAACCGGATCGCCGAGGTCCGCTGCGGCAGCCGCGGAAGCGTGACCGGGCGGCCCGCCAGCAGATCGATGAGGGTCACCCGGATCCGGGTGTCGTAGGCCAGGTCGAGCAGGTCGACCAGGTAGTCGCCGGGGCAGCGGCCGGCGCACTCGACCAGCGTCGGCCCGGCCTCGGTGAGGATCCACTCGGCGTGCAGGATGCCGGTCTGGAAGCCGAGCGCGGCGACCAGCGCCCGGATGGCCGTCTCGAACGCGAGCTGGGTGTCCTGGTCGAGCGGGGCGGGCAGCAGGTGTCCCAGTTCGACCGGGTACGGGCCGGGGATCACCGTCTTGGCCGTGATGTTCTCGAAGACGATCTCACCCCCGCGCACCAGCGCCTCGACGCTGAACTCGGGGCCCTGCAGGCGCTCCTCGGCCAGGAACCGCCACTGCAGATCCCGGTCGGGCACCTGCTCGTACTCGGCCGCGCCGGAGGTGCGCTCCCAGGCCAGCGCCGCGGATTCGGCGTCGACCGAGTCCAGCAGCTGGACGCCGACGCTCGCCTGACGGTTCGCCGGCTTGACCACGACCGGGCCGTCCCCGGCGAAGTCGAGGATGTCCTCGGGCCCGAACACCTCCCGCCAGCGCGGGTTGCGGACGCCACCGGCGCCGGCGACCTCGCGCAGCCGGACCTTGTCCCGCAGCGCCTGGGCGGCCGGTTCGGTCGCGCCGGGCAGTCCGAGCTTCGCGGCCAGGGCCGCGGCGGCGGGCACCGCGTACTCCAGACCCGGGACGACGGCGGCGATCGGCCGCGCGGCGGCCAGGTCGACCGCCAGCGCCAGGGCCTCGTCCGACTGCTGGTAGCTGGCCGGGACGATCCGGTCCAGGCAGTCGAACCCGGCCGGGGCGTCGTGCAGTTCCCGCTTGCGGATGATGTCGGGTTCCTCGATCACCAGGACGGACCCGCTGGGGACCCGCCCGTCGATCGCGCGCAGGTAGGCCGCGTTGTAGCCGACGAACAGCACCTGTGCGTCCGTGTCGTAGGCGGTCATGCCGACCTTCCTGTCGTTGGTGCGGACCACTGCATGGTCACTGCCTCTCTCCGTGGTGGGGCCTGGCGGCCGACGACGCTCATCCGGACGCCCCGAGCACGCCGGTGCGACCGTCCGCCCGCGCGGGCACGCCGTCGATGACGACCTCGATGGTGGCCAGCACCTCCGCGCAACGGGCCAGCGCCTCCTCGGCGGTGGCGCCGGAGACGATCACGTGGCCGTGCCGGCTCTTGGAGTCGCGGACCTCCGAGGCGGTGTCCCCCGGCTGCAGGCGCAGGCTCAGCTCGTCGACGAAGTCGAGGCGGCGGACGGCCTCCAGGCCGCGGACCTCCTCGACCCGGCCGGGCGGGAAGGTGAAGAACCGGACCGTCGCGGTGGCCGTCGGCGCCGGCGGCTCGACCGGTGCGCCCGCCATGCCGGCGAAGATCGCCTGCTCGATGTCCAGCCCGCCGGCCAGCTCGACGATGCGCGGGATCCGGTCGCCGCCGAGCCGGGACTGCGACTCGACGATGCGCGGGCCGTTCGGCGTCCAGATCAGCTCGGTGTGCGCGGGGCCGAACCGGTAGCCGCAGGCCGTGAGCAGGTCGGTGGTCAACTCCTCGATGGCACGCACCCGTTCCGCCGGAAGCGGCGCCGGGTGGACGTGTCCGACCTCCACGAACAGCGGCGGCGGCCCGAGCAGCTTCTCGGTGATGCCGACCACCCGGTGCCGTCCGTCCGTGCTCAGCGTCTCCACGCTGTACTCGGGACCGCGCAGGTACTCCTCGACCAGGAACGGACCCTGGTAGTCGTACTGGTCGACCAGTGCGGTCCAGGTCGCCAGGTCCTCGGGCTCCTGCCAGAGGAACACGCCCCGGCTGCCGGCGAGCGCGGCCGGCTTGACCACGGCCGGGTAGCCGATCCGCTTCACGGCGTCCGGCACCTCCTGCCGGGTCGCGGCCGCCTCGAAGGCCACCGGCGACAGCCCGCGCTCCGCCAGCAGGGCCCGCATCGCCTGCTTGTCCACGAGGTAGCGGATCGCCGCGGCCGGGTTGAGCCCGACCTTCAGCTCCTCGGCCACCTCGTAGGCGGCGACCATCGTGTCCTCGCGGCCGATGTGGTAGATCAGCGAGGCGCCGTGCTCCTGCGCCACCGTACGGATGGTGCGGCGCAGCAGCTCCTCGTCCTCGAAGTCCGCCGGCACGAAGAGGTCCGCCAGTTCGCGCACCTCGTCGAGGTACTCCGGCGTCTCCAGCCGGGAGTCCCAGATGGCACCGACCCAGAACCCCTGGGCCTGCGCCTTCTGCACGAACTGCCGGTACGGCATCACCATCAGCAGGCGGGGCCGGTCGTCGGCGGCTGCGGGTGCGGTCATCGGGCACCGCCGCCGTCGGCCGCGGTCGGCTCGGCCTCGCGGCCCAGCAGGCTCAGGTAGCGCTCGCCGGTGTCGGGCAGCAGGGTGACGATGCGCTTGCCGCGGTACTCGGGACGACCCGCCACGACACCGGCGGCGTGCACGACCGCACCGGCCGAGACGCCGACCACCACACCGGCGCGCTGCGCGAGCCGGCGGGTGGTGCCCAGCGCGTCGGCGTCGGAGACGGGGATCACCTCGTCGATGAGGTCGCGGTCCGTGGTCGGTGCGATGAAGCCGCCGTTGAACCCGGGGATGCAGTGCGTGCCGGGCTCACCGCCGGACAGCAGCGGCGAGCCCGCCGGCTCCACCGCCACGAGCCGCACCGAGGGGTTGCGCTCGCGCAGGTAGCGGCCGGCGCCGCTGAGGGTGCCGCCGGTGCCGACGCCGCAGACGAACACGTCGACCTGCCCGTCGGTGTCGGCCCAGATCTCCGGACCGGTGGTCTCGTAGTGCGCCCGTACGTTGTCCGGGTTGTCGTGCTGGCAGCAGAACCACGAGCCGGGGGTGCTCCGGTGCAGTTCCTCGGCCTTGTCGACCGCCGCCTGGTAGCCGCCGGTGTGCGGCGTGCGCACCACCTCGGCGCCGAGCGAGCGCAGGATGGCCACCCGCTCAGGAGTCGCGTTGTCCGGCAGCACGATGACGCAGCGGTAGCCGCGGGCCGCCGCCAGCGCGGCGAGCGAGATCCCGGTGTTGCCCGAGGTCGCCTCGATCACGGTGCCGCTGCCGGGGGTGAGCAGTCCGGCCTCCTCGGCGCCGCGCAGCATCGAGAGCGCGGCCCGGTCCTTGCTGCTGGACCACGGGTTGAAGAGTTCCAGCTTGGCCAGCACGGTGGCGTCGGCCGGGACCGAGTCCAGGATCCGGTCCACCGGCAGCCGCAGCAGCGGGGTGCCGCCGATCAGCTCGGCGAGCGAGTCGGCGACCGGACGCCGGCGGTCCGGCTCGGTCCGGATGCTGATCTCGTTCGCGGCCGCCTCCGCGGTGCGCGCCGCGAGCTGGGCGGTCTCGGCCACCACGAGCACGTGTCCGGAGCGGTCGCCGTTGCGGCGCAGCTCCCCGAGGAGGTCGCCGGGCTTCGGCTTGACCACGACCTCCAGCACGCCGGGCAGCGCGGCGGCCCGCTCCGCACCGCCGACGGACACCACCCGGCCGGGCGTCGCGGTCAGGTAGCGGATGGCGGCGCCGCCGACCGGCTTCGCCGGGAGCACCACCTCCGGCAGCGGCTGACCGAGGTACTGCCTGGCCACCAGCTCCAGCGAGCTCAGGCCGAGGGCCTGGTCCACCAGGTAGGTGATCTTGCCGCCGGCGGGCCGCGGGTTGATCTCGATGAGCTTGGGCCCGGTGGCGGTCACCTTGATCTCGACGTGGGCCATGCCCAGGTCGAACCCGACCGCGCGCAGCGCCTCCACGGCCAGGTCGCCGCAGGCGCGGACCACCGCGTCGGGCAGGCTGGACGGGAAGCTGTGGGCCAGTTCGACGAAGTAGCCCTGGCCGACGACCGACTTGTCGGTCACCCCGAAGACCTCGTACCGGTCGCCCTCGGCCAGCACCTCGACGCTGACCTCGGGACCGCTCAGGTACTCCTCCACCATCAGCTCGTGGTAGCGGCTCTGGCCTCGGGTGTTCTCCACTCTGGACCGGATCAGCTCCACGTGCTCGGCGGCCTGCTCGGCGGTCTCCACCAGCCGGACGTCCGCGCTGCTGGTCTCGTCGGCCGGCTTGACCACGCAGGGCAGGCCGATCTCGGCCGCCGCCGCCCGCGCCTCGGCAGCGGTCTGCACGGTACGGAACGCCGGTATGGCGACGCCGAGTTCGGCGCAACGACGGCGCATCAGCGCCTTGTTGCGCGCGACCGTGACCCCGTCGACGCTGACGGTGGGGAGGCCGAGCAGGACCGCCACCTCGGCGGCCACGACCACGTCGTACTCCGCCAGCGTCAGGAACGCGTCGAAGGCGTGCTTGGCGCCGGCCGCGTGCACGTGCGGCAGGAGCTCCTCGAGGATGTTCGTCTCGCAGTGCACGATCTCGTCGACGTAGTTGTCGAAGTAGGCCGGGCCGCCCGGCACTTCCAGGTACCGATCGAGGTCGCGGGTGAAGAAGGTGACGCGGCAGTCGAGTTCCTTGATGATCTGTAGACCTTCGAACCCGGAACCGGAGAGGTTGCTCTCCAGGACACCGACATGAAGCATGGATGCCTCCGATGGCATGCCGACACGTGGTCGGGTGGTGATGCGGGGGACAGGGAGGGGTGCGGCTCTACCAGCACCCGGAGGTGGCCAGGGCGCGCAGCAGTTGAGCCGAATCCTCGCGGTCCTCGGCGGACAGTCGTGGCACGATCTCGGCGGCGGGGGCCATCACCCGGGCGCCGGGCGGCACGTCGGCGAGCACGAGCGAGCCGGCACCGATCAGCGCGTCGTCGCCGACGGTGACCGGGCCGAGCACGATCGCATTGGTGCCGATCACCACCCGGTCACCGACGACCGGGTGACGGCGGGCGCCCGGCTCGCGCCGGTCGTCCCGCCACCAGCCGACCGCACCCAGGGTGACCTGGTGGAAGATCGTGACGTCGTCGCCGATCACGGCGGTCTCCCCGATCACCACGGCGGCTCCGTGGTCGATGAACACGCGCCGCCCGAGGCGCGCGCCCGGGTGGATCTCGATGCCGCCGGTGACGGAACGTGCCAGGTAGGACAGGATCCGCGCGGTCCAACGGTGCCCCCGGGTGTGCAGGACGTGCGCCAGCCGGTAGGTCCACAGCGCGGGCAGCGCGGGATGCAGGAGCGCCTCCCCGCGGGTGCTGATCGACGGGTCTCGGGCGACGATCATGGAGAGATCTTCCTTCGCCCTGGCGATCGCCTTACGCATGCGGTCCTCCGTGTGTCATGGCCTGCTTCCCCGTTGGTCCGTTGAACTCGGCGGCTGGACTCAGTAGTTGGGGACCTTCACCAGCGTGCCGGTGCCCTCGACGATCTCCGGGATGTACACCCGCTCGTTCCAGGCGTCCTGGGCCACCGGTTCGAGGGCTATCGACACGGCGCCCTCGTCGACCGAGAAGGCGGTCTGCACCGCGCTGGTGATCGCGTCGACCAGGGCCGAGATCTGGTCGGCCTCCAGGTTGTTCGGGAAGTGCTTGATGCTGACGTGCGGCACGCCGGTGACCTTTCTGCTCTGCCGTGCGGAGTGGATGGAGGTGACGAGTTCGTCGATGCCGGCCGCCCTGAGCAGGCCGTAGTGGTCGGCCTCCAGCTGGAGGACCTTGGGAGGCCGACTGGCGGGCACCAGGCCGGAGTCGATGAAGGAGCCCTGGTCGCCGTTGGCCCGGAACACCGTGACCGGCGCCGTGATGCTGCGCTCGGCCAGCTCCTCCGGGGCGTACTCGAAGAGGAAGGTCTGCCAGACCACCCCGACGATCCGGCGCACCAACTCGCGGTCCAGGTGCTCGAACCGGCCGCAGACGAAGTCGACGAAGCTGTCCTCGTCCTCCGTCGCGGCGAGGCAGTCCTCGACCGCCGACTGCTCCAGATTGCCGGCGAACACCGAGTACAGGATCGCGACGAAGGTGGCGTCGGTGAAGCTGACCGCCGCGTCGGCGCGCGAGCCGTCCCGGGTCTCCACCGGCGGCTTGCCCGGCGCGATGAGGATCAGCTCCTCGACCTGCTCCCCCGCGCGTTCCAGCTGGTGGGCCACCTCGAACGCGACCCGGGCCCCGAAGGAGTAGCCCCACAGCACGTACGGGCCGACCGGCTGGACCTGCCGGACGAGTTCGATGTCCCGGGCGACCATCTCGTCGAAGGTCGGGTACACGCTCTCGCCGGTGTTGATGCCGTGCGCCTGGACGCCCAGGAACGGCCCGTCCTGCTCCAGCCTGCTCGCCAGCAGCCGCAGGCTCATCGGGTAGCCGCCCAGGCCCGGCCAGCAGAAGGTCGGCCGCCGGCCGTCCTCGCCGCCGCGCAGCCGCACCAGCCGGGACAGCGCCGTCGCGGGTTCGCGGTCCACCCGCCTGCCGAGTTCGGCGATGGTCGGCGACTCGAACAGCACCTGGAACGGCAGCGAGCTGCCCAGCTCCCGGTTGATCCGGCTGACCAGGTTGACCGCGGTCAGCGAGTGGCCCCCCGCTGCGAAGAAGTCGTCCCGGATCGAGACCCGCTCCCGCCGCAGCACCTTGCGCCAGATTCCGGCGATCGCCTCCTCGGTCGGTGTGCGCGGCGCGATCACGGGCGCCTCGCTGTCGTCCACGGTGGCCTTGTCCAGGGCGCGCAGCGCCTGGTGGTCGACCTTGCCGTTGGGCGTGAGCGGGAAGGAGTCCAGCACGGTGACCCGGTTGGGCACCATGTACACGGGCAGCGAGTCGGCCAGGTCGTCCTTGATGATCTCGGCCGGCCCACGCATGTGGACGGAGTCCTCCTTCATCCCCTCGCTCAGCCGCTGCTCGTCGCTGATCCGGCCGCCGACGGCGAAGTACGAGGCCGCCTCCGCACCGAGACCGACGATCTCGCGGATCCGCCGGGCCGACGGCAGGTCGTTGCCGGTCTCCGAGCTGTAGCCGGAGGACATCAGCCCCAGGCCGTCCCGGTTCATCTGCAGGCGCTGCAGCTCCCGGCCGAGGTCGACGTAGCGCTGCCACGGCTCGGCCGCGCGGCCGATCAGGCTGACGCCGAACCCGGCGCGCTCGTAGACCTCCTGGTTGATGGCGATGACGTGCTGCTTGCGCACCAGCTCGTCGGACACCCGCACCAGGTCACCGTCGGTGTAGCGGTACTGGCCGCCGGCCAGGTCCGCGATCCGGCCGGGGTGGGCCTGCACGTACAGGTCGACCGGGCCGGGCGCGGCCGGGGCGGCGGAGGTCTCCACCTCGAACTCGGCCAGGTAGTAGTCCTCGTCCGGGCAGCCCAGCAGGTCCTTGACCGCCGGCACCCCGTCGCGGGCACTGATCCGCAGGCCGTACGCGGGGAGCACGTCGTCGAACAGGCCCACCATGTGACCGGTCTCGAACTGGAGGACCTCCCGGATGTTGTTGCGGTAGACCGGCTCGATGCCGGCCCGGTGTCCGATGAAGTGGACCCGCAGCCTCGACGGACCGGCCGGCGCCGCGCTGATCAACGTCAGCCGGTGGTCGATCGGGTGGTAGTAGTAGTAGCCCGGCTCGATGCCCGCGATGCCGGAAAGCTCCAGGTAGAGCTGGGTGCTGTACAGCGATCCGGGCGAGGCGTAGCCGTACTTGGGCAGCAGTCGCTCGCTGCTGGTGAACTGCCCGAAGTAGCGCAGCAGGGTGCCCAGCTCGGACAGCGTCAGCGACTCGGGGAGCCTGGGTTCGACCGACTGCTCCGGTGCGGGGGCGAGCAGGCCGAGGATGTCGTCCCTGCCGACCTCGCCGCCCTCGAAGAACCGGTACGTCTTGCGGGCGAACACCGTGCGCCGCTGCTCGGCCTCCGAGGACCGGCCGGGCAGCTCGACGAACGGCAGGCCACTGTCCTGACGCACGCCCAGATTGCCCAGCTGCGCCTTGAGTTGCAGCTTGCTCGCCTTCGACTGGTGGTGGGCGCCGTGGTTGCCCTGGTCCATCACCGCGGCCTGGTTGGGGTCGAGCTCGATGAACGCGACGAGGTTCGCGCCGAACCGCGGGTCGTCGCGGACGACGACGGCGGCGCGCTTCACCCAGTCCTGCTTCTCGATGGCGACCTTGATCTCGTCCAGCTCGACGCGGAATCCGCGCAGCTTGACCTGACTGTCGGTGCGACCGAGGAACTGCACGGTGCCGTCGTCGTTCCAGCGCGCCAGGTCGCCGGTGCGGTAGAGGCGGGCGAAGTGGGGATCGTCGGAGAACGGGTTGCTGATGAACCGTTCGGCGGTGAGGTCGGGACGGTTCAGGTAACCGCGGGCGAGCTGGCGGCCCGCGATGTAGAGCTCGCCCGACTCACCCGCCGCGACGGGCCGGCGGGCGGGGTCGAGGATGTGGAAGCTGGTGTCCCCGACCGGTCGCCCGATGGATATGTGCTCCGGACCGTGCTGGACGGTGTTCCGGTCCACGGTGTGGGTCGACGCGTTGATCGTGCACTCGCTCGGACCGTACAGGTTGACCAGCACGCAGTCCGGCAGTGCGTCGAGCAGCTCGATCGCCAGGCTCTTGGTGAGGGCCTCGCCGCCGCTGAACACCTGGGTGAGCGAGGTGCAACGGGACAGTCGTCCGGTGTCGACCAGCGCCTGCAGCAGTGTGGGCACACCCTGGAGGGTGGTGACCCGGTTCGCCACGATCAGGTCGATCAGCCCGTCGGGGTCGCCGTAGACCCCGGCGCCGCTCATCACCACGCTGCTGCCGCAGGCCGGTGCGAGGATCTCCCACTGGGCGGCGTCGAAGCTCAGCGGCGTCTTCTGCAGGACGGTCCTGCGTTCGTCCAGGCTCTGTTCGGCGGCCAGCCAGCGCATCTGGCTGACGATGCTGTGGTGCTCGATGCCGATGCCCTTCGGGTTCCCCGTGCTCCCGGAGGTGTAGATGACGTAGGCGAGGTGGTCGCCCTGCGCGTGCGCCGGGGACGGCGCACCGGTGGCGGCACCGGTCCGCGGCTCGGCCTCCGCGGAGGCCAGGGCCTGGGCAATCGTGACGATCTTCGTTTCCGGTGGCGCCATCGTGGCGAGCCGGGACACCAGGGACTCGTCCGTCAGAATGACCTCGGCCCGCGAGTCCACCACCATGTAGCGCACGCGCTCGTCCGGGTACTCCGGCGAGAGCGGCAGATACGCGGCGCCGGCGTGGAGAACGCCCCAGACGCTCGCCATGAGATCGACGGACGGCTCCATGAAAATGCCGACCGGCTGATCCGGTGTCACCCCGAGTTTCCGCAGATGGTCGGCCAACTTCTCACTGCGTTCATTGAGTTGACTGAAGGTCAGGCGCTCTGCGCCGCATGAGACGGCTGTCCGGTCGGGCTGTACAAGTGTGGCCGTGCGCAGCATGTCCGACAGAGATAACTCTTCGGACACCATCAATTTCGCCATCATCCCTCCAACCTCGAATGGAATTCTTTCGAGCGCGCCGTTGACCAGGCATGCCAATGCCAAAGTGACAAAGACATGCCAAAGATATACCCAAGAAGAACGTGCAGATCCACCATCTGCCGCCACGACAACACACCCCGGAAATACGGGCATGGCGAAACGGACAACACGATGGTATTAAGGCTGTTTCATGGAAGCGGTGGATTTCGCACGACATTCACATGAACGACTTGTGTCCGCAAGGGACTTGTCGCAATCACGCAGTGTCCTGCCGCGCTCAGACCGCCCCAGTACATCGGCAACAAGGGCTGTGGCGCTCCTTCGAGCAGTCTTGCAGACCCATCGTCACGCCTCCCCCCTTTTCGGCCAATCGACTGGCGTCCGGATAGGCGGGCCCGACAACAGCCTAGCCACGAACTATCGGCATCGGCGTAGCGGCTCCCCACCGAGCGTGACTATAGGTCGAGAAGCAACCCGCTGTAAATCCCTCAGGCCCCCGAGGCCATGCCGCGGACCCGCCCTCGGGGGCCCAGCTGGCCGGATGGCCGCTCCGCCCCCGATCGCGACCTGACCTGGCACATCAAGATCACTCCCTCTACCGGGTGTCGTGATTCGATGACTGTCCGTCAGAAAAGGCGATCTTCGGACGCCCGGGGCGATGGCCGCCACTCGGGTCGGACGATGGCCATTTCCGCACCCCCCGGAACCCCGGCCGGGCGGCCGTTCCACCCGCGTAGACCAGCAACTACGCTGCTTTTTGGACATGTTGACAGATCACTGATCACGAGCAGGCAACTCCCCCGCGAACACCGCCGGCCCCGCCATCCTCGCCTGCCCCACCGAAGCCCCCGGCACCACGTCCGAATGTGGCCTCAGAACGTTCTGTCGGATGCAGACTTAACCTGCGATCCAAGGGGCGGGAGCATCGTTCGTGTCCCGCCGATCGCCCGCCGGCGGGAATGGCGCCGCGACCGGGCCCGTCCGACCTCGGAGCAGCTACGCATCCGACCGGTCACCGCACTCGACAGGGGTCGGCACACGGTCCGACCGGCACTCCCGGCGCCGCATTCACCGAACTTCGATGTGCCGGAGCACCCTTGACTGGCCGTCATCGTGATGTCCGACACATCGGCCCGGCGGCGCGGGCCGGCCCCCCGTCCGACCGGCGGACGGCGCCGCCCTCCGGACGCCGACCCGGCGGGCACGCCCGGCAGCCGCACGGGCGCCTCCGGGGCGGTCCGGCGCCCCGATCCGGAGGCCGTCGCCGGGCCCGGCGGTCGCCCGGCGGGTCGCACCGCGGGGGTCCTCGGCGCCGGCGCCGTCGATCCGGCCGCGGCGATCCGGCGCCGGGGTGCCCCCGACCCCGACCTCGGCGACGCCCCGGCCACCGTCTCCATCCGCCCACTCCTGCCATCAAGAAGTAGTTGCAAGTATTGTGCAATAAGGACTTCGAGGCAAGCCCCCCGAATCCGACGCATGATCATGTGGAGCGCGTGCGCGGGGAATTCGGACGACTCCGCTCCACTCGGAACGCCTGTGCGCCCTTCTGGCGGCCTTGAGGCCCCTCCGGGTCCCCACCACCCCGACTGCCGCCCCCGCGGGGCCCAGGGGCACTCCAGGGGCCTTTCAGTGCGGCGTCTCGGCATCCGGCGACCTCCGACCTATCATCGGACGATCTGCCCGGTCCGCCGTGAGAGGACGCCCACCGTGACGATCAGCGCATCCCTGACGGTCGACCAGGCCGTGGACCGCATGCGGGCCTTGAGCGATCTGCTGCCCGCCCGGGACGGTGTCGCCGTCTTCAACCGGATGTACCTGACCGTCACCGAGCTGGTCCGCGAACACCTCACGGACGGGTACTTCGACGACCCTTCGGCCGTCGCCGCCCTGGACGGGCTGTTCGCCGGCCGCTACCTGCAGGCGGTCGACGCGGCGGCCGCCGGCACCCGGCCGCCGGCCTGCTGGCGCCCGCTCTTCGAACTGCGCGGGCACGCCGGCATCCACCCGATCCAGTTCGCGTTGGCCGGGATGAACGCCCACATCGAGCACGACCTGCCGCTGGCGGTGCTCGACACCTGCCGGCTGCTCGGCCGGACACCGGACGACCTCGCCGCCGACTACGGGCGGATCAACGGGCTGCTGGCCGGCGTGGAGGACACCGTCCGGGACTCGCTGCTGCCCGGGCCGGAGGAACTGCAGCTCGCCGACCCGCTGCTGCACGTGATCGGCGTCTGGAGCATCGACCGCGCCCGCGACGCGGCCTGGGCGAGCGTCCTGGCACTCTGGGAGCTGCGACCGGTGCCGTTCGCGTACGCGGCGGTGAGCCGGGCGCTGGGCGGGTCGGTCGGCATGGTCTGCCGCGCGCTGCTCACCCCGCTGAACGGGCACGACGAAGCCGGCCGGCCCCCCTTCGCGGGGAGCCGGCCGGCCGGTTGAGCTGCGAGCCGCCGGGGTCGGGCCCGGCTGCCGGGGTCAGGCCCAGCTGGAGTGCAGCGGCTTGCCCTCGGCGTAGCCGGCCGCGCTCTGGATGCCGACGACGGCCTTCTGGTGGAACTCCTCCAGGCTGTTGGCCCCCGCGTAGGTGCAGGAGCTGCGCACGCCGGCCACGATCGAGTCGATCAGGTCCTCGACGCCCGGACGGGCCGGGTCGAGGAACATCCGCGAGGTGGAGATGCCCTCCTCGAAGAGCGCCTTGCGGGCCCGGTCGTAGGCCGACTCCTCCGAGGTCCGGTTGCGCACGGCGCGCGCGGAGGCCATGCCGAAGCTCTCCTTGTACTGGCGGCCGTCCGCGGTGGTCTGCAGGTCGCCGGGCGACTCGTAGGTACCGGCGAACCAGGAGCCGACCATGACGTTGGAGGCACCGGCGGCCAGCGCCATCGCCACGTCGCGCGGGTGCCGGACGCCGCCGTCGGCCCACACGTGCCTGCCGAGCCGGCGGGCCTCGGCGGCGCACTCCAGGACGGCGGAGAACTGGGGCCGGCCGACACCGGTCATCATCCGGGTGGTGCACATCGCGCCGGGGCCGACCCCGACCTTGAGGATGTCCGCGCCGGCCTCGACCAGGTCGCGGACGCCCGCGGCGGAGACCACGTTGCCGGCCACGATCGGGATCTGCGGGTCCAGACCGCGCACCGCCCGCAGCGCGCTGATCATCGACTCCTGGTGGCCGTGCGCGGTGTCCACGATCAGGACGTCGGCGCCGGCCTCGATCAGCGCCTTGGCCTTGCCGGCCACATCGCCGTTGATGCCGACGGTGGCGGCGATCCGCAGCCGGCCGGCCGCGTCGACCGCCGGGGTGTAGAGGGTGGCGCGCAGGGCGTTCTTGCGCGTCAGGATGCCGACCAGCCGGCCGTCCGCGTCCACCACCGGGGCGAGCTTGCGGTGGCCCTCGTTGAGCTTCTCGAACGCGGCCCGCGGGTCGATGCCGTCCTGGAGCAGCAGCAGGTCGCGGGACATCACCTCGCTCAGGCTGGTGAAGCGGTCCACGCCGTGGCAGTCGGAGTCGGTGACGACGCCGACCGGTCGGCCGTCCTCGACCACGACGAGCGCGTTGTGGGCGCGCTTGGGGAGCAGGGAGAGCGCGTCCGCGACGGTCGCGCCGGGCTCCAGGGTGATCGCGGTGTCGTGCACCAGGTGGCGCTGCTTGACCCAGCCGATGACGTCGGAGATGACCTCGGTCGGGATGTCCTGCGGGATCGCGACCAGACCACCGCGGCGGGCCACCGTCTCGGCCATCCGGCGCCCGGCGATGGCGGTCATGTTGGCGACGACCAGCGGGATGGTGGTGCCGGTGCCGTCGTTGGAGGAGAGGTCGACGCCCTGCCGGGAGCCCACCGCGGAGCGGCTCGGGACCATGAACACGTCGTCGTACGTGAGGTCGTACGGCACCGAGTTACGGTCGTCGTAGCTGCCGGTCTGGGGGTTCAAGAAGCGCATGAAGAAGGCTCTCTGGCTTTGGGAGGGTACACCTCGGGTGCGGTCAGGTCCGGCCGGCCGAGCGCACTCGGGCGCCCCGCACCCAACCGTCAATACTTGCCGATACCCCTGCCGAACGCCAGTTCACACGTCATTCCTGAACATCCGCACAAGCCCGCGTCCGGCACGGCCGATTTACCTTGGAGGAACCTACAAATCGAGCCTCTGGAAAATGGTCGGACGCCAGGTCAGACGCTCTGCTAGGGTCGCCGGGCCGGCCGCGGGACTCCGGCGCGACTTCCGGAATGTGCCTTTTACGCAATAGTTCGCAGTTCGCGCCCCCATTCCCCGGCCGGCCTCCACACCAACCGGGGGGACGGTCATCGATGGCCACCGAGGAATCCTTCGGCGACCTCGTCGCCGCCGACGACGTCCTGCTCTTCGTCAACGCCGCGATCACCGCCACCGGGCAGCGCGAATTCCACTCCGAGGCCGGCGAGCAACGCCTCTCCCTCGACTTCCTCCACTCCTACATCCTCGGCAACTACCGCGAGCTCTACGCGGCGGTGCTCGCCCTCGACGTCAACGACCACAACGCGGCCCTGATCGTGCGGGGCCTGCTGGCGACCGCCGGTGAGGCCACCGCCGCGCAGCGTCGCTCCGAGGGCCGGCTGATCGCGCGCCGCCTCGCCCTGCTCCCGCCGCAGCGGGTCTACCGGCTGATCCGCGAACTGCGCCGGGCCAAGGTCAACAACCGGCGCACCCGGGCGATCCTCCGCGACTGGCTCGCCGCCCGGCCCGACCCCGCCCTGGACGCCGTCAAGTACCGCGCCGGACTCAAGCTCGCCCTGCGGCACACCCACCTCGCCCCGCCCGCCGCGGAACTCGGCGACTTCCTGTTCCGGCCCGCCCGGCAGAGCGCGTTCACGACCCCGCTGCTCGACAGCTGGCGCCGCGCCCACTACCAGCAGTCCGCCCTCTACGAGCTCCCCTACAGCGTCGCCGAGGGCTTCGCCGCCAAGCACGGCATCACCCGCGGCGCCTTCCTGGAGCGGATCGCGCCGCGGATGACCCGGCGGGAGCAGCTGCGCCTGCAGGAGTCCGGCCGGCGACAGGGGGCCGAGGCCGTCCGCGCCGACCTCGGACGGATGCCGCTGACCCGGCTGGCCGGGTACGTCCTCGGCCTGCCGACGGACGACCGGGTGCAGCGCCGGACCGAACTCACCGAGGCCCTGCGCGCCGCCGCCCGGCGGGCCGCCGGCCCCCACCGGGGCAGCTGGGGGCGGGTCGCCGCGGTGCTCGACGACAGCTTCTCCACCACCGGCTCCGGCCAGAAGCGCCGCCGCCCGCTGACGGCCGCGCTGGCCTGCCACTTCCTGCTGGAGGCGCTCGCCGCCGAGTACACCCCGCTGTGGACCTCCGGCCGCACCGACGCCCTGCTCGTCCACCCGCTCGGGCCGACCCCGCTCGGCCTGCGGATCGTGGACGCGCTGGACACCGCGCCGGAGCGGCTGCTGATCGTCTCCGACGGCTGGGACAACGCGCCGCCGGGCCTCGCCGCCGAGGTGCTGCGGATCTGGCGCACCCGGCTCGACCCCGACGGCCGGACCAGCATCGTCCACCTCAACCCGGTCTACGACGCCGAGGACTTCGACGTCCGCCGGCTCGCCCCGACCGTGCCCACCGCCGGCCTGCGCGACGCCGAGGACCTGCCCACCCTGGTCGGGCTCGCCCGCTTCGCCGAGGGGCGCACCGGCCTGCCCGAACTGACGGCCTATCTGGACGAGCGGACCCGCGCCTTCCTCGACCCGCCCGCGCCGGCAGCCCCGCCCGTCCCCGTCCCGGCCCCCACGCCCGAGCCGCTCCCCCGGCCCCTCCCCGAGGACGCCCGATGACGCCCCGGGCGACCACCACGCCGGACCTCACCGGCCTGCGGACCGGGCCCGCCCAACTCTGGGGCGCCGTCCGGCTCGTCCCGCTGCTGCGGGACGAGCCGGTCGCCGGCCTGCGCCTGCACCGGCGCGCGCTGGGCGAGGAGCACGGCGTCGTCCAGGTCGACCGGCGCACCACCTACCACTCCTACCTCCCGCACGCCTTCGTCGCCGACCGGACCGGCGACGGCACCCCGGTGGCCGCGTACGGGACCCACCTCACCGACGACACCCGGGCCGAGCCGCCGCCCGCGGGCATGCCGCTGCGCCTGCACCACCGGCTCGCCAAGCGCGAGGGGCGCGACCGGCTGCGCTTCCTGCCCCAGCACCTCGCCCTGGAGGGCTACCTCAGCCTGCACTTCGGCGGCCCGTCGGTGCTCTGGGAGGAGTGGTCGCAACGGGCCGTCCGGCAGGGCCTCTCGCCCCGCGCCGAGGAGGCCTGGACCGGCGCGCAGGTCCGCGGCCTGGCGGACGCGCTGCGGCTGTTCGAGATCCACCCCGGGCAGTGCGGCCTGCTGCTGTACCTCGGGGACGCCCTGGCCGCCGCCTTCGTCGTCCCGCACCCCGAGGACTACCGGGCCCTGCACCCCACCCTCGTCCAGGACCTCTACGGCGAACAGGTCCACCACTACGCGACCCTGATGCCGGCGCTGCCCGACTTCCGCGCCCGGATCGCGGGCCCCGGCATCCGCTCGGTCGCCGACCTGCGGGCGGCGGCGCGGCGCCAGGAGGAGGAGTGGGCCGGCTTCCACGACTCCACCATGGCGGCCGGCCTGCTCGGCCCGGCCTACGCCTTCCGCACCGTCCGCCGGCTGGGGCCCTTCACGCTCAGCCGCTTCCTGCCCGACTTCCGGCAGCGGGAGGAGAACCACATCGGCGAGACCATCACCGACGAGGCCGGGCGGACGGCCTACCTGAAGACCTTCCGGCTGTCGGAGAAGCAGGTCCGCCGCGGCCACCTGCTCGACCGGCTGGCCGCGCACGACTGGCACCCGGCCCGGACGGCGGCCGCCCTCGGCATCGGCGAGGCCCAACTCGGCCTGCGGCTGGAGTCGGCGGGCTTCGGCGCCCTGCTGCGCCAGGACGTCCTGGACCACTACCGCCGGCAGGCCCGGGGGCCCGGAGCACCCTGACCACCCGGGACGGGCCGGACGGACCCGCCACCTACGATGGCCACTGATCGATCATCAAAGGGGGGATGGCCGTGAAGCACCTGTCATGGGACCAGCTGACGGCCTACCGCGCGCGGGTACGCGGCTGTCTGCTCGGCGGGGCCATCGGGGACGCCCTGGGATTCCCGATCGAGGGACTCGCCATGCCGGGGATCGAGGCGCGGTACGGGGAGAGCGGCATCACCGGGCTCGTCCCGGACCGCGACGGCGTGATCGGCCGGATCAGCGACGACACCCAGCTGACCCTCTTCACCGCCGAGGGCCGGCTGCGCGGCTACGCCCGGGCCGTGTCCCGGGGCATCAGCGGGGCGGAGGTCGTCCTCGTCCAGGAGGCGTACCTGCGCTGGCAGGACACCCAGGACCACGAGGAGCCGCCGCCCCGGTACGACCTGCGGCACCGCAGCGGCCGGCTGCGGGAGGAGCGCTGGCTCTACGCCCGACGCGCGCCCGGCCTGGCCTGCCGCTCCGGCCTGCGCCAGAACCACGTCCCGGACTCGCGGAGCGCGATCGACGGCACCCCGGGCCCGGTGAACCCGGACTCGAAGGGGTGCGGCACCGTGATGCGCTCGGCCCCCTTCGGCTTCGCCGAGGGCAGCCCGCACCTCTCCTTCGAACTCGCCGCCAGATGCGCCCAGATCACCCACGGCCACCCGACCGGCTACTACGCGGCGGGCGCCCTGGCCGCGATGATCAGTCATCTGCTGACGGGAGAGGGCCTGGAGGCGGCCGTCCTCAAGAGCATGGAGCTGCTCGCCCGCTACCCCGGCCACGAGGAGACGACCAACGCCCTGCGCAGGGCCGTCGACCTGGCACACGCCGGGCCGGCCTCCCCGCTGACGGTGGAGAGCCTCGGCGGGGGCTGGATCGCCGAGGAGGCCCTGGCCATCGCCGTGTACGCGGCCCTGGCCCGCACCGACCACTGGCAGAAGCGCACCCCTATCGAGTCCGCGTTCCTGATCGCGGTCAACCACTCCGGCGACAGCGACTCCACCGGCTCGATCTGCGGCAACCTGCTGGGCGCCCGGTACGGCGACGGGCTGCTGCCGGCGCACTGGCTGAAGGAGATCGAGGGCCGGGCCGTGATCGCCGCGCTCGCCGACGACTTCGCCGCCGAGGTCCACCCCGGCGAGCAACGGCCCTGGGAGTACTGACCGGCCGGGCCGACCGCCGCCGGACGGTCCGCTCGACCGGATCGCGCGGCCGCGGGCGGGCCGGGCGCGGCGGCCCCACCAGGGCACTCGTCCGTCGTGTCGTAGAACCGCCACAGTCCGCCCGGCCGCCGACTCCTCCCGTGCGACCGCGACGGGTGATCGAGTACCTTCTCCCTTCGACGGAACAACGGGGGGTCGAGGTCGAGTGTTGAATGCGGGTCTGACACATCAAGTCCGGATGCTGCATGCCGGCGCTGGTGATCCGGCCATCGTGCTGGCCGCGTTCCGGACGAGCGTCGTGTTCGTGCCCCGGGACCCCGACGGCCGGGTGTGGACCGGGGACGAGGGCGGGGTCCGCTGGATCTGGGCGTTCAGCACCGAGGCGGCGATGACCGGGTTCGCCCTGGCCCGGGGTCATCAGGGCACCGAGCTGGACTACCTGACGGTCCGCGGTTCGCGGCTGCTGGACGTGGCGGTGCCCGCGGTGGGCCGGCCGTGCGGGGTGGCACTGGACGTCGGCGGCGCGCAGCCGATGCTCTTCCCGCCGGTGCACGGGATCGTGCCGGACGCCGTCGCGGTCGACGGGGGGCAGGGCTGATGTCGGACTTCCAGGTGGACCCCGAGGCCCTGAAGCTGACGGCGAAGGGCATCAACGACGCGATCGGCGAGCTGAAGGCCATCGGCATGGTCCAGGGCGCCGTGGTGGGCCGGGGCTTCGACGACCTCGAACTGACCGGAGTGCAGATCGGCTCCCCCGGCTGCAAGTCCGCCTTCGACGAGTTCTGCGAGCGCTGGGCGGTGATGGTGCGGGGACTGGTCCAGCAGGGCAACGAGATCGCCGAGAAGCTCGACCTCTCCGCGGGCATCTACCACGAGCACGAGCAGTACGTCTCCGGCGCCCTGAAGGACGTGGTCAGTGCCGGCATGGGGAATCCCGACCTGACGCAGGACCAGGTCGAGGGCCGGTCCTGGAGCCAGACCTGGGCGGACAACCCGTACACCCAGGTCACCAACGCCGACTACTCGGCGAAGTCCTTCGAGGAGTCGGCGAAGCACTCCGCCGCGACCTGGGAGGGCGTCGAGGCCGACTACCTGGAGTCCAACCCGATGCTCAACCAGCTGGGTGACGAGCAGAAGAACAAGGAGCAGGCGGCGAAGCTCCGGGCGGAGTCCGACGCGATCAACAAGCAGTACGAGGCCTACCGCCAGCAGTCGGGCGGCCACTGATGGGCGGCTTCCTCGGGGGCGTCAAGAGCTTCGCCGGCGACTTCGTCAACCTGCACGCGCACGCGGTCGGCGACGCCCTCGACTTCGTCGGGATGCACGACGCCGCCCACACCGTGGACAAGTGGGGCGACGGCGTCGCCGACGACCTCGGCGCGGCCGTGGGCGAACTCAACCTCGGCGAGAGCGACGATCCGAAGGAGCTCGTCCACGGCGACGTCAAGGCCATCGGCGAGACCATCCAGCACCTGCAGAAGTTCAACCTGGCCTTCGAAGAGGTCGCCGCGGGCATGAGCCGGATGGACGCCGCCCACTGGCAGGGCCAGGCCGCCGACGCGTTCCGGGCGAAGTTCTCCACCCAGCCCGTCGCCTGGCGGGTCACCGCGGACGCCTGCGAAGCCGCCGGAAAGGCGCTGGCCGCGCTGGGCGGCACCATCAGCTGGGCCCAGGCACAGGCCCAGCAGGCCATCGACACGTACCGGAAGTCCGAGCAGGCGACCCGGGACGCCCAGAACGCGTACAACCGTCAGGCGGACGACTTCAACCGGGCGGTCAAGGCCTACAACACGGCGGCGCAGGCGGGGCAGAACCCCACGCCCCCGACCAGGCCCGCCGAGTTCCACGACCCCGGCGCGGCCGGGCGCAAGCAGGCCGCGGAACTGCTGCTGGAGGCGCGCAAGCAACGGGTGAGTGCCGCGCAGGCGGCGGAGAAGGCCATCCGGGCGGCAACCGGCGCCGCGCCCAAGGCGCCCGGGCTGATGGACCGGGTGGGCACCGCCCTGCTGGACGCGCCCGACATGATCGGCGCCACCGCCCTGCACATCGAGGGCGGTGTCGTGAAGGGGGGCGCCGACCTGCTGAAGTTCGTCCGCGGGGTGAACCCGATGGACCCCTACAACCTCACCCACCCCGCTCTCTACCTGGACCACCTGAACTCGGTCGCGGGCGGGCTGGCGTACACCGGCAACCACCCCATGGAGCTGGCGAAGTCCCTGGTCGGCTCCGGCTGGGGCTCGGACCCGGGCGAGGCCGGCGGCAAGGCCTTCTTCAACCTGATCTCCGGCCTCGGCACCGGCGGTGGCAGCGAGGCGGCCGCCGTCGCCGAGCGGGTCGCCATCAACGCGGCCGAGCGGGCGGCCCAGCGGACGGCCGTCCACGCGGCGGAGAACGCGGCCGAGCGCGGCGCCGTGGAGGCCGCGGAGAAGTCGGCGCAGAAGGCCGCGGCCGGTGTCGTCGACCACCCGCCGTTCAATCCGTCGAACCCCGCCGGCCTCCCCGACGGCTGGACCATCAAGCCGCCCGAGTCCAGCGCCGAGCAGGCGGCGGGCGCCGCCAAGAGTGTCCCGGAGCCGGTCCACACCCCGGCCCCCGAACCGAAGCCCTTCCACCCCGCCGAGCACGGGAACGGCGACCTCGCCGCGTACGCCCACGGCGGCGACGAGGCCGCAGCGGGCGCGAAGGTCCACGAGCCGGGCGGCGAGGCCCCCGGCGGGCACGGCCACCCCGCGGACGACGGGGCGGCCGGGCACCCGCCCGCGGAGCAACCCGGGGCCGCGGCCCACGAGGCACCGCCCGCGCACGACGGGGCGACCCCCGCGGAGTCCGGGCCCGGGCACGACGCCCCCGGTGACCACACCGCGCCCGACCACACGCCCGCCGACGGGGCCGGCCATTCGCCCGGACCCGACGGGCCGATGTCCCCCGACGACTTCACGAAGCTGCCGCTGGACGAGCAGATGCGTGTCGCCGAGAGTGAGATCTCGGGTGGCGCCCGGACGTTCGCCGACAACGCCGAGGCCAAGCAGTACGGCGCCGACTACTGGAACGACAAGGTCGGTGAGCTGTCCGCGGAGCAGAAGACGGCCCTGCGCGACTACACCTGCGCGAGCAAGTACGAGGCGGACACCGTCTCCTACCAGGAGATCAACGGCGAGCTGCGCGCCAAGGGCCCGCTGTCCGACGAGGTGGCGGCGCACGTGAAGGAGCTCGACAGCGCGTTGGCGGCCCATCCCATCCCCGAGGACATCATCGTCGCTCGTGGAACGGGCCTGGAGCACGTCAAAATGGAACCCCAGGACATGGTCGGCAAGGTCTTCGACGAGGATGCCTACTCCTCCGCGTCGCTCGGGGAGGCGGCGTTCGACAGCAAACCGGCAATCCTGCATCTCCGGGTTCCGGAAGGAACTCCGGCGATCTGGGTGGAGAAGGTGGGCGCCTACGGCGCCGGCGAACGGGAGCTCCTCCTGGGCCGGGACATGCAGTGGCGGGCGACCCGAGCGGTCAAGAGTGGTGGCCAGTGGCACATCTATGGTGAGGTGCTCTGATGAGTGACGAACAGCGTTCGCGCGAGTACGGCTGGGCCAGCGACCGCCTCAACGAGGACGTGCAGTTCAAGGTCGCCGACGGCGGACCGCCCGAGTACGCCCGGACCACGTCCCGGGCCGTCGAGTACGTCGCGGTCGCCAACGGGGAGAAGCTGCTGGGCTACCTCTGGGCCTGCGACGCGGACGACGCGGCGGGCTGGCAGGTCCGGCCCGCCGGCGGCGACGAGGCCTACAACGCGGGCGTCCTGTGGACCCTCCGGCTGAGGGAGGCCAAGGCACGGGGGCTCACTCCCTCGCAGGCGCTGGCCGAGCTGGCCGACCACGACGGCGGCGCCGACGCCGACCGGGTCGTCCCGGGCTCCCGGGCCCTCGCCGGCAGCCGAGCCGCCCTGAAGACGCTCGCCGGCGACGACAAGCCCTCGCAGCCCTCCGCACCACCCGTGCGCGGGGGCCGCTGAGGCCGCGCGGCACCCCGGATCCGAGTCACCGGTGCCGGCGCCGCCGACCTCGCGGGTCGGCGGCACGTGACGGCGGGGAGCCCTACCGCTCGTCGCCCCGCCCGTCCCCCGGCACGAGGTGGTCGACCGGGAAGGCCACCGCCGCCTCGCTGCCCGGGTCGAGCCGCAGGTCCAGCCCGGCGGCCACGGCGGCCAGTTCGCGGCCGGTCATCACGACGGTGCCCGGCCAGTGCCGGGGAACCAGGCCGGCCGACGTGCACGCGTCCACGGCGTCCCGGCCGCTGACGCCCGGGGAGACGAACAGCTCGGTCGAGCCGGCCGTCCGCGCGCACAGCTGCAGTTCCGCGTCCAGGAGCGCCGCCAGCAGGTCCTGCGCGCTGCCCTCCCCCGCCACCAGCCGTCGCAGGGCCCGCTCGGCCGGAGGCCGGGGCGGGCCGGCCGCGTCGCCGGCGGGACGGTGGGCGGGGTTGGCGATGAACCGGGCGACGACGCCCTGGTGATCGATCTGCCAGCCGCCGACGATCCCGTGCGGGGGGACGGAACCGGTCGCGTCGAAGGCGGGGTCCACCGCGAACAGCCACTGACCGGGCCGGCGCCGGGCCTCCTCCCGGACGGCGTCGGGCAGCGCCGGCCCGCCCCGCACGCTCACCACCTCCTCGACGGAGGGCGGCTCGGTGGAGAAGTAGAAGCCGGCGACCGAGGACACGTCGCGCGGCGGGCTGGGGAGGTCGCCGAGGGCCACCCCGATCACACCGTCCGCCAGGACCACCACCACCCGGCCGGCGTCGTCGATCAGCACGGAGCGGACCGGACCGCCGGGGCGCAGGTCGACGACGTCGTCGCCGTCCAGGAGCCGGACCCGGACCAGGCCGTCCGTCCAGGCCGCGGCGACGAGCAGGCCGCGCGGCCCGCGGCCGACGGCGACTGCCGCAACGGGGCAGCTCCGTCGGTCGACCGGCGCGGGCATCGGCGTGGTGCCGGGCCTCCAGGCCCGCACGGTTCCGTCCTGCCCACCGCTGACCAGCAACGGCCGGCCGGACCGGGCCAGCGGGACGCCGTCCAGCGCGGTGACCGGGCCGTCGTGGAGGTGCTCGACCGCGGTGGCGGGCAGGCAGTGCACCCGGCCCGCGCTGTCCCCCACGCTGCCGGCGAGGCCGCCGAGGGCGGTCGGCCGGGCGCCGTCGAGCGCCGCGGGATCCACCGGCTCCGGCAGGGAGGAGCCCGCCAGCAGCCGGGTCCGGCCCGTCGGGTCCAGGGCCACCACCGCGCCGTCCGGCAGCGCGGCCAGCGAGAGCAGCGGGGTGGGAGCCGGGTGCGCCGCCACCTCGGAGAGCTGCCCGGTCGCCGAGGCGACCGCGCGAAGCCGACCGCCCTCGTCGACCGTCAGCACGTACCCGGCGTACGGACCCCGGGTGAGCGCCGCCGCGGCCAGCCGGGGCTCGGACGCGGCCGACCACACGGCCCATTCG
This sequence comes from Kitasatospora sp. NPDC057015, assembly GCF_042673745.1. Classification (NCBI taxonomy): domain Bacteria; kingdom Bacillati; phylum Actinomycetota; class Actinomycetes; order Kitasatosporales; family Streptomycetaceae; genus Kitasatospora; species Kitasatospora sp. NPDC057015. The sequence goes on from NZ_JBHUSG010000017.1 coordinate 94,287, forward strand.
GCCCGCCAGGCACCGGATCCGTCCAGGGCGGCCGCGGCAGCGGGGTCGTGTCCCAGCAGCCGGGCACGCAGCACGGCGGCGCGCTCCGCACCGGACGGTGCGCCGACCAGCGCCGGCCCGGCGGCGTTCCAGACGGTCGCGAAGCGGCTGTCCGGGAGCGCGGCGAAGGCTGCGGTGACGGCGACCGGATCGGCGTGCGCGAGGAAGCGCGGGTCGTCCAGGAGCGCGGCGGCGCTGCCGGACCGGACGGCGTGGTCGAGGATCAGACCGAGGTGGCCGGGCTCGGCCGCCGGCAGGTCGGGGCCCCCGTCGGCGGTCCGCGGCACGGTGGCGGCCAGGGCGCGGACCAGGCCGGCCTGGTCCGCGGCCGTCGATCCGGCCGTCACCGCGTCACGGAGCGGGCCGGCCGGCAGCCACCAGGTGTCCTCGGTGGCGGAGTCCGCCGCGAGCACCTCCGCCGCCCGGCCGACCGTCCCGGGCTCCGCGTACCCGGCCCACTCCCGGCGGGTCAGTGGCCGACCCGCTGCCGCGAGTGCCCGCAGCGCGGGGCGCAGGTCCGGCGGCAGCGCCGCCCACCAGGCGGCGGCGACGCCGCCCGAGGTGTCCGTCCCGGCGGGAATCCGCGCGGCGAGGCGGGCCAGGCGCGGGTTCGCAAGGACCGTCTCCGCCTCGAACGGGGAGCGCGCGCCCAACTGGCCGTACCAGCGGGTGAAGCGGGCGCCGTCGGTCCACCCCGGCTGGTCGAGGTCCAGCACCGCCGGGCTCGGGAACGACGCGAAGGCAGCCGCCTCCACCGTGCCCTCGGCCAGCTCGGCCACCATCCGGATCCGCGGCAGGTCCAACAGGCCGGCCAGCAGGTCCGCGACCTCGCGCGGCTCGGCCGCGCGGTTGAGGTCCCGGACCAGCAGCAGGACCGGCCGGTCGTCCCGGCCCGCCTCCGCCCGCAGCTCCGCGGCGGTACGGGCCGCGACTCCCAGGAGCCGGGCGAGCGACCAGACCGCGCCGCGCCCGGTCAGCCCCGCCGTCGACAGGGCGAGGGCGGGAAGGCGGGTGGTCGGTGCGCTCGGCGAGGCGAGAGCCGTCGCCAACCAGCCGACCAGGTACGTCTTGCCGGTACCGGCGCTGCCCGACACCCGGCACAACCGCGGCGCCCGAGGGTCCTCCGCCCAGCTGAGCAAGGCCCGCCCGGCGGGTTGCCGTCCGGCCGGAAGGGTCGGCAGCCAGCTGTCGACGGTCTTCATGCGAATCCCCCCTGTCAAGATCGGCGTCATTCTATGGGCTGCCGCCTGCGGCGAGGACGGCCATCGGCGGCCGACCGGTCCGCGGCACGGACCTCGCCGGCGGGCCCGCCACGGCCGGCCGCACGGGCTCCGGAATGGCTCCGGAATGGCTCCGGACGGGCGGAGCGGCGAGTCGGCCTCGGCCGTGATCCGCGTCACCCGGCGCGCGCGGGCCGCCCGGACCGGCCGGTCGGGCCCCGTGCCGTCGCCCGGGGGCCGGCCCCTGCCGTGCCGTACCGACGAGCTGATGATCGCAACGGTTTCGCCCCGACGTGGCCCGGCCCAGTAGACTCCGCCCGGTAACGGGCGGGGAAAGCGAGCAAGGAAGCAGTGACGGGCATGACGGCGGTCGAGGACATCCAGGACACCGGGACGACCCCGGAGGCGGTCGAGTACGGTCCGGGCATCGACCCCGAACGGCTCGCGCTCTGCCTCGACGTGCTCGCCGAGCTCGACCGACTGGACGTCGACCACCCCGACGCGATCACCGTGCGCCAGGCCGTGGGCGGCGTCTTCCGCACGCTCAAGCAGCGCCGCCGCCAGGAGATGCGGGCCCGCAAGACGGCCAACGACCGCGCCGTGACCGCCGCCACCGCGACCGGCGCACCCGGGCGGATCGACGACGAGACGGCCGGCGCCTTCGGCCTGACCACCGTCACCACCACCGAGATCGCCGGCGTCCTGGAGCGTCCGCGCTCCTGCTACACCTGCAAGCAGCGGTACGTCGAGGTGGACGCGTTCTACCACCAGCTCTGCCAGTCCTGCGCGAAGCTCAACCACAGCCGCCGGGACGCGCACGCGGACCTGAGCGGCAAGCGCGCGCTTCTCACCGGCGGCCGGGCGAAGATCGGGATGTACATCGCGCTGCGGCTGCTGCGCGACGGCGCCCACACCACCATCACCACCCGCTTCCCGAACGACGCGATCCGCCGCTTCAAGGCGATGCCGGACAGCGCGGAGTGGCTGCACCGGCTGAAGATCATCGGGATCGACCTGCGCGACCCGGCCCAGGTGATGGCGCTGGCTGACGAGGTCGCCGCCGACGGTCCGCTGGACATCCTGATCAACAACGCCGCGCAGACCGTGCGCCGGCCCCCGGAGTCCTACCGCGAGCTGGTCAACGCCGAGTCGGCGGCGCTGCCGCTCGGCGAGCTTCCGCAGTCCACCACCATCGGCCGGTTCGGCAGCGGCAGCGTGGACCTGCCCGCCCTGCCCGGGCAGGCCACCGCCGGCAGCGAGCGGCTGAGCGCCGAGGACGTCACCTCCCTCGCCCTGGTCACCGGCTCGGCCTCGCCGGCCCGGATCGAGGCCGGCACGGCGATCGACGCCGGCGGCCTGGTGCCCGACCTGGCGCCCACCAACAGCTGGGTCCAGACCGTCAGCGAGGTGGGCCCGATGGAGCTGCTGGAGGTCCAGCTCTGCAACTCCACCGCGCCGTTCATCCTGATCAGCCGGCTGCGCCCGGCGATGGCCGCCTCGCCGGCCCGCCGCAAGTACGTGGTGAACGTCTCCGCGATGGAGGGCGTCTTCAGCCGCGGCTACAAGGGCGCCGGGCACCCGCACACCAACATGGCCAAGGCCGCGCTGAACATGCTGACCCGCACCAGCGCCAAGGAGATGCTGGAGACCGACGGCATCCTGATGACCGCCGTGGACACCGGCTGGATCACCGACGAGCGCCCGCACCCGGACAAGATGCGGCTCGCCGCCGAGGGCTTCCACGCCCCGCTCGACCTGGTCGACGGCGCCGCCCGGGTCTACGACCCGATCGTCCGCGGCGAGCTGGGCGAGGACCTGTACGGCTGCTTCCTCAAGGACTACGCCCAGTCCACCTGGTGACACCCGGCCCGCAGGCGGCCCGTTCAGCTCGACCGTTCCCGGGAGGGATCCGATGGCAGTGGCACCGGTGCTCGGGGTGGGCGTGATCGTGCCGACCGGAACGGGCGGGGTGCTGCTCGGGCGCCGCATCACGGCGGGCGAGCAGCCGTCCTGGGGCCTGCCCGGCGGCAAGGTGGACCACCCGGGCGAGTCCTTCGAGCAGGCCGCCGCCCGGGAGCTGGCCGAGGAGACCGGCATCGTGCTCCCGGCCGGCGCCATGCGGGTGCTGGCGGTGCTGCTGGACCACCAGCTCGGCCGGCCCCGGCTGACCGCGGCGGTGCTGGCGCCGCCGAGCACCGCCCCCGCGGAGGTCACCGAGCCGCACAGCTGCGCGGGTTGGGAGCGCTTCGCGCTCGACGAACTGCCGAGCCCGCTGTTCCATCCGTCCGCGCTGGTGCTCGGCCGCTGGCTGCCCGGCGGGGCGACCCTCCCGGACGCCACGTACGCCTATCCCGTCACGCCTCTCGTGCCTGTCACGCCCCACGGGCCCGTGACGTCCCCCGGGCCCGCCACGACCCTCCCACCGGCCGCGTCCGCCTCACCCGCCACGCCTGCCACTCGCGAACCACGGGCCTGAACTCCCCACTGCCGCAACGGTGGTGACGACCGAACAGTCAGCCGACCGGCTCACCCGACCACGCCCGGGTGAGCCGTGTTTCGAGGCCGTGAACACTCCGGAGGCGGGGTTGCACAACCCCCCAAGTTAGGGAAACCTTGCCTGGCCGATCTCACTTCTGTCAGGAGCGCATCATGTCTCTCGTCCCGCGTGAAGCCGTCGAGACCGCACGCCCGTACGTTCTCGGCCTCTTCCGGATCGTCGTCGGCTTACTCTTCGCCTGCCACGGCGCGGCCTCACTCTTCGGCATCCTCGGCGGCGCCAAGGGCGGCGGCACCGTGGCCGCCCTGAGCTGGCCCGGCTGGTACGCCGCCGCGATCCAACTCGTCGCCGGCGGGCTGGTGCTGGTCGGGCTCGGCACCAGAACGGCTGCCCTGCTCTGCTCCGGCTCGATGGCCTACGCGTACTTCTCGGTGCACCAGGAGCACGCCCTGTGGCCGCTCCAGAACGGCGGTGAGGCATCGGTGCTGTTCTGCTGGACGTTCCTGCTGATCGCGGCGACCGGCCCGGGCAGCCTGGCCCTGGACGGCGTACTGGGCCGCCGCGGCCGGACCGCCGCCGTCCGCGTGGAGCAGCCGCCCGCCGTGGCCTGACCGCCCGCCCACCCGCCCGCCGTAACCCGCCCGCACACCGTGATCCGACCGCGCGCCGAGTGACCCGCGCGCACCGAGTACCGTCCGGGCGCTCCGGCGGCAGCCGCTGTCGGCCGTCGCCGCCGCGCCCGGACGCTCCGGCCCCGGCGTACCCGTACCGCGTCGGGCCCTACCGATTCAGCCGGCGGCCCGCACCCGGCGGAGGAACTCCTCGATCAGCTCGGGGCTCTTGACCCCGCGCCGGACCTCGACGCCGCTCGACACGTCCACACCCCACGGGCGGGCCAGCGCGACCGCGTCAGCCACGTTCTCCGGTGCCAGGCCGCCGGCCAGCATCCACCGGCCGGCGGGCGGGGCCTCACCCAGGGCCGACCAGTCCCAGCTCTCGCCCGAGCCCGGCACCGGCGAGTCGAGCAGCAGCAGGTCCTCGCCGAAGTCGCCGCAGTCGGCCCCGGCGGCGGAGGCCGCGGAGGTCGCGCGGACCAGCGTCAGCCCGAGGTCCCGCAGGTCGGCGAAGGCCGAGGCGGGGTGGTCGCCGTGCAGCTGGACGGCGCCGACACCGGCCGCCAGCGCGTCCCGCCGGACCTGCTCCAGCGGCTCGTCGCGGAAGACCGCCAGCGTGAGCACCCCCTCGGGCACGGCCTCGACCAGCTCGCGGGCCCGGGCGGTGCTCACCCGGCGCGGGCTCTCGGTGAGGACGAAGCCGACGGCGTCGGCGCCGGCACCCACCGCCGCCCGGACGTCCTCGGCGGTACTCAGGCCACAGATCTTCACGAACACGCCGACCGGTCCTCCTGCACTTTCCGTTCCCGTTGCCGCTCCTACTGTGGCAGGCGGTCCGCGACCGCCGCGACACGCCCCCGGCGGGGCCCCACCCCGAGTCGGGGGACGGACGGTCGCCGGCGGGTCAGCCGAGCCGGCGGACCGGCGAACCCGCCAGGAAGGCCTGGACACCCTCGACGGCCTGCCCGTAGTACGTCCGGTAGTTGGCCTCCGTGACGTAGCCGAGGTGCGGGGTCGCCAGCAGCCGCGGCGCGGTGCGCATCGGGTGGCCGGCCGGGAGCGGCTCGATGTCGAAGACGTCGACGGCCGCCCCGGCGATGGTCCCCGCGTGCAGGGCCGCGAGCAGCGCGTCCTGGTCCACCAGGGCCGCCCGGGAGGTGTTGACCAGGTAGCCGGTGGGCCGCATCAGGGCGAGCTCGGCGGCGCCGACCAGGCCGCGGGTGCGCTCGCTCAGCACCAGGTGGAGCGAGACGAAGTCGCTGGTCGCCAGGAGGTCCTCCTTGGAGGCGGCGAGAGCGGCGCCCGCCGCCCGGGCGCGCTCCTCGGTGAGGTTCTGGCTCCAGGCCACCACCTCCATGCCGAAGGCCGCACCGATCCGGGCCACCTGGCTGCCGATCCTGCCGAGACCGAGCAGCCCGAGGCGGCGCCCGTGCAGGTCCACCCCGAGGGTCGACTGCCAGGGACCGCCCGCCCGCAGGGCGTCGGCCTCGGGCACGATGCCCCGCGCGAGGCCGAGCAGCAGGGCCCAGGTGTGCTCCACCGGGGGGACGGAGGAGCTCTCGGTGCCGCAGACGGTGACACCGTGGCGCTCGGCGGCGGCGAGGTCGATGACGGAGTTGCGCATGCCGGAGGCGATCAGCAGCCGCAGCCGGGGCAGCCGGGCGAACACCCCCGCGGGGAAGGCCACGCGTTCGCGCAGGGTGACCACGATGTCGAAGTCGGCGAGCGCGGCCACGAGTTCGCCCTCCGTGCCGAAGTGTCGGGGAAAGCTCACCACCTCGACCGCACCGGCCAGGGGCGACCAGTCGGCGACGGTGGTCGCGACGGACTGGAAGTCGTCGAGCACGGCGCAGCGAAAGCTCATCTCGGTCTCTCCATGGGTGCCGGGTTCCGCGGTGGCGCCGGCCGCGCGGCCGGTGCGGGCCGTCGGCCCGAAGCGGCGGGCGCCGTCGCCCGGGCCACGCTACCCGGGCGGTCCGGTCCTCGTCCGATCCGGGGGCCAGCCGGCACCCTCACGCCATATGGAACACGTTCAAATTCAGTGGGAACGCTTCGGCTCGGGCGAACCACCCCCGACCGGAGCCGGTCTGACGCCACGGCGGGGCGGCCCGGTCCGTCACCGCCGACATCCGGTCGCAGGTGATGGGCCAGCTGGTCAGCGGCACCGTCACCCCGCGCATCACCCGCTGCCGCGCCGGCCGGGACGACGGACCGTACGAGTACACCTACCGCGACTGGGACGGCCCGGTAGCGCTCGCCGTCCCCCGGGCCGACGCGAGCGTCGAGCTCTCGGCCGTCCTCGGCGACACGGACGACACGGACGACACGGACGACACCGACGACGCGCGCTGGCCGCGAGCGGGAACAGGACCGGCCCCGGCAGCCCGCGGTGGGGCCGGGCCGGGCGGGCCGGCGGTCCACCGCGGGCGGGATCAGGGCAGCAGGTGCGTCGCGAGCTCCTCCCACTGCGCGAGGGGCGGCGTTCGGGGCGCCGCGGTGATCAGGTGGAGGCTGACGTGGTCGGCCCCGGCCTCCAGGTGGTCCCGGACGCGGCCGGCGACGTCCCCGGCACGGCCGTGCGCGACGACCGCGTCCACGAGCCGGTCGCCGAGCGCGTCCGGGTCGCGGTGGCCCAGGTCCGCCAGCAGCGTACGGCGGTTGGGCAGGGCCGCCGCGGCCACCGTTCGGGCCGCTTCCGCCGTCCGGGAGCGGCCGGCGCCCAGCACGCAGAGTTGGGTGACCGCCAGCAGCGCGTCGGGGCCGAGGACGGCCCTGGCGGTGCGGGTGTACTCGACCGGCATGCCCAACACGTTCGCACCCCAGGCGCGTTCGGCCGCGAGCGCGAGCACGGCCGGCTCCAGCGCCGCGAGCACGCGGTGCGGCGCGGCCGTGCCGGTGGGCGGCCCGAAGGGAGCGGCGTCGAGGGCGTCGAGGTAGGAGCGCATCGCCGCCGGTGCGGGGCCGAAGGGGTGGCCGCGGACGTCCCGGGAGAGGCTGGGGTGCCCCTCCCACAGCCCGAGCAGGAACCGCCCGGGGAACGCCTCCTCCAGGGTGCGCTGGGCGGCCGCGGTCGTCACCGCGTCACGGGCGTGGATGTCGGCCATGCCCGCGGCCACGGTGACCCGCCCGGTGGCCGACAGCAGGATCGCGGCCTGCGCCACGGCCTCCCGCCCGGTCGTCTCCGGGTACCACAGGGTGCCGTAGCCGAGGTCCTCGATCGCAGCCGCGGCCGTACGAACGCCGGCCGCGGGAAGGTTGTCGAGGTCGCCGGCCCAGATGCCGATCCGTCCGAGGTCCGGCCTGCCGGCACTCGTACCGGCAGGCCCGCCGGCGCTCATGCGGTCCGCCCTGCGGTGCGCTCTGCGGTCCGCCCTGCGGTGCGGCGGGCCGACCTCGACCCGCCTGTCACCGGCGCCGCCGCACCGCGTCGCGGATCGGTCGACCCGATCGCGAGCACGTCCCCTCCGGTCACGTCCACGAGTGTCGCTTCCACCAGCCCTCCCCCTGTTCGTTCCTGCCGTTCCCGTTCTCACCGTTCCCGTTCCGGCCGGCCGGCCGGGCCGCAGCGCACAAACGGGGTGGCCCTCCGGTTACCGCGGGCTAGCATATGGAGGGCCACCCCGGTTAGCAACCCGTCAGGAGCCCCCGTGCCCAGGGAGACCACCTCCACGCCGCCGATGCGCGCCGACGCACGCCGCAACCGGGAACGGATCTTGGCGGCGGCCGGGAGCGTCGTCGCCGACCAGGGGGCCGAGGCCTCCCTGGAGGAGATCGCCCGCCGGGCCGGGGTCGGCTCGGCCACCCTGCACCGGCACTTCCCCTCCCGGCAGGTGCTCCTGGAGGCCGTCTTCCGGAGCCGGGTGGAAGCCCTCTGCGCCACGGCGCACGACCTGCTCGCCGACCCCGACCCGGGGAACGCACTCACCACCTGGCTCCGCGCCGTCGGCGCGCACGCCGTGGCCAACCGGGGCCTGGGGACGTCCCTCATGGGCGGCGCCCGTGACGGCGACCCGGCCCTCGGACACACCTGCCACGCGATGATCGTCGATGCCGGCGCCGAACTCCTCGCGCGCGCCCGGCAGGCGCACGCCGTACGCCCCGAGGTCACCGTCACACAGCTGCTCAGGCTCGTCGGCGCCATCGCACTCGCCACCGAGCAGGAACCCGGCGGGGCGGCCGAGGCCGACCAGCTCGTCACCCTCGCGATCGAGGGGGTTCGCCCGCGCTGAACGCCGCTCCCGTACCGGCCGGACCGCTACCGATCCGCTACCGGCCGGCCCGCTACATGCCGGCCGCTACCGGCCGGACCTCGGGGTGCGGTCGGTGTCGCCGGCGGGTTCGCCGCGGCGGACGGCGCCGGGGGCGCGGCGGCTGGGGTGGTCGGCGCGGCCGGAGGACGAGAGCTGCCAGGGCACGCTGATGACCATGACGCCGGGGGTGAACAGCAGCCTGCTCTTGAGCCACAGCGCGGACTGGTTGTGCAGCAGTTGCTCCCACCAGTGCCCGACCACGTACTCGGGGATGAACACCGCGACGGCCTCGTGCGGGTGGGCGCGGCGCTGTTCGCGGACGTAGCCGACGACGGGCCTGGTGATCTCCCGGAACGGGGAGTCGAGGACCTTCAACGGCACCGGGATCTCGAAGGCGGCCCAGTCCTCCCGCAGCGCGTCGGTGGCCTCCCTCTCCACGGCGACGCTGAGGGCCTCCAGCGAGTCGGGCCGGAACGCCTGGGCGTAGCCGAGGGCGCGCAGGGTGGGCTTGTGCACCCTGGAGACCAGCACGATGCCGTGCACCCTGGAGGGACGTACCGTCTCGGCGTGCGGGTCCTCGACGGCGAGTTCCTCGGCGACCGCGTCGTAGTGACGGCGGATCGCGCGCATCATCAACCAGAGCAGGGTCGCGGCGACCACGGCGAGCCAGGCGCCCTGGGTGAACTTGGTGAGCAGCACGATGACCAGCACCAGGGCGGTGGTGAGCGCGCCGAAGCCGTTGATGATCCGGGCGCGGTGCGCGGCGCCGCGCACGGCCGGCCGGGTCTCCGCGCGCAGCAGGCCGTTCCAGTGCCGGACCATCCCGATCTGGGAGAGCGTGAAGGAGGTGAAGACGCCCAGGATGTAGAGGTGGATGAGGCTGGTGACGTCGGCGTCGTACAGCCAGAGCAGGGCGGCGGCCACCACCGCGAGCGCGATGATGCCGTTGGAGAACGCCAACCGGTCACCGCGGGTGTGCAGTTGGCGGGGCAGGTAGCGGTGCTCGGCCAGGATCGAGGCGAGCAGCGGGAACCCGTTGAAGGCGGTGTTGGCGGCCAGGATCAGCACCAGCGCCGTCGCGGCCTGGACGAGGTAGAACAGCACGCTGTGGTCGCCGCCGAACACCGAGGCCGCCAACTGCGCGATCACCGTCTGCTGCGGGGCGCTCGCGCAGTCGGGGTAGCCGGTCAGCCGGCAGCCGTCCTCGGTGATGTGCACGTCCGAGACGAGGGCCAGGGCGGTGACGCCGGCGAACATGACGACGGCGATGATCCCCATCGCCGCCATCGTGGTCGCGGCGTTCCTGGACTTCGGTCGCCGGAAGGCGGGCACGCCGTTCGAGATGGCCTCCACACCGGTCAGCGCCGTACAGCCGGAGGCGAAGGCCCGCAGGGCGAGCAGCAGCAGGCCGAGCCCCGCGAGGGAGTCCTTCCCCGGCACCGGAACGATGCCGTACCCGGCGCTGGAGGCCACCGGCGGGTCGCCGAGGGCCACCCGGACCAGGCCGGTGACGATCATCAGCAGCATCGCCCCGATGAAAAGGTACGTCGGCGCGGCGAACGCGTTGCCGGACTCCCGGACACCGCGCAGGTTGATCGCCGCGAGCAGCACCACGAACCCCACCGCCATGCCGACCCGGTAGTCCGCCAGACCGGGCAGCGCCGAGATGACGTTGGCGACGCCCGAGGCCACCGACACCGCCACCGTCATCACGTAGTCGACCAGCAGCGACGCCGCCACCACCAGTCCCGCGTTCGGCCCGAGGTTGCTCGACACCACCTCGTACGAGCCGCCCCCGCTCGGGTAGGCGTACACGACCTGCCGGTACGAGGCCACCACCACGACCATCAGGGCCACCACGCACGCGGCGATCCACGGGGTGAGGTACAGGAAGGCCGTGCCGCCGACGGTGAGCACCAGCAGGATCTCCTGGGTGGCGTACGCCACCGACGAGAGCGGGTCGGACGCGAAGATCGGCAGCGCCAGGCGTTTCGGGAGCAGGGTCTCGCCGAGCTCCTCACTGCGCATCGCCCTGCCGATCACGAGGCGCTTCAGCACCTGGGGCACGTTGAACACACCGGCGAGCGTATGCGGCGGCAGGCCGGGGCCCCGGGCTCCGCCCACCGCCCGGCGCGCCGCCGGACCACCCGCCCGGAGGAGCCCGCCGCCGGCGGCGGATCGTCGACGGACCTCCCGGGGAGGAGATTCACCCGGGACTGACGGGGCATCACCGTGATGCCCCGCACACCTGCCGGGCACCACCGTCCGGGGGGATGCGTCGTGTTCTACTTCTCCGTCCTGCTCCTGATCGCCGCCGTCGTCCTGCTCGTGCTCAAGCGGCGCTCGATCGTCGACTTCCGCTTCGCCACGCTCACCGGCCTGCTCGTCGGCGCCGTGGGACTGCTGCTCACGCTGAGCTCCTTCACCTACATCGTCGAGCCGTACGAGGTGGGGGTGCCCACCTCGCTCGGGTCGGTGGGCGGCACCTGGCAGCCCGGGCTGCACCTCAAGTCGCCGCTGACCGAGGTGACGACCTTCTCCACCCGGCCGTCGGACCTCAACCTCACCGGGGACGACACGGTCGAGGTCCGCTCCTCCGAGGGCGGGGTGCTCTACGTCGACCTCACCGTGAAGTGGGCGATCGACCCGGACCACACCCTCGCGCTGTACAAGCTCTCCGGCAACGCGGCCAACGTCCAGCAGCGGCTGGTCTACCCGGACACCCGGGAGATCGTCCGCAACGTCTTCGCCAAGCACACCAGCGTCGAGGGCTACGCCTCGCAGCGCGAGGCGATCAGCGCGGAGATGGAGCGGCTGATCACCGACCGGCTGTCCCCGCGCGGAATCATCGTGAACAGCGTCAACCTGCGCAACGTCAAGCCGAGCGAGGTACTCCAGAAGGCCATCGACCAGAAGATCCAGCAGGACCAGGCCACCCAGCAGGCCGCCGCGGCGGTGCTGACCGCCAAGGCGGAGGCGGAGAAGCGCCGGATCGAGGCGGAGAGCACGGCCGCGGCCAACACGGTGATCGCCAACTCCCTCACCGACCGGATCCTGCAGAGCCAGTGCTACGACGCCTTCAGGGCCGCCGCCGAGAAGAACCCGGTCTACGCCAGCCCGTGCGGCTCGGGCTCCGGCGGCGCCCCGGTGATCGTGGACGGCACCAAGCGCTGACCCGCCCGGCAGGGCGGCGGCGTCCCGGCGGGGGCGCCGCCGCCACTGCGGCCACCGCCCGACCGCCGCACCACCCCACCGGGCCCGACGTGCCCGGTCCGGCGGTCGGGCCCGGCGTGCCAGGTCGGCGGTCGGGCCCGACGTGCCCGTCTCGGACCGTTGCTAGGCTGCGCCGGTGACTCTTCCCAGCATCCGCAGCGTGCGCGCCCTGCACGAGAGGTACGCCCCCAGCCACGAGGACCTCACCCTGGTGCTCACGCACTGCGAGATCGTGGCGCGGATCGCCGTCTCCCTCGCCGAGCGCGTCGGGCAGCGCCTGGACGTCGAGCTCGTGGAGATCGGCGCCCTGCTCCACGACATCGGCGTCTACCGGGTCGGCGGCGGCGCGTACATCCGCCACGGCGTGCTGGGCCACGAGATCCTCCGCGCCGAGGGCCTGCCCGAGTACCTCTGCCGGTTCGCCTCCTGCCACACCGGTGTCGGGCTGACCCGCCGGGACGTGGAGGACCAGCGGCTGCCCATCCCCGTCGCCGACTACCTGGCCGGGAGCGCCGAGGAGCGCCTGGTGATGTACGCGGACAAGTTCCACTCGAAGAGCACCCCGCCGCGGTTCCTCGACGCGGCGGCGTACGCCGGCCGGGTGGCGCAGTTCGGAGCGGACAAGGTCACGGCCTTCGACGCGCTGGTCACCGAGTTCGGCGAGCCGGACCTGGACGCCCTGGCGGCCGAGTACGGCCACGCCGTCCAGCAGGGCGCGGCACTCCCCCGGTGAGCCGGCCACCGCTCGTGCAATAGGGCGAATGCAAGGCATACCTCCCCGATCTCCTGGCATCTGCGACCTATGCTCGGCGTCGAACAGGCGACCCGGCCCGCGCATGGCACCCCGGCCGGCGCCGGCACCCGGCCGCCGCGCCGGGCATCCGCGACCATCGCAGCGCGCACCGCGTACCGCGCGCGGCAGACAGGGAGACCATCGTGAAGTCCCGTGCCGTCCGCCGCCGCGCCCTGGGCCTGGCAGGCTGCTGCACCGCCGTCCTGCTGGCCCTGAGCGGCTGCTCCTCCGACTCCTCCTCGGGTTCCGCCGGCGCGGGCTCGACCGGCTCGGCCTCCTCCGGGGCCTCCACGTCCTCCGCGTCCTCCGCCTCCTCGACGGTCAGCGGAACGGTGACGGTGTTCGCCGCCGCCTCGCTCAAGGAGGCGTTCACCACGCTCGGCGGCCGGTTCGAGGCGGCACACCCCGGGACCAAGGTGGTCTTCAACTTCGCCGGCAGCGACGCCCTCGCCGCGAGCATCGTCGCGGGCGCCCCGGCCGACGTCTTCGCCGCCGCCAGCCCGACCACCATGAAGACCGTCACGGACCAGGGCGACGCGGGCACCCCGACGACCTTCGTCCGCAACCAGCTGGAGATCGCCACCGTACCGGGCAACCCCCACCACATCGCCTCCCTCCAGGACCTCGCCCAGCCCGGCCTCAAGGTCGTCCTGTGCGCCAAGGAGGTCCCCTGCGGGGCCGCCGCCCAGAAGGCGCTCGCGGCGGGGAACGTCCAGCTCACCCCGGTCAGCTACGAACAGGACGTCAAGGCCGCGCTGACCAAGGTCGAACTCCAGGAGGCGGACGCCTCCCTCGTCTACCAGACCGACGTGAAGTCGGCGGCCGGCAAGGTCGACGGCGTGCCGTTCCCCGAAGCCGCCTCCGCCATCAACGACTACCCGATCGCCACCCTCACCCACGCCCCCAACAGCGCCGGCGCCCAGGCCTTCGTCGCCCTGGTGGAATCCCCCGACGGTCAGAAGGTGCTCACGGACGCCGGCTTCCTGAGCGCCTGAGCGCCCATGCACCGGCGGACCGCGCACCCGCCTCCTCGCGTTCACGAACGGCTCGGTCGCGCCCTCGGCGTCCCCCGGCACGTCGCCGCAGGTCAGCGTGCCCGGCCCCGCGGCTTGAGGGGCACCGGCGGAAGTTCCGGTGCCCGCAGCCGGGCGCCGTCGTAGCCGTGGACCTCGCCGAAGCGGGGGCCCGACGTCCAGTCCTCGCGCGCCCGGGCGATCTCCTCACCGGATCGGCCGATGAAGTTCCACCACATCACGATCTCCTCCTCGAAGGGCTCGCCGCCGAGGAGCAGGACCGCGCTGTCCGTCCGTGCCAGCAAGGGCAGTTCGCGCCGGCCGCAGCCCAGGTAGAGGATCGAGCCGGGTTCGACCCGGACGCCGTCCACGTCGACGCTGCCGCTCATCGCCAGCACCGCGTACTCGAACTCCGGCTCCAGCGGGAGGCGCAGCTCGGCGCCCTCGGTGAGGGCGAGGTCCGCACCGACGAGCGGGGTGTGGGTGGTGCCGGGTGAGGTGGCGCCGTCCAGGGTGCCCATGATCACGGTGCTCCGGAGTCCGGCCGCGGTGATCTCCGGGAGATCGGCGTGGTGTTCGAAGGCGGGGGCGGTGTGCCGGTGGGCGTCGGGCAGGGCGACCCAGAGCTGGGCGCCGTGCAGCAGTCGGGCGTGCTCGCGCGGGGACTCCTCGGAGTGCGAGATGGCCCGGCCGGAGGTCATCAGGCCCAGCTCGTACGGGCGGACGGTCTGCAGGCTGCCCAGGCTGTCGCGGTGCAGCACCTCGCCCTCGTGCAGCCAGCTGACGGTCTGCAGGCCCATGTGCGGGTGCGGGGGCACCTGCATGCCGGGCTCGTCGGCGATGTCGTCCGGGCCGTAGTGGTCGACGAAGCACCAGGCGCCGACCATCCGCCGCCCGAGGTTGGGCAGTAGCCGGCGCACCTCGGTGCTCTCGCCGAGCCGGACCTGGCGGCCGGTCAGCAAGTCCCTGACCGGCCCGCTGCTGGCTTCGCCGCCGCAGCGGGTCGGGGTCGGCCTGAGGTCGAGATTGCTCATGTCGGGTCCACCGTACGGTCGGGGCCGGTGCGTGCCGGCGGTCGTTACGATCATCCGTCAGCCGGAGCGGATCGCGAAGCACCGACCGCCGAGGGGTCGGCGGCGGGGGCGCGGCCGGTCGCCCTGTCGCCCATCGCCGCGCCCGGCGCGCAGCCCCCGTGCGGCGAGCCGGGCGCCCGGCGCTCAGTCGAGGGTGACGACCATCTTGCCGAGGGCTTCGCCGGCCTCCATGGTCCGGTGGGCTTCGACGATCTCGTCGAACCGGAACACCCGGGTGGGACGGGCCCGGAGGGACCCGGCCTCGACCTTGGCGTAGATCTCGTCCAGCGGCACGTCGCCGAGCGGGTAGGCGGGCGTGCCCAGGACGAAGGCGCTGCCGAAGAAGCTCAGCCGGACCCCGCTGGGGAGGTCCGCGATCGGGTCGAAGTCCCGTACCGGCTCGAACCCGCCCAGGAAGCCGAGTTGGCAGACCCGGCCGCGCGACCGGACCAGGGCCAGCGAGTCCCGCAGGACGCTGTTGCCGACGACGTCGAACACCGCGTCGACGCCGATCCCCCGCTCGGAGACCCGGGCGGCGAGGGCGCCGTCGTCGACGAGCACGTCGGCGGCGCCGAGTTCCCGCAGCAGGGCGGCTCGGCGAGGGTCGCGGGTCGTGGCGAGCACGGTCGCGCCGTGGTCGACGGCCAGGTTGACGGCGGCCTGGCCGAGCGAGGAGGTCGCCCCCCGCACCAGGACGGTCTCGTCCGGCCGTAGGTCGAGGTTGCCGAACAGGCCGCTCCACGCCGTGGCGTACACCTCGGGCACCGCCGCGAGATCGGCCCAGTCCAGCGACGAGCGCACCACCACCACATGGCTCGCCGGTACGGTCACCAGCTCCGCGTAGCTTCCGTTGCGGGTTCGCCCCATGCCACCGAGGATGGCCACCACCCTCGTCCCCGAGGGCAGTTGACCGGACGGGTCGGCCTCCACCTCCCCGGCGCACTCGATCCCGGGGACGGCGGCGACCTCCCCCCAGGCGCCACTGCGCATGTACGCCTCGGCGTGGTTGAGGCCGAACGCCCTGACCCGGATCAGCACCTCGCCGTCGGCGGGTGTCGGGTCGGGCAGTTCGGTGTGGGTGAGTACCTCGGGGCCGCCGTGGGCGGAGATGACGATGGCCTTCATGTCCCGACTCCATTCTTGAGCGTACATTCAAGTATTGCTGCGAGGAAAAGGGCCACCGCGTACGGTGGCCCGCGAGGCCCGCTATCCGTGTTGCCCGGTGGCCCTGTTGCCCGGTGGCCGGTCCGACCCGACGGCCCGTCCGGCCCGACGGCGCGCGCGACCGACCGTCAGGCGAGAGCGGCGAAGGCGTTGTCGACGATCGCCCGCAGGAGCGCCCCGTCGGGATTCGCCTTCCCGACGACCATCAGCCCCTGACAGGTCGCGACCAGCAGCTTGGCGCTGCCGGCGCAGTCGAGCGAGTCACGCACCTGACCCCTGCGGGCCGCGTTCTCCAGCGCGTGGGTCATGCACCGTTCGAGGCGGGCCAGGTGGCCGCGGACGACGGCCGCGGCCTCGTCGTCCACGGCGGCGCTCTCGATCGCCGTGTTGACGAGCAGGCAGCCCTGCCGGCCCTCGGGGGTGAGCAGGTCGCGCACCAGCCCGTCGAAGTAGCCGCGGATCTCGGCCACCGAGGCGCCCGGACCCTCCAGCTCGCCCAGCTTCTCGGGGACGACCAGCCGCGAGTAGCGCTCCAGCGACTTCAGGAACAGGGTGTGCTTGCCCCCCGGGAAGGCACTGTAGAGGCTGCCGGGCTTGACCCCGGTCGCCTTCACCAGGTCCTCGACGGACGTCGCCCGGTACCCGCGCTCCCAGAACCGCAGCATGGCCGTGTTCAGGACGGCGTCGGGTTCGAACTCTCGCGGTCTGGGCATGCGGAGAACATACCTGAGCGACCATTCAAGAACAACCGCGAACCGTCCGGCCCCGTGCCGCGGCCACCCGGGGTGTGACCGCGACACCGTGCCGCGGATCAGTGCCGGCAGGCCCAGGCGGCGCCGGCGGTCGCACCGTCGGCCTGCGCGCGCAGCGCCCGGACGGCCTCGGCCGGGTCCTCGGCGCCGTAGACGGCCGAGCCGGCCACGAAGACGTCGGCGCCGGCCTCGGCGCAGCGCTCGATGGTGGTCGCGGCCACACCGCCGTCGACCTGGAGCCAGAGGTCCAGGTCGTACTTGGCGATCAGCTCCCGGGTGCGGCGGATCTTGGGCAGCATGATGTCCAGGAAGGCCTGGCCGCCGAAGCCGGGCTCGACCGTCATGATCAGCACCATGTCGAGCTCGGGCAGCAGGTCCTCGTACGGCTCGATCGGGGTGCCGGGCTTGAGCGCCATGGACGCGCGGGCGCCCTTGGCCCGGATCTCGCGGGCGAGCCGGACGGGCGCCGCCGCCGCCTCCACGTGGAAGGTCACCGAACCGGCGCCGGCCTCGACGTACTGCGGCGCCCAGCGGTCCGGGTCCTCGATCATCAGGTGCAGGTCGAGCGGGATGTCGGTGGCGCGGGCGAGGGACTCGACGACCGGGACACCCAGCGTCAGGTTCGGCACGAAGTGGTTGTCCATCACATCGACGTGCAGCCAGTCCGCGCCCCGGACGGCCTCGGCCTCCTGGGCCAGGCGCGCGAAGTCGGCCGACAGGATGCTGGGGTTGATCTGCGCCATTTCCGATGCCTTCACAGCTGGACCCGGGTGCCGGGAGCGGGCACCTCCGCCACATCATCCCCCGCCCCGACGACCCCCGGCATCCGCCGATACCGGCCCGTGACCCGCATCACACCGGATGCGCGCTATCGTGACCGCCGCCACCCCCCGTCCCCGTCCCTCCGAGGAAGGTCTCCAGATGGCCGAGCTGGTCCATCCCGCCCGCGCGTTGTGGTGGCTCTTCGAGCCCGTGCACGCCGTCACCTACTTCTCCCCCGAGGGGCGGGCCGCCTACGAGGCGGCCGGGCTGCGCGGCGGCTGGCGCGGGTACTTCGCGGGGCGGGCGGCTCCGTTGGGAGCGGTGGACGCCCCGCCGGTGATCGCCGCGTTCTTCGGTTTCGCCCCCAGCATGGTGGAGCGGGCGCTGCCCGACGTCTGGACCAGGGTCACCCCGGAGGCGGCCCTGGCGGCCCGGTCCGCCGGCGCGTCGGCTGCGCTGGAGCGGCTGCTGGAACACATCGAGCCGGCACGGATCGAGCGGGTGGTCGTCCGGCTGGAGCAGGCCGCCGCCGGACTGGACTGCGCGGGCCGGGTGCTGGCCTCCGCCAACGCGGCACTGCCCCGCCCCGAGGGCCTGCTCGCCCGGCTCTGGCAGGCGGCCACGCTGATGCGCGAGCACCGCGGGGACGGCCACGTCGCCGCGTTGGTCGCCGCCGGTCTGGACGGCTGCGAGGCCCTGGTGGTGCGCTGCGCCCTGGACGTCCAGCGGGAGGATCTCCAGCCCTACCGGGGTTGGAACGACGAGGAGTGGGACGCCGCCACCGAGCGGCTGGTCGAACGGGGCTGGCTCACCGCCCGGGGCACCATCACCGAGTGCGGACGGATCCGGCACCAGGCCCTGGAGGCCGCCACCGACCTCGCCGCGGCCCGGGTCTGGGAGGGCTCGCCGCGCTCCGGGCTGGACCGGCTGGTCGACGACCTCAAGCCCATCTCGGCGCTGTGCCGTACGGCGCTGCCGCCCATCAACCCGATCGGACTGCCGGCCAGCGCCGGTTGAGCCGGTGGCCGGGCCCCGCCGACCGGCCGCGCCCGACCACGCCCACCCGCTGACCGGCCGCGCCCGCCCGGCGGCCGTCAGCTGCCGACGGCCGCCCCGGGCGCCCCGAGGACGATGCCCCGGCCCGAGTAGAAGCGGGTCAGGTCGGCCCACGGGACGCGGGCGAAGGCCTGCGACTCGCCGGCGAAGCCGGACGGGTTGTGGATCACCAGCTCGCGCTCCGTCGCGCCGACGGCCAGCACCAGGTGGCCGCCGCGGCGGGCCGGCTCCGGGCCGAGGGTGCGGACGGCCGGATGGACCGAGACCATCACCAGCCGCCCGGCCGCCAGCAGGGCCGGGATCTCCTCCGCCGCCAGCTCCGGCCGGGACTCGGCGGCGAGCCCCCACCGCCGGGCCACGTACCCGGCGAACGGCGCGTGGATCAGCCCGTCCAGCTTCTCGCCGCGGCGCACGTACGCACCGGCGTCCACGCATTCACCCGCAAGGGTGATGGAGGGCGGCGCGAGGCCCCACCAGTGGTCCAGCGCCATCCGTAGGCAGGCCATCCCGCACAGCCGCCAGGACCAGAACTCGTACTCCTCCGGGGTCCCGGCACCGGACTCCCCCCACCGGGGGTCGTCGGCGGCGCTCAGCTGCCCCGCGATGATCTCCCGGACCAGCTCGGGGGACTCCCACTGGGAGTAGTACGGCACCTGGTGGATGATCTCCGCGACGGTCGTCATGGACCGACCCTGCCACAGGGCGGCCCGCCCTTCCCGTCGAGCCCGCGGCCGGCGGGAGGGCGGGCCGGGGGCCGGAGCCGACGACGGGCGCCCGCCCGACCCGGGCCCGGCCGGTCCGGGGCGGACCGTCCACAGGGCACCGGGCCGCGGGCACCGGAACCGGCGACACCGGGCCGGCACCGCTACCAGGCGTAGTCCTCCGGGGCGGGGCGGTGACCGGGGAAGATCTCGTCCAGCCGGTCGAGGGTCTTCCGGTCCAGCGAGACGTCCAGGGCGCGGACGGCCGCCTCCAGTTGGTCGAGCGTGCGGGGGCCGATGATCGGAGCGGTGACCACCGGGCGGGAGAGCAGCCAGGCCAGGGCGACGTCACCGGGCTCGTGCCCGAGCTCGGCGGCGAGGTCCTCGTACGCCCCGATCCGGTCCCGGTTGGCGGCCAGCACCTCGGCCGCGCGGCCCTCGCCGCGGCGCACCCCCTCGCGCTCCTTGCGCAGCACGCCTCCGAGCAGCCCGCCGTGCAGCGGCGACCAGGGGATCAGGCCGAGGCCGTAGTGCCGGGCGGCCGGGACGACCTCCAGCTCCACGCTGCGCTCCAGCAGGTTGTAGAGCGACTGCTCACTGGTCAGGCCGAGGAAGTGCCGGGCCCGCGCGGCCTCCTGGGCCTGGGCGATGTGCCAGCCGGCGAAGTTGCTGGAGCCGACGTAGACGATCTTGCCCTGGGCGACGAGCACCTCCATCGCCTGCCAGATCTCCTCCCAGGGCGTCTCCCGGTCGATGTGGTGCATCTGGTAGAGGTCGATGTGGTCGGTGCGCAGGCGCCGCAGGCTGGCGTCCACCGCGCGGCGGATGTTGAGCGCCGAGAGCTTGCCCTCGTTGGGCCAGGGCCCGGTCTCGCCGTACAGCTTGGTGGCGAGGACGGTCCGCTCCCGGCGCCCGCCGCCCTGGGCGAACCAGGCACCGATGATCTCCTCGGTACGACCCCTGGTCCCGCGCCCGCCGTAGGTGTTGGCGGTGTCGAAGAAGTTGATGCCCTGTTCGTGGGCGGCGTCCATGATCCGGTGGGCGTCGGCCTCCTCGGTGTGGGGCCCGAAGTTCATGGTGCCCAGGCAGAGTCGGGAGACGGACAGGCCGGTACGGCCGAGATGGGTGTACTCCATGACCCCCCAGCCTCATCCGCCCCGGCGGCTTTGTCCAGCACCGAATCCGGCGGCCTCGCTCCGGACCGGGTTCCACCGGACGGCGTCAGCACCCGCGGGCGCCGAACTCCCGCACCGAGGCCGCCCCGTGCACGCTCGTCAACAGCCGCGAGGCTGTCAGCTCCGCACGCAGGCACGGGAGTTCCCCGATCGCCGCATCGGGCCGGCCGACCCGCGCGCGGCGTTCGTGACCAATTGTGACCGGACGGCTCCGGAGGGCGTACGATGCTGCGTGCACGTCGCAGTCCGGCCGGTCGCGTCGGGCCACGGCGTGCGCGGCGCCGGCTCGCGGCCCCGGCTCGGCGCCGGGGGCCGTCGGGTCGCGTCCGGCAGGGCCGGCCCCGACGGGTCGGGCGACCCCGCCGACGACAGCTCACCCGTGCACCGGGCGCGTCGGGATCAGGCCGCGGGAAGGGAACCCATGGACACGGTCATCGTGCAACTGCCCGAGCCCGCGGGCCGACCCGACGATCCGCCGTCGAGGCCCGTCCTGCTGCGGATGGGCCCCGGTGAGAGCGCGGAGTTCGGCCGCGGCTCGCCCGGCAACCCCGCCGCGGTGCCGCTGGACGACCAGGGCGTCTCCCGGCGGGCCGGCGAGATCACCGCCGCCGAGGACTACTGGCGGCTCTCCAACTTCAGCTCCGGCGCCACCTACGTGGTCGAGAACCTCGAAGGCGCGGGCGAGCACCTCAAGGTCGCCCCCGGCCGGCTCGGCGCCCCCGTCCCCTTCGAGTTCGCCCGGGTGGTGCTGCCCTCGCTCCGCGGCGGCAGCCACTTCAAGGTCTTCGCGCCCCAACACGCCTACCTGGACGCCGCGGCGGCCGACCGCGCGGGTGAGCACACCGTGAGCCCGTTCGCCCTGGACCCGACGTCCAAGTACTTCCTGGTCCTGCTGGCCCTGTGCGAGCCGCGCCTGCGGTCCGCGGCCACCGCCGTACCGGGCGCCACCGAGGTGGTGGAGCGGCTGCGCGGCCTGCCCGGCTGCCGCGGACTGACCAGGTCCGCCGTGAACTACCACATCGACTACCTGGCCGGGGCGAAGCTGCGGCTGCGCACCGAGGAGGACGCCGGCCGGGCCGAGGGGTCGGGCCGCAGGGGCGCTCCGGCGGCCGGCCGCACCGGGCGGAAGCGGGAGGAACTCGTCTCCCTGGCCCTGCGGTTCGACCTCGTCCGGGAGGAGCATCTCGCCCTGCTGCCCGCCCGTGAACACCCCCGGAGGGCCCGCGCCTGACGTCCCGGTCGGCCGGGTGGTGGCCGGCGCTCGGATCACCGGGCTGATCGGGTCGGGGAGTTGGGGCAGCGTGTACGCGGCGGAGGAGCTCGCGGACGGCGCACCCGTCGCGGTGAAGCTCCTGCGGCCCGACCTGCTGTCCCCCGGCCAGCGCGCGACGATGGCCGAACTCGTCGAACGCGAGCTGCGGTTCAGCCGCCAGGCCGACCACCCCGGGCTGGTCCGCACCCTGCGCACGGCCACCCTGCACCGGCCCGAGGACGGCCCCCTCCGGGGCGCCGTCGCCCTGGTGATGGAGCGCGCCGAGCGCAGCCTGCAACAACTGCTCGACTCCACCGCCCCGCACGCCCCGGTGCCCGGCGCCGAACGCATCCTCGCCGAGATCTCCGCCGCGCTCGCCCACATGCACGCGCACGGCTGGGTGCACGGGGACCTCAAGGGCGCCAACGTCCTGCTGATGCCCGGCGGTTCCGTCCGGCTCGCGGACTTCGGACTGACCGCCGAGCTGGACGGCACCCACGCGTACGTGCCCCCGCTCGGCTCCCTGGACCACGTGCCGCCGGAGTGGTGGACCCAGCGGTCCGGCAGCCGGGGCGTCCCGCTCCGGCCCGGTGCCGACGTCTGGGCCTTCGGCGTCCTCGCCCACCAGGTGCTGAGCGGCGGACTGCATCCCTTCCCCGGGGCCACCGCCCGGGCGCGGGCGCTCGCGGCGCAGTCGTACGCCCGTGGCACGGCTGCGCTCCGGCTGGACGCGAGCGTGCCCGAGCGCTGGCGCGCCCTGATCAGCGCCTGCCTGACCGCGGACCCGACCTCCGGCGGCCGGCCGGACGCCGCCCGGCTCGCCCTGCTGGTGAGCGAGCCGGCCCGGCCGGCCACCCCGTCGGACCGGCGCCGCCGACCGCGCGCCGGCCTGCGACCGGCGGCCGGTCTCGCCCTGACCCTGGCGACCCTGGCGGTGGCCGGCACCGTTCTCACGACCGCGCCGCCGCCCGGCGAGGGCGCCTCCCCGCCACCGGCCGGCGCCGCTCCGACGGGCGCCTCGGCCACCGGAGTCGGCGCGCCCGGAGTCGCTGGGCGGGGAGTCGGTGGGCAGGGAGTCGGTGGGCAGGGAGCCGGTGCGGCCGGAGTCGGCGCGGCCGGCACCGCGGCCTCCGGGGCCGTTCCGGCGGCCTCCGACGTGCCGGTCGAACTGCGCGAGGTGATCACCAGTACCGCTCGCCGCTGCCCGGAACCGGAGGTGACGCCGGCGCTGCTGGCCGCCATGCTGAAGGCCGAGAGCGGCTTCGACCCGGCCGCCGCCCGGCCGCAGACGAACGAGTACGGGATCGCGATGTGGACACCGGCGGTCTTCAACGCCTGGGCCCAGGACGGCGACAACGACGGCGACCGGGACTACCTGTCGGCGCCGGACGCCATCGTGAGCATGGGCAACTACGTCTGCTGGCTCGACCAGCAGTTCAAGCACCGGGGCCTGACCGCGGACCTGCCAGCCCTGATCGTGGCCGGCTACCGCACCAGCGACAAGACCGTCGCGGACGCCGGCCGGGTGCCGGACAGGGTCCGCCCGCACGTCGACCTGGTGCTGAAGTACCTTGCGGAGTACTCCGGTTGACCGCCGTACCGCCGGCCGGGCACGCCGCCGAACCGCTCCGGGGGGCGACCCGCACACACCGGCGTCCCCGCCTGCCCCGGCCGCGGCTCTCGCGACAGCCTCGGACGACGGGGACGACGGGGGCACCGGTGCTCGACGACGGCAACGACAGCGCTCAACAGCGAGTGCAGAAAGCCTCGTTCAGCACCAGGGGAGCCCGGGGACGGGCTCGTCGTTGCCGCCGCCGGAGAGGTAGATCACGTTCACCCAGACCCCGCGGTTCCCGCTGTCGTCGTCCGTCTTCGCGTACCACTTGTTGTGGTACGCGCCGTCCGACATCTCGGCGCCGACGGCCTGGCAGTAGAAGTAGTTGGTACCGGCGTTGAGCGTGCCGGCCCGGACGTTGCCGCTCCAATACGTGGGGGCGGTCTTCCAGACGTGGCAGTCGTACGTGCCGTTGCCGTTGTCCGAGCAGCCTCCGGCCGCCTCGGCCGAGGTCGCGGTGAGGCCCAGGGCGGTGACCCCGAGCACGGCCGCGGCGCCCGCCAGGGCGAGCTTGCGCACAGCGAACATGACTCTCCTAGGTGCTGACGTCCCGTCGGACGAGGTCCGGACGGGAGGCGGGATGCCTTCACGGGCGCGGACTGTGCGCCCACGACCAGAGAACCAGCCCGCCCACGCCCCCGGTACCTGACACCTGTCAGGGCCGGCGGCCCAGGGCCTGTCCGGCGGATCTCGCCGAGCAGGCCCTGGGCCGTGTCCGACGATTCGCGTCGGATCAGTGCGCGGCGTTGGGCGCCCGGCCGGGCGTGCGCCCGGATCGTCCTCGTACTGGGCCGTACTCGGGCGGTTCGGGCGTGCGTTCAGGTGGGATGCCCGGCGTCGCGCACCCGGCGGGAATCGTCGGACACGGCCTAGCGCAGCGCGTACGGCAGCGTCTGCCCCACGAACTCGGCCGGCCGCACCACGTGCGGCTCCCGGCCGGCGCCCTCGTACAGGTGCCGCTCGGCCTTCGGCAGCGCGAGGTCGATGATGTCCAGCACCGCGGTGGAGACCGGGTCGCCGTCGTCGCCCTGGGTGAGCAGCGCCGCCTCGCCGAAGTTGCCGAGGGCGGCCAGGTCCAGGTCGAAGGCGTCGGGGTCGCGGAGCTCGTCCAGGAAGGTCGGCGCGTTGCGGATGTACGTGTGGCGCAGCGGCGCGGGCAGCCGGGCCCAGGCGCCGGGGCCGAAGGTGACCGTCTCGACGAACAGTTCGGCCGCCGCCGCGGTCTCCCCCCGCTCCAGCAGTGCCCGTACCGGCGCGACCCGGTCGAGGGCGGCGTCGGCGAGCGGGCGCTGGTCCGGGTCCGCGGCCAGCAGACCGACCGCCGGCGGTTCGTGCGCCGCGAGGCCGCGCAGCAGTCCCGGCCGGGCCGCCGCCAGCCGCAGTGCCACCATCGAGCCGTACAGCGTGCCGCAGACGAAGGCCGGTGCCAGGCCGAGGCCCTCGATCAGCGCCGCGAGGTCCGCGGCGTCCTCGTGCACCGACCCCTGGGTCAGCACCTCCTCGCTGCGGCTGTGCCCCCGCCGGTTGTAGGAGACCACCGTGCACCGCTCGGCCAGGCCGGGTGCCACCCGCTCCCAGCAGTCGGCGTCCCCCCATGAGCCGTGGACGAGTACCAGACCCGGCCCGGCGCCCCGCACCTCGTAGTAGAGCGCCACACCGTTCGCCCTGATCACGGCCATCGCAGACCTCCAGACTCGGTCCCGCTCCGCCCCACCCCACCAGCCTGGCACACCCGCCCGTCCGGCGGATCTTCGTGCACCCTGGCCACCCGACCGCTCACCGAACGTGAGCGGCCCGCTCCCGCCCGGCCCGCCCGGGCCCGCGGAGCGATGGCGGTCGGGCCCGCGGAGCGGCGGCGGCCGAGCGCGGCGCGGGCCCGGCGGCGCACCGCGCAGGGGGTGCCTAGAGTGGGATCCATGCCGCAATCCCGTGGCGCGGGCACCGCCCGGACCCCCCGGTTCCCGTACTGGCGTCCACCGCCCGACGTCCGGACCTGGACGTGGTGGCTTCCGGTGCTCCTGGTGGTCCTCTCCGTGGTGCTGGACCTGGCCTTCCGGAGCCGCGAACCGCTGAGCTTCCTGTTGATCGGCGTACCACCGCTGGCGGCTGCCACCCGCGGCCCCCGCCGGGTCGCCGCGATCAGCGCGGCCTGCCTCCTGCTGGAGCTCTGGATGGCCTCCTGGCGCACCGGCCACCTCACCGAGCAGCACCATGTGGCGCTCTACCTGGCCACCGCCCTGATCGGCGTCGCCAGCGTCCTCCTCGCCGGGCAGCGGGTCCGGGCCCGGGAGCACCTGATCCGCGCCCGCTCGGTGGCGGAGGCCGTCCAGCTCACCCTGCTGCGCCCGGTTCCGGAGCGGGTCGGCCCGTTACGGGCGGCGGGATTCTACGAGGCGGGCGAGGGCGGCACGCTGGTCGGCGGCGACCTCTACGACCTGTGCGAGACGCCCTTCGGCGTCCGGGTGATCATCGGCGACGTGCGCGGCAAGGGACTGGACGCCGTGCAGACCGTCTCGGCCGTGCTCGGCAGCTTCCGGGTCTCCGCCCACGAGTGGGTGGACCTGAGCAGGCTGGCGGAGCGGCTGGAGCTGAGCATCCACCGCAACTCACCGCGCGCCGCGGCCGACGCGGAGCTCTTCGTGACCGCCCTGCTGCTGGAGTTCCCCGCCGGCGCCGACGAGGTGCGGATCGTCGACCGCGGCCATCCGCCCCCGGTGCTGGTCGGCGCGAACGGCGCGCGGTGGCTCGAAACCTGCCCCGACCTGCCGCTCGGCCTCGGGTCGCTGGCTCCGGTGGCGTCCGAGGTCACCACCCATCCGCTGCTCCCCGGCGAGGTGCTCGTCCTCTACACCGACGGCGTGAGCGAGGCCCGCGACACGGCGGGCGTCTTCTATCCCGTACGGGACCGGCTGGCGGACCGCTTCGGGGGCCGTCGCCCGCCGGCCCCCGAGGCGGTGGCCGCCTTCGTCCGCGCCGACGCCGACTGCTGGTCGGCCGGCGCCGAGGGCGAGGACGACCGCGCGCTGCTGGCCCTCACCGTGCAGCCCGTCCCGGAGGGCGGGAACCCGCGGGCCGGGGGCGCGGAGCACGAGGAGGCGTGGAGCGAGCGGTGGGACGAGGAGCAGGAGCGGAACGAGACGCCGGCGCCGGAGGGTGACCGGGCCCGGCCCGAGCGGGGGCCGGCCGCGGGCGAGCGGCAGCTCCGCGGCTGAACCGGCCGGCGGGGCGGCTGCCGGGTGCCGGGCCACGGGTCGCCGTACTCCGCGGCGGTGCACACCCGGGAGCGCACCCGGGCGCGCACCCGGGGAACGTGAAAACGCCCGAGGCCGTCCCCTCGTGGTTGGGGGGACGGCCTCGGGCGTACGGCTGCGACACCGCCACCGGGATCACCGGGGCGGCATGGCGGGCTGGGCGACCCCCGCCGCCCGCACGGGTGTGCGCGAGCAGGGGTGGGCGGACGGAGTCGTCCGGGGCTTCGCGGAGGGATCCGGTACGCGGCGTGCGCACCGGATCCCTCCCCTTCGCTCCCGGACGCCCCTGTCCGACGCCGGGGGCGCCGCGGTAGTGGCTGGTGGGGCGGGGCTGCTACTGGTTCGGCTTAGTACCAGTGGTGGGTCTGCCAGAACGACCAGGCGGCGTTCGGGCT
Organism: Kitasatospora sp. NPDC057015; assembly: GCF_042673745.1. Lineage (NCBI taxonomy): Bacteria > Bacillati > Actinomycetota > Actinomycetes > Kitasatosporales > Streptomycetaceae > Kitasatospora > Kitasatospora sp. NPDC057015. The sequence continues at coordinate 121,122 of NZ_JBHUSG010000017.1, forward strand.
GCCGTAACGCTCGTTCATGTAGTTCAGGCCCCACTTGATCTGGGTGGCCGGGTTGGTCTTCCAGTCGGCGCCGGCGGACGCCATCTTCGAGCCGGGCAGCGCCTGGACGAGGCCGTAGGCACCCGAGGAGGCGTTGGTGGCCGTGACGTTCCAGCTGCTCTCGTGCGCCACGATCTGGTTGAAGGACGCCAGCTGGTTGGCCGGGACGATCTGCGCGGCCAGGGCCTTGGCGGAGGAGGCGGGGGTGGTCGCGCCGGCGACGGTGGGCGCCACGACGCTACCCAGGGCGGCGATACCGGCGGCGGAGACGAGCACGGCGGCCGAGGCACGAAGGCGGGTGGAGAAAATGCGCATGGGGAAGCTGATCCTCAATGTGTTGGCTGCGCTCTCGTCCGCGGGTTCCGCAGAGCCGGACAGGGGCTCGTACGTCGGGACGAGGCGCTGGGCGTCCGCACGGGGCGGAGCCTGGCGAAGGAGATCCGCAGCGGGACAGGTGCTGCGGTCTCTGGCGACTCCGCAATTGTTAGCGGGCCCGGTGGCGGCCGCCAAGACCCCCCTGCTACGACTCCCGGTCGTAGTCGACCCCTTGGTCCGAGGGTGGCCCGGCGCCGACGAATACCCCGGCACGACTCCCCCAAACCACCCAATTAGGACAATTGGTTCATTCCACTCCAGGTCTCTGACCTGCACGGATTCCCCGTCGAGCCTTTAAACCCCTGGACCCCGACCTTCTGGCTCGTCAACTCGGTCGATCGACACGGCCACACCGGGAAACACGGGGTGGACGATCAACTATCCGACTCCGTAGTCCCCGGGAGCCTGTGAGGACCCTCACCCCACAGGTGCCCGGTATGTCCGAATTTCCCCCGTCTGGGACGCTCCGGGGACGGTCGAAATCGTCCGCCGAACGCCGCACGGACGTCCGCCCGCTCCCGACTCACCGCTCCCGACCGACCGCGCAGGAGCCCGCAACCGACGGAGCTCAGCGGTCGAAGGTGTCGATACCGGCGATCCGCCACACCCCGCCCTGGCGCACCGCGTCCACCGCGAACATCGCGGCCGCGAAGGTGCCGTCCCCCGCCGCGGCGCTCTGCGCGGTGCTCGTACTGCGCTGGTCCGCGAAGACCAGCACCCGCGCGCGGTCCCCCTCGATCAGCACCACGCCGCCGCCGGTCACCGTGGTGGTGAGGACGAGCTTCTGCTGCGGGCCCCGGGCCCGGACCTCCGCCAGCATCCCCGCGTACTGCTGCACCGCCGCGCCGACCAGCAGCCGCTTCGCGGCGTCCTCGCTCCTGGCCGGATCCGCGTAGGAATAGGAGAAGAGGGCGTTCACCGCCTGCGACACCGCCCCCTTCACCTCGTTGGTGCGCGCGGCGTCGGCGAGCGCGGCGTTGTGCACGCCCGGGCTCGCCCGCAGGGCCGAGGCCTCCCCCCGGGCGACGGCCGCGAACCCGCCCAGCAGGACGGTCAGCAGGGCCAGTACGGCGGGAGCGAGCCACCGCCGCCGGCGCGGCCGGACGGCCACCGACCCGCCGGGGTCCGCCGGCAGGCCGGTGGCCGCCGCGCCCTCCGCGTCCGGCCCCGGCCGCCTTCGCACCAGCCCCGTCAGCAGCGCCGAACGGCGCAGGCCTGCTCCGGCTCCCACCGGCGGGCGTAGGCCGGGCCCGCCGACCGCCACCGCGCCCGGGGCCGCGCCGGCCGGTGCGGGCGGGCCGCCGGCGCGGTCACGGACGGCGTTCACCCGGCGTCGGCGGTTGATGAGGTGGCGGGTCGTCGACATGATCGGCGGTCCTCTCGCGGGCGGTTCAGTGACCCGCGGACTGCTGCGGGACGGACTGGGGGGTGGACTGCGGGACGGCCGAGGACCGGGCCGGGACCGGGGGTGGGGACGACTGCCGGTCGGCGGAGGACGGCACCGAGGACGGGCCCGAGGTGGGCGGCGCGGAGGCGGGTTGGCCGGCCGGGGCGGCGTCCCCCATCGGCGCCTGGCCCAGCGCGCTCAGCTTCCACCCGGCGGGCGTGCGGGTGAGTTCGCCGAGCATCCGACTGTCCTTGCTGGCCGGCGCGGTGTTCGGCACCTGGACGGTGATCCGCAGGGCGATCATCACGGTGGCCCGGCCGGCCCGTTCGTCCAGTTCGGTCACCGCTCCGGACAGCGCCCTGGCGCTGGTCACCGTCTGCGCCTGCCGCACCTGGCCCTCGAACTTCGCCCGGCCCTGCACCAGCTGGTCGTGCAGCTCACCGGTGGTGGAGCCCTCCCACAGGTCGAGTCCCGGGCCGAGGTCCCGATGGTCGAGGGTGTTCATGTTCTGCGCCGCCTGCTCACCGGCCGCCAGCACCTGGTCCCGGACGCGGGCGTACGCCGAGGAGTCGTCGTGCGCCGCCGCGAACCACGACCAGCCGGACCAGACCGCCAGGACGGCCGCCGCCGAGGCCGCCGCACCCGCCAGCACGACCGGTGCGCTCCTGCGCGGGCGCTTGGTGCCTTCGCTCATCGTTCCTCCCCTTGTCGGGCCGAGTTCCCGGACGTGCGCCCGGGCCGGATCACCGGACCGGGTCGGGCCGAACCACCGGGCCGGGCCACCGGGGCGGGTCACCGGGCCGTGAGATCGGTGATCCGCCAGTGGCCGCCGTCCAACCGGGCGGACACCGACAGCTGGGCACCCGCCACGGTCGCCGGCCGGCCCTCGCGCTGAGCCACCTGGTCCAGGAAGACCAGCAGCCGGGCACGGTCGGCGCCGAGATGGACCACCCCGGTGCGCACCACCCGGGTGGTCAGGGTCAGCTTCTGCTCGGCCACCCGCTGCCGGAGCTGGTCCATCAGTGCCAGGTACTGCTCGGCAGCCGTGGCGTCGAGGAGGTCCCGGGCGGCCGCGGCCGAGGCCTCGGTGTCCGTGGGCCGGTACGAGAACACCCGGCCGAGGGCCGTCCCGACGTCACCGGCCACCCGCCCGGCCGCCGCGGGGTCGGTGAGGGCCAGGTCGGTGGTGTCCGCCGACCCGCGCAGCTGCGCCCCGAGGTGGAGGAACACCCCGCCGGCCGCCAGCAGCAGGGCCAGCACGAGCGGGAGCACCGCCCGCCGCCGATGTCGCCGCCGCCGCGGCCGGTGGGCGTCCGGCGGGTCCGACGGGTCCGGCGAGTCCCGCACGTCCTGATCAGATCCATCGACCCCATCAGCCTCCGCAGCCCCTTCTGACCCCTCTGGCCCCTCTGACCCCTCCGGCCCCTCCGGCTCCCGGTCCGCCCGCTTCGCGGACGGGTCGGGCGGCGTCGGCACCGGTGCCGGTGCCGGGATCTCGGCCTCTGCTGTGCTCACGCTCGAACGTCCTCTCGGTCCGGGTCAGCCCTGCGCGCCGGCGGCGGCGACGGGGACGGCGGCGATGGTGCCGATCTTCCAGCCGGTGGCGGTCCGCTCCAGCCCCGCCTCGAAGCGCTTGCGATCGGTGCCGGGCGCACCGGACTTCGGGGTGACCCGGACCTCCACGGTGGCGATCAGCCGGGCTGTGCCGGCCTGCAGGTCCAGGGCGGTGACGGCGGCGTCGGTGACGGTGCCGCGCGCCGAGGCACCGGACTCCGCCAGGGCGCTGCGGTCGCCGTCGGTGGCCCGCCGCAGCTGGTCGTGCAGCGGGCCGGTGGTGGCGTCGAGTCGGGCCCGGAGCCACTCCTCCACCTGGTGCGCGTCGACGGTGTTGAGCGCGGTGATCTCCTGCCGCCCGGCGTCGAGGGCACTGTCCCGGGCCCGGGCCAGGGCGAGCGTGCCGTCGCCGCGGGCCTGCGCGTAGGACCAGGCGGACAGCGCGCAGAACAGGGTGGCGGCCAGGGCGGCGGCGCAGGCGGCGAGGCGTCGTGGCTTCATCGGGTGCCGTCCCCCAGTCCGAGCAGACTCCTCAGGTCGGTCGGAGCACCCGGCGGCAGGGCGGGGAGTCCGAGCGGGCCGGGCAGCACGGTGCGTCCGCCGCCGGCGCCCGCGGTCGCGGACTCGCCGGCGGGGGCTCCGGCGGCGCGAGTCGCGGTGCCCGGCAGGAGGGCGCCCGGCACGGCCGGCTCCGGTACCCCGCCGGTCGGCGCGTTGGCCGAGCCGCGTACGGCGACGCCGGTGTCGGGGGGTGTCGCGCAGCGGGCCGCGGTGTTGAACTCCGCTCCGGCGGAGGTGTCGAGGCCGTTGCGGCGGGCGGTGCCCTGGTACCCGTCGGTGCAGGGCAGCGGGCTGAAGAAGGTCAGCGCCATGCCGACCCGCAGGCCGCCGGCGTCCACCGCGGTGGCGCCGGCCGCGGCCACCGCCGGCAGGCGGACGAGGAGTTCCTCGATCCCGCGCTGGCGGGTGACCGCGAGGTCGGAGGTGGTGAGCAGGTTGGCGAGCAGCACGCTGAGCCCCGGGTCCAGGTCGCTCAGCAGTGAACTCACCTGGCCGGCCGCGGCCGGGCCGGAGGCGATCACCCGGCGCAGGTCGCCGTCGGAGGCGCTGAGCTGCTCGGCCAGCCGGGCGGCGTTCGCGGCGAAGGACCGGATCGCCTCGCCCTCCTCCGCCTGGGTGCCGAGGACCGTCCGGGCGTCCAGCATCAGGGTGGTGTTGCCGGGCAGGGCGGCGTCGGCGGCGGCGATCAGCCGGCCGCCGTCGTCCAGCAGGGCCTGGAGATTGGCGTCCTGGCCGGCGAAGGCCTGGCCGAACTCGTCGACCACGGTGCGCAGCGACTGCAGCGGGACGGAGGCGGTGAGCCGGTCCACGCTGGTGAGCAGGTCGGTGACGGGCGCCGGGGTCCGGGTGTCCTGCTCCGCGACGGTGGACCCGTCCTCCAGGTACGGCCCGTCGTCGGTACTGGGCCGTAGGTCGAGGTACTGCTCGCCGACCGCGGAGAGGTCGGCGACCACGGCCTGCAGGCGGGTGGGGATGCGGGGCGCGGAGTCGTCGATCCGCAGTTCGGCCCGGACGCCGTCGCCGGTCAGCGTGATCGGGCCCACCCGGCCGACCGAGACGCCCCGGTAGGTGACGTTGGCGTGCTCGAACAGGCCGCCGGTCTGCGGGAGTTCGACCTGCACGACGTAGTAGCCGCGCAGCCCCACGTAGCGCCCGAGATCGGCGTAGCGGACGGCGATGAAGCCGAGCACGAGCACGGCCACGAGCAGGAAGGCCAGGTTGCGCAGGCGGATTCCGAGGGTGAGCATCAGCGTGTCCTCCCTGCGGGGGCGGGCGCCCCGACGGAGGGCAGCGGCACCGGCGGCCGGCTGGCCCGGGCTTCGGCGCCCGGATCCGTACCGGGGTCGGTACCGGGCTCGGGGGTGGGCTCCGGGGTAGGCTCGGGTGGCGGCGGGTAGGCGTTGTCCCCGGCGGTGAGGGCCGGGATGATCTGCGTCCCGGGCGCGGCCGTGAGGTCGAGGTACGCGTTGAGGTAGTCGCCCTTCACGCCCCGCAGGACCTCGTCGGTGAACGGGTAGGTGACCAGCACCTGGAGCGAGTCGGGCAGGGACGTCCCGGCGTCGGCGAGGCGTTGCAGGGTCGGGGCGAGCGCCCTGAGGTCGGCGACCATGTCGTCCTTGCTCCTGTTGACGGTGTCGACGGCTGTCCCCGAGAGGGTGTCCAGCGAGCGGAGCATGGTGACCAGGGCCCCGCGCTGCTCCTCCAGGACCTTGAGCCCGGGGCTGAGTTCGGTCAGGACGGCGCCGATCTGACCGCTGCGGGCGGCCAGCGTGGCGGAGAGCCGGTCGATGCCGTCGAGTGCGTCGGTGATGTCCTGCTTGTGCGCGTCGAGCCGGGTGACCAGGGTGTCCACCTGGGTGAGCAGCGAACGGGCCTGCGTCTCGTTGCCCGCCAACGCCCTGTTCAGCTCGACGGTGATGGTCCTCAGCTGGTTGATGCCACCGCCGTTGAGGAGCATCGACAGGGCGCCGAAGACCTCCTCGGCCTCCGCGCTGCGGTTGGTGCGCTCGACCGGGATGACCGACCCGTCGACGAGCCGGTCCTCCCCGCCCGGCCCGGCGGCGGGCCCCTGGTCGGTGCCCGCCCGGTCCGGCGGCCTGGTCAGTTGGACGTACTTCTCACCGAGCAGGCTGGACTGCTGGAGCTGGGCGTACGCGCCCGCCGGCAACCGCACATCGCCGTTGATCCTCATGGTGACGACGGCCGACCAGTCGTCGGGCGCCAGCGTGATGCCGGTGACCCGGCCGACGGCGACGTCGTCGACCTTCACGGCCGACTGCGGGACCAGGCTCAGCGCGTTGGCGAAGTGGGCCCGGATCTCGTACGGGTGGGCGCCGAGGTCGGCGCCGCCGGGCAGCGGGAGGTCCTGCGCGCCGGTGAGCGAGGGCGAGCAGCCGGCGAGGGCGAGGAGGGCGGCCAGGGCGGCAGCGGCGGTGGCCCGTTTCATCGCGACGCCCCCGCTCCGGCGGGATCCGTCGCCGGATCGGACGGCGTGGACGGGTCCGGATCGGCCGGCGTGGACGGTTCGGTGGAGGGATCGGCGGGCGGAGCGGTGGTCGGGGTGGGGCCGGGCAGCGGAGTGGGGGCGGTGTCCACCGGCGGCAGCGGGAGCGGCGGCGCCCCGGCACCGGCGGTCAGCTCGTTGAGGTTGGCGCGGCCGTCGATGGTGCGCCCCGCCGGGTCGTACGCGGCGAGCAGGTTGTCGGCCGCCAGCGGCGCCGTGTCCAGGAGTTCGGCGAGCGAGGCCCGTTGGTCGACGAGTGACTGGGTGATCGGCAGCAGCTGGTCGACCGTCGCCCTGAGCCGGGCCCGGTTGTCCTGGATGAAGGTCTTCACCTGGCCCAGCGCGGTGGCCAGTTGCTCCAGCGCGGCGCCGAGCTCCTGCCGGTCGGCGGCCAGGAACCCGGTGACGGTGGCCAGTTGGTCCGCGGCTGCCCTGACCTTGCCGTCGTTGTCCTTCAGCATCGTGGTGAAGGACTGCAGGGCCGCCAGGGTGGCGAAGAGGTCGTCGCTGTGGCCGGCGAGGGTGCGGGTGGCCCGGCCGAGCTGGTCGACGGTCTCGCCCATCGCCCGGCCGTTCCCGGCGAGGTTCCGGGCCCCCACGTCCAGCAGGTCGGACAGGCTGCCGGTGGCGTTGGCGCCGTTCGGGCCGAGGGCGTCGCTGAGCCGGGTGATGCTCTCGTAGAGCTGGTCCACCTCGACGGGCGTGGCGGTGCGTTCGGCGGGGATCACGGCGTGGTCGGCGAGCCGGGGGCCGCCGGTGTAGGCCGGGGTGAGCTGGACGTAGCGGTCGGCGACCACGCTCGGTGCCACCACGACCGCTCCCGCGTCCGCGGGTACGTCGACCCCCTCGTCCAGGGCCAGCGTGACCCTGACCCGGGTGCCCTGGGGCTCGACGGCCTCGACCCTGCCGACCCTGACCCCCAGGATGCGCAGGTCGGAGCCGGCGTAGACGCCGACCGCGTGGTCGAACCAGGCGGTGACCTCGCGGCTGTCGGAGCCGCCGGCGGCGAGAACTCCCGCGGTGGCGCCGCCGATCAGGACGGCGAGGGCGACGCCCACGGCGATCGGGCGCCCGGCGCGTACGCGCATCTGTGACCACCTCATCAGTGACCGCCCTGCGGCTGGGGCGGCATGCATCCGGTCTCCGGCTGGGTGCCGGCGGGCAGGTAGTTCCGGGGGACGAGCCCGCACAGGTAGCTGTCGAACCAGCGCCCGCTGCCCAGGGTGTTGCCCACCAGCCGGTAGTAGGGCCCGGCCAGTGCGAGGGCCTGGTCGAGACCCGCCTGGTTGGCGCGCAGGACACCGGTGACCCGGTCGAGTGCGTCCAGCGTGGGGGCGAGCTGCCGGTCCTCGTCCCGGACCAGGCCCGCGAGTTGGGCGCTGAGGTCCCTGGTGCCGGTGAGCAGGGCGTGGACGGCGTCCCGGCGCCGGCGCAGCTCGCCGAGCAGCAGGTCGCCGTCGGTGAGCAGCGCCTCGAAGCTGCCGTTCTGGTCGGCCAGGGTGGTGGTGAGCCGCCAGCTGCCGGCCAGCAGCCGGGCGAGTTGCTCGTCGCGGTCGGCCACCGTCCGGGAGAGCGCGGAGAGTCCGTCGACGGCGCCGCGCACCGACTCCGGGGTGTTGCGGAAGGTGTCGGCGATCGCCGCGAAGCTCTCCGAGATCTTCCCGGTGTCGAGCGCGCCGAGGGTCTGCCCGAGACCGTCGAGCGCCTTGGAGACGTCGTACGGGGAGGTGGTGCGGGTGAGCGGGATCCGGGTGTCCGGGTCCTGCTCGGCACTGCCGAGCGGGTCGACGGCGAGGTACTTCTCGCCCAGCAGGGTCCTGATGCCGATGGCGGCGGTGCTGGCGTCGCCGATCCAGGTGTCGCGGACCTTGAAGGTGACCTTCACCCGGTCGCCGTCCAGCGCCACCGCGGTGACCCGGCCGACCTTGACGCCGGCCACCCGCACCTCGTTGCCGGTGCGCAGCCCGGCCGCCTCGGTGAAGTCCGCCTGGTAGGCGGTGCCGCCGCCGACCAGCGGCAGGGCGTCGGCGTTGTAGGCGGCGCTGCCGGCCAGGGCCAGCAGCAGCAGTCCGGCGGCGCCGACCAGGACGGGGTTGCGCTCGCGCAGGGGTCGGAACAGCGGTCGCCGGCGGCCGCGTCGGCGCTCGGGGCCCCGCCCCCGGGGCGTCGCGCTCCCCCGGCCGGGCCCGGCACCCGGCAGGTCCGGCCCGGCACCCGGCAGATCGGTCGTCGTGGCCGGCAGGTCGGGCACGGGAACGGTGTGGCCGGGCTCGGGGGCGGTGTGGCCGGGCACGGGAGCGGTGTGGTCGGGCACGGGTTCGGGCCGGTCGGGTGTCATGCCCTGCACCTCGCTTCGGTGACGGCGATGCCGGTGGGCGGCCTGCTGCCGTCCGAGGTGGTCACCCCGGACACCGTGGCCTGGCAGAGGTAGAGGTTGAACCAGGAGCCGTAGCTCGCGGCCCGGCCGATCGCGCGCATCTTCTCCGGTGTCGTCCGCAGGAGGCTCTCCAACTGCGGTGTGCCGTCGGCGAGGTTGGCGGAGAGCCGGCCGAGCTGGCCGATGGTCTCCTTGAGCGGCCCGCGGCCCTCCTGGAGCAGGCCGGCGGTACTGGTGGTGAGTGCGGCGATCGCGGTGACGGACTGCCCGATCGGCTCACGGTCGCCGGCGAAGCCGGTCACCAGTTGCCGGAGGGTGGCGACCAGGTCGCGGAAGCCGCTCTCGCGGTCGTCGACGGTGGCGATCACGGTGTTCAGGTGGTCGACCACCTCGCCGATCACCTGGTCCTTGCCGGCCAGCGTGCCGGTCAGCGAACCCATGGTCCGCAACAGGCTGTCGACGGTGCCGCCCTCGCCCTGGAGCACCTGGACGATCTCGCCGGCCAGCTGGTTGACGTCACCGGGCGAGAGCCCCTGGAAGAGCGGCTGGAACCCGTTGAAGAGCTGGGTGAGGTCGAGGGCGGGGGTGGTGCGCTCCAACGGGATGGTGGCCCCCGGGGCGAGGCTGCGGTCCACCGGGCCGGCGCCCTGCTGCAGGTCGAGGTAGCGCTGCCCGACCAGGTTGAGGTACTTGACGGAGGCGGTGACCGAGGCGGGCAGCGCCCGGCCCCTGGCCACCGAGAAGCGCACCTCGGCGGTGCGGTGGTCGACGACGCTGATCCGCTCGACCCGGCCGACCTTCACCCCGGCGATCCGGACGCCGTCGCCGGCGGTGAGCCCGGTGGTGTCGCTGAAGCGGGCGCGGTAGCCGACGGTGTCCCCCACGCCGGTGTCGGCGATGCCGAGGGCCAGGGCGGTGGTGGCCAGCACGGTCAGCAGGATGAACACCGCCGACTTGGCGAGCGGGCCGACGAGGCTGCGTCGGGTCATCGCAGGGTCACCTCCGCTCCGCGCAGGACCGGGCCGGCCAGCAGGCTGGTCCAGTCCGGGAGTTCCTGCGGGCCGACGTTCATCCCGGGGGCCAGCAGCTCGGTGACCAGGGCGTTCTCCTGCGGGGAGTTGGGCAGGCCGGCGGCGTCCGCCGACGGGGCCGCGATCGGGGTGGTGGCGGGATCGACCCGGGTGGCGGGGTCGATCGGAGTGGTGGGGTCGATCGGAGTGGTGGCGGGGTCGACCGGAGTGAGCGGCGTGCCGGTGTAGGGCACGGCGTAGCAGGCCGGTCCGCCGCCCGCCCGGTAGGCGGGGGTGTCCCGGCCGGGGAGGTACCGGCCCCGCGCCGGGACGGTGGTGACGGTGAGGTGCAGGCCGGGCTGGTCGGTGCCCTTGCCGAGCGCCCGGTCCATCGCGGGCACGAAGCCGGCGAGGGTGCTGAGGGTGCACGGGAAGGACGGCGCGTACCGGGCGAGCAGCCCGAGGGTGTCCCGGCTGTCCGTGCTCAGCCGGATCAGGTTGTCCCGGTTCTGGCGCAGGAAGGTGTCGAGGTCCTGGGCGGCGGTGGCCGCCGCGCCGTAGAGCGTGCCGAGGCCGGTGCGCTGCTCGGCGATCGTCTCGCTGGTCCGGGTGAAGTCGGTGAGGGCCTGGACGATGTCCGGGGCGGCCCGGTCGTACACCCGGCTGACCTCGACCAACCGCTCGATGTCCTCGGTGAGGACGGGCAGTTGGGGGTTTAGTCGGCTCAGGTACCCGTCCAGCCGGGTGAGCGTCTCGCCGAGCCGGGTGCCGCGGCCCTCCAGGGCGGTGGCCACGGCGCCCAGGGTGGCGGCCAGCTTCTCGGGCTGGACGGCGGTGAGCAGCGGCATCAGGTGGTCGAGCACCTGCTGCAGTTCGACGGCGTTCCGGGAGCGGTCGCGCGGGATGGTGCTGCCCGCGGCGAGCGTGCGCCCGGACGGGTCGGCGGTGGGGACGAGGGCCACGAAGCGTTCGCCGAACAGGGTGGTGGGCAGCAGCTGCGCGGACACCTCGCCGGGGATCTGCCGCAGCCGGGCCGGGTCGATGTCCAGGGTCAGACGGGCTCCGTCACCGTCCGAAGTGATCTCGCGGACCCGGCCGACCACCACGCCGCGCAGCTTCACGTCCGCGTTGACGTGCATCTCGTGGCCGACGCTGCCGGCCTCGACGGTGACGGTCGCACGGTCGGTGAACCTCTTGTCGTAGACGGCGACGGCCAGCCAGGCCAGCAGGACGGGCGTCATCAGGAAGGCCACGCCGGCGAGTCGGCGCCGGGCCCGCAGGCCGCGCCGGGCCGGGCGGACCGGCGGCGCGGGCACCCGGGCGGCGGGCCCGGGGCCCCGGGGCGCCGTGTCGGCGGGGGCGGTCATCCGGCCACCCGCACCGTCGTGGTCGCGCCCCAGATCGCGAGGCTGAGGAGGAAGTCGCTGACGCTGATGATGACGATGGCGTTGCGCACCGACCGGCCCACCGCGATGCCCACCCCGGCCGGGCCGCCGGTGGCGCGGTAGCCGTAGTAGCAGTGCGCCAGGATCACGATCACGCTGAAGACCAGCACCTTGAGGGTGGAGAGCAGGACGTCCACCGGGGAGAGGAAGAGGTTGAAGTAGTGGTCGTAGGTGCCGGCCGACTGCCCGTTGACGAGGACCGTCACGGCCCGGGACGCCACGTACGAGCTGAGCAGGCCGACGCCGTACAGCGGGACGATCGCGGCGACGCCCGCGATGATCCGGGTGGTCACCAGGTACGGCACGCTGCGCACCCCCATGCCCTCCAGTGCGTCGATCTCCTCGTTGATCCGCATCGCTCCGAGTTGGGCGGTGAAGCCGGCACCGACGGTCGCGGACAGGGCCAGGCCGGCCACCAGGGGCGCGATCTCCCGGGTGTTGAAGTAGGCCGAGATGAACCCGGTGAACGCGGTGGTGCCCAGTTCGTCCATCGCGGCGTACCCCTGCAGGCCGACCACCGTGCCGGTGAAGAGGGTCATCCCGATCATCACGCCGACGGTGCCGCCGATCACGCCCAGGCCGCCGCTGCCGAAGGCCACTTCGGCGAGCAGGCGCTGGATCTCGGTGAAGTAGCGGCGCAGGGTGCGCGGGATCCAGCGGACGGCGGCGAGGTGGAAGAGCAGGTGGTCGCCGCTCTCGTCCAGGAAGGCGAGCCAGCGCCGGGGGCGGCGCGGGCCGGGACGCCGGGAGGGCCCGCGCGGCGGCGGGGTGCCCGCCGGGGCGTCCTTGTCGAGGATGGCCACGGGTCAGGCTCCCTTCGGGGGGACGATCTGCAGGTAGATCGCCGTGAGCAGCATGTTCAGGAGGAACAGCAGCAGGAAGGTGATCACCACCGACTGGTTGACGGCGTCCCCGACCCCCTTCGGCCCGCTCCGCGGGTTCAGCCCCCGGTAGGCGGCGACCACCCCGGCCACGAACCCGAACACCAGGGCCTTCAACTCGCTGATGTACAGGTCCGGTAGCTGCGCCAGCGCCGAGAAGCTGGACAGGTAGGCACCCGGAGTGCCGTGCTGCAGCACGACGTTGAAGAAGTAGCCGCCGAGCGTGCCGACCACCGACACCAGGCCGTTCAGCAGCACCGCCACCAGCATGGTGGCCAACACCCTGGGCACCACGAGGCGTTGGACGGGCGAGACGCCCATCACCGCCATCGCGTCCAGCTCCTCGCGGATGGTCCGCGAGCCGAGGTCGGCGCAGATCGCCGCCCCGCCGGCGCCCGCGATGAGCAGGGCCACGATCAGCGGGCTGGCCTGCTGGATGACCGCCAGCACGCTGGCCCCGCCGGTGAACGACTGGGCGCCCAACTGCTTCGCGAGCGAGCCCACCTGGAGGGCGATCACGGCGCCGAACGGGATCGAGACCAGAGCCGCGGGCAGGATGGTGACGCTCGCCACGAACCAGAACTGCTCGACGAGCTCCCGTACCTGGAACGGACGCCGGAAGGTGTCCCGGACGGTGGTGGCGGCCAGCGCGAAGAGCCGGCCGCTCTGCCGCAGCGGCCCGGCCAGCCGCGCGGCGGCGCTCATGCCGGCTCCCCGAGGGCTGCCCCCGGCGCGGTGCCGAGCGCCTCCCGGGCCGGGCCGGGCAGCTCGTCCCACATCGCCCGCACCCGGGCCAGGCGCCGCTGCACGGCCGACCTGGCGGGCAGGCCGGGGGACGGCTCCAGCTGGGGCGGGAGCGGCCGGGGCGGCTCCGACTCCGCTGCGGCGTCCCGGAGTTCGCCGGCGAGGGTCGCCTCGTCCTTCTCCTCGGACATCCCGATCGGGCCCTGCCTGCGACCGGTCAGGAACTGCCGGACCACCGGCTCCTCGCTGGTCAGCAGCGCCTCCCTGGGGCCGAACGCGACCAGCCCGCGGCGGAAGAGCATGCCCATGTTGTCCGGCACGGTGGCCGCGATGTCGAGGTTGTGGGTGACGATCAGCATCGTCGCGTCGGTCTGCGCGTTGAGGTCGATGAGCAGCTGGGAGAGGTAGGAGGTGCGCACCGGATCGAGCCCGGAGTCCGGCTCGTCGCACAGGACGATCTGCGGGTCCAGCACCAACGCCCGGGCCAGGCCGGCGCGTTTGCGCATACCGCCGGAGATCTCGCCGGGGAGTTTGCGCTCGGCGCCGAGGAGGCCGACCATCTCCATCCGCTCCATCACGATCCGGCGGATCTCGCCCTCCCTGGTGCGGGTGTGCTCCCGCAGCGGGAAGGCGATGTTGTCGAAGAGGCTCATCGAGCCGAACAGCGCGCCGTCCTGGAACATCAGGCCGAACAGCTTGCGGGTCTCGAAGACGTCGCGCTCCGGGCTGTTGACCATGTCGACGCCGTTGACCAGCACCCGGCCCCGCTCCGGCTTCAGCAGCCCGATCACGGACTTCAGGAACACCGTCTTGCCGGTACCGGAGGGGCCGAGCAGCACGCTGACCTCGCCGGGCGGCAGCGTGAGCGAGACGTCCTGCCAGACGGTCTGTCCGCCGAACGACTTGGTCAGGCCTTCGACGATCACTTCAATTCCCATGACACCTCCCGGGGGTGTGTGCGACGGCGGCCAGGCGGCCGGTGGCGGGCGGACGGTGCGGTGGTTCCGTCGGGACGGGGTGCGGTCGGTGGTGCGGTCGGGCGCGGTGGGGCGCGGTGGGCGGTGGGGCGCGGCAGGCGGTGGGGCGGGGTGCGGTCAGCGGTGCGGCGGGGCGGGCATCTCGATCTCCGGCGTGCAGCCGTTCGGCTCGTCGCTGGTCGGGGTGCACAGGGCCCCCTGGATGAAGTTCAGGGAGTTGCCGGCGCCCGAGACCGCCGCGGTGAACAGCGGGCTGAGGTCCTCGCCGCCGGTGCCGCAGCCGGTGAACGGCGGGATCACCAAGTGGTCCGCGGAGAGCGGGCCGCCGGTCTGCACGGTGTAGTCCGGCCGTCCGTCGTCGCTGCTGATCCCGCTGTCCTGCCGGCCCTTCAGGGTGAGGTCGATCGGGGCGACGGTGCGGCAGTCCGGCCCGACGTCGAGCGGGGTGCCGTTGACCCGGACGTCGTACAGGGTCAGGCTCTGGTACCCGGCGGCCGTGGTGATCACCGGCTGGTCCCAGTCGCTGTTCCCGATCACCGTCAGGGTCAGCGGGCCGAGCGGCGTGAGCTTCATCCTCGCCGAGGTCGGCATGAAGCCGTAGGTGAGGAAGGTCGCTTCGGCGGGCGGGAGTTCGAGCTCGCCGAGGCCGTCCACCTCGACGTATCCGGGGCTTCCGTCGTCCGTCCAGAGCATGACGATCCGCTTGTGCATGTCGACCCGGATCATCGCCGGATCCCGCTGCGGGTCGTTGATCAGGGCGGCGGAACCGAGCTTGCCGACGTTGGCGTAGCCGACCGCGAACGCACAGGCAGGGACGGGGTCGAAGGGATCGGCGCCGGGCATCGGGAGCACGATGGCCCCCTCGGGCACCTTCGGCAGCCGGTTCGGGTCGAGGGCGCCCTGCGGGGCGGGCGGGCACTCGCTGACGCCCGAGTGGACCGGGCCGCCGACCGCGATGGTGCCGCCGGCGACGGGCGGTTCGGCCCGGCCGGCCAGTGGCTCCGAGCCGGGGGCCGGGGAGGCCGAGGACGGACCGGCGGCGGACCCCGCCGAGGGTTCAGCCGTACCCGGCACCGGGCCGGAGGGCGTCCCGCGACCGGACGGTGACGGCGAACCGGAGGGTGCGGGTGCCCCCGGGCCGGGGGACGCGGACGGCGGGCCGCCCGGCACCGCCACCGTGCCCAACCCGCCCGGCCGGCCGGGCTGCAGGGTGCAGCGCAGCGCGAGGGGAACGGCCCCGCCCGAGGCGGAGGCGGAGGTGGAGGCGGAGGCGGGAGCAGGAGCGGGGGCCGGCACGGACGTCGAGGCGGAGACCGGCGGGACGGTGGACGCGGTGGTGGGCACGGTGGTGGACGCGGAGGTCGGCTCCGGATGCGCTCCGACCGGGCCGGCCCCTGCCACCGGGCCGGAACGGACGTCCAAATCGAGGGCAAGGTCACCGGCTGTGAAGACGACCTCCCCCGGCGCGGACACCGTGACCGGCGGGACCGCACCGGTGAAGGTCAGCGCCAGCCCGCCGTCCTCGCCCACCCCGACCGCGGCTGCGGTGAGACCGGCCCAGTCCGCGTCGACCGCCGAACCGCCCTGCGTGACACGGGTGGTGAGTCGCCCTCGACCGCCGATCACCGTCGCACCCGCACCCGCAGTCGCACCCGCAGTTGCACCCGCACCCGCACCCGGTGGCAGCAGCGCGGCCAGCGCGGCCCGGTCCAGGCCGATCTCGGCCGTCAGGTCGCCCGGTTGGATCGGCTTTCCGACCGCCCCCGCGACCGGGTACGCCTGCCCGAGGGCGACCCGGGCAACTCCCGTGCCCAGGGCGGACGCACAGGTGTACACCAGGCGCAGCGGTCCGGAGTCCCCGTCGGCCGACGAGGCGGCGGCGGGCAGCAGGCCGGCCAGCAGGACGGTCGTGGTGATCGCCGCCGGCCGCCAGGCGCGGCGCCGGCCCACTGCTTCCCCCATCGCGGTACTCCTCGGGCTGGTGCGGACCGGGCCGGTGCACATCGGAATCGGCGGACGGGTTCGACTGACAGGACCACTGGACCGGTCCGACGGGCAGGAACAACGAACGGATTTCCGGGACGACGAATCCCGGTGGAGAATCAGGAACCGCGAATCCGGAAACGAGAATCCGGAAACGGCAGACGGCAGACGGCAGACGGCAGACGAGAACCGGACGACCGTCGGCGAATTCGGCGAACGGACCGCTCGCCGCACGAACCACGTGCACGCACACTCCGAACAGAGCACCCGCACCGCACGGACCGCACCGGCCCGCCGATGTCGCACGGGCCGCACGGTCGTCCGGTGAACTTCCTGGGCGAACTGGACAGTACGGCCCGGTAACAAGCGCCGACAAGTGATCGAACGCAGGCAGGGTCACCCGGTCTCGCCGCAGCGGGATTTCTTGTCACCGAATGACAAACCCGCCGCGGAGGTTTGTCCTCCGGTGAGTGTCCGCGGCACCCGGCGGGTCGCTCGCCGGGTGCCGCCCGACCCCGGGCCCGGAAGGACGGCGGGCCCGGGCCGCCGGATCAGGGCGAGGTGATGGTCTGCGCGGAGGCCAGGACGTACGCCGCGTTGTAGGTGGCGGCGTCGCCGTTGTTGATCAGCCCGAGGCAGGTGCCCGAGACGTTGTAGGCGTGCAGGTCGCCGCCGCTGAGCGTCAGGGTGTTGGTCGAGTTGGCGTAGGTGCCGGTGAGGGTGGCGGAGCTGGTGCTGGTGGGGCCGTAGAAGTCGGCGGTGCAGCCGGCGCCGCTGATGTGGGCCTTGACGCCGGTGAGGGTGCCGCTGGTGACACCCGTGGCGCTGTTGTACGAGGCGGCGTTCAGGCTCCAGGGCAGCCCCTGCGGGGTGACGGTGAACGTGATGCCCAGCGGGCCGGAGCAGCTGACCCAGCCGACCGAGGTGATGGAGGAGATGCCGGTGCCGGACAGGCCGCTGCCGCTCTGCAGGGTGCCGGCCGCGCTGGAGGAGGTACAGGTGAGCTTGGTGCCGGTCTTGGTGTCGGTGAGCTTCGGCGAGGCGGCCTTGGCCGTCCAGGCGCCGCCGGGGGTGACGGTCCAGGTGGGTGCGGCGTAGGCGGGGCTCGCGGCGAGGCCCGCGGCTGCGGCGAATGCCGCGGCGACGACCATGCCGCTGGTGGTGAACTTGCGCACGGTTGATCCTTTCGGGGAGGGGTGGAATACCCGATAAACCGGGCTCAGGGTGTCGGGAGTTCGGAATTCGACTGCACCCGATTCCGCTCGACCACCCTGTTGAACGGCGACGTTACGCATGGGTAACCAGGCCGTGCAACAGCCCCGACGGAGAATTTTCCGGCGAACCTACCGGCGGGTATTCCCTTGTCACGAAAGCAGCAAGGAAGGCCGCCGGATTATAAGGAAGCGAGTGGGCCGAAGCGGATACGAAAACCGGCCCGGCGACCGAATCTCCCGTCTCCGGCGGCGGACACCCGGCCCGACCCGGCCGGAGGTGAGGTTTCTGTGTCCGGGGTGCTGCGCTCCGTGTGCACCGTGGTCTATGTTGCACGCAGCCGCAATGAGTTGTACGCGACCCGCTACCGCCCGGACGGCCCGCTCCCCACCGGCGCGCCGGGGCCGGGCGATCGACCGCACCTCCGTCCCCCCACACCCGCCACGGCCCGTCGGCGGCCCGCAGGCGGCGGAGAGTCAGGGGGAACACAGGTATGGCCGGAGCCAGGCAGCTGACCGAGCGCGGCGAACCGATGGGACCGATGCCGCGCGAGTTGGCCATGATCATGCGTCCCGAACTCCCCAGCCTGCTCAAGGAGATGGCGAGC
The DNA here is from genome assembly GCF_042673745.1 of Kitasatospora sp. NPDC057015. Lineage (NCBI taxonomy): Bacteria > Bacillati > Actinomycetota > Actinomycetes > Kitasatosporales > Streptomycetaceae > Kitasatospora > Kitasatospora sp. NPDC057015. The sequence goes on from NZ_JBHUSG010000017.1 coordinate 138,777, forward strand.
GAGATCGTGGCCGCCATCCCCGAGTACAAGCCGCTGATGGAAGGCCCGAACGCCCGGGTGATCCGGCTCGGCATCGAACAGAACATCGCCGCCTTCGTCGACCAGATCGCCGTCCCGACCGCCACCACCGTGCTGCGGGACGACATCTGCCGCCGCTTCGGCCGCTTCGAGGCGTACGAGGGCCGCAGCCTGGACATGCTCCAGGAGGCGTACCGGATCGGCTGCCAGACCGCGCTGCGCCGGGCCCGGACGCTCGGCAAGCGCTACAACCTGTCCGCCACCGTCATGCTGTCCTTCGCCGACGCGCTCTTCGCGTACATGGGCGACCTCGCCGCCCTCTCCCGCGAGGGCTACCTCCAGGCGATGACCGAACTCGGCGAGGAGCCCGACAACCGGCGCCGCCAACTGCTGCGGCGGATCCTGACCGGCTCCTCGGTGGCCCGCAACGCCCTGGCGGAGCTGGCCGAACACGCGGCCTGGCCGCTGCCCGCCGAGGTCACCATGGTCGCGGTCGACGCCGCCACCCTGCCGCCGGGAGCACGGCTCGACCGGGACATCCTGCACGACCTGGCCGTCCCCGAACCGCACCTGCTGGTGCCGGGGCCGCTCACCGCGGAGCGCCGGGCCGCGCTCGACCCGGCCCTGGCCGGGTGCCGGGCGGCCTACGGTCTCACCACACCGCTCGCCGAGGCCGCGGACTCGCTGCGCTGGGCCCGGCACGCCCTCACACTGGCCGGGGCCGGGATCATCGAGGACGGCCCGGTGGTGTCCTGCGCGGACCACCTGCTGCCGCTCTGGCTCCTCCGGGACCCGGCCCTGGTCGCGCAGTTGGCGAAGCGGTACCTCGGACCGCTGGCCGCCCTCACCCCGGCCCAGCGGGGCCGCCTCGTGGACACCCTGCTGACCTGGCTCACCACGCGCGGCACGGCCGCCGAGATGGCCCGGCTGCTGGGCGTCCACCCGCAGACGGTCCGCTACCGGATGCGGATCCTCGACCGCGCCTTCGGCGAGCAACTCGCCGATCCGGACGACCGGTTCGCCACCGAGGTGGCCCTACGGGCGATGGCCGTCCAGCGCCGCGGCCACTCCCCCGGCTGAGGCCGACCCGGGGAGCCGGAGCAATCAGGGCCGGAGCAACCGGGGCCGGAACCCCGGACCGGAGGACCCGGTCGGGGGCCCGCCGGCCGGGGCGGCCCGGCGCCCCGTCAGCCCGCACGGCGCCGTCGCACCGGTCGGCGCCGGATCAGGCGGTACGGCGCAGCAGCGCCAGGTACATCGCGTCGGTGCCGTGCAGGTGCGGCCAGAGCTGGACGTCCGGCCCGTCGCCGAGCGCGGGCACGCCGGGCAGCAGCGGGCGGGCGTCGATCCACTCCAGCCGGCCGCCCTCCTCGCGCACCACGTCGTCGACCACGGCCCGGGTCTCGGCGAGGTGCGGGGAGCAGGTCGCGTACCCCACCACGCCGCCGATCCGGGTGGCGTCCACGGCGCCGCGCAGCAGGTCGCGCTGGAGCGGTCCGAAGGCGGCGATGTCCTCGGGCCGGCGGCGCCAGCGGGCCTCCGGGCGGCGGCGCAGCGCGCCGAGGCCGGAGCAGGGGACGTCGACCAGCACGCGGTCGAAGGTGCCGGGGCGCCAGGCGGGCCGGGTGCCGTCGGCGGCGATCACGGTGTACGGGCCGGGGTTGCCCTCCAGCGCGCGGGCGACCAGCCGGGCCCGGTGCGGCTGCTTCTCGGAGGCGACCAGCGCCGCGCCGCGCCGGGCGGCGAGGGCGGCCAGCAGCGCGGCCTTGCCACCGGGGCCGGCGCAGCCGTCCAGCCAGAGGCGGTCGGGGCCGTCCAGCGGCGCGGCGGCGAGGGCCAGGGCGACCAGCTGGCTGCCCTCGTCCTGGACGCCGACGCGGTTCTCCTTCACCGTCTCCAGCGCGCCCGGGTCGCCGCCCTCGGCGAGCCGCACGGCGTACGGGGACCAGCGGCCGGGGGTGGACTCGGGCAGGGCCTCGGCCAGCTCCTCGACGGTGGCCCGGCCGGGCCGGGCGACCAGGGTGACCTCCGGGCGCTCGTTGTCGGCCCGCAGCAGATCCTCCACCGCGCTGCGGCCGGCGGCCTCGGGCTGCCAGCGGCCGAGGGAGTCCCAGAGCGCGGAGACGACCCAGCGGGGGTGCGAGTGGACGACGGCGAGGTGGTCCTCGGCGTCCTTCTCGTACGGCGGGGCGACCTGGGCGATCCAGGCGTCGAGGTCCTGCGCGCTGATCCGGCGCAGTACGGCGTTGACGAACTTGGCCCTGCCGTCGCCGAGCACCGCCCTGGCCAGCTCGACCGTCGCGGAGACGGCGGCGTGGCTGGGGATGCGGGTGGTGAGCAGTTGGTGGGCGCCGAGCGACAGCACGTCCAGGACGGGCGGGTCCACCTCGCGCAGCGGCCGGTCGATGCAGGCGGCGATGACCGCGTCGTAGGTGCCCTGGAGCCGCAGGGTGCCGTAGACCAGTTCGGTGGCGAGGGCCGCGTCGCGCCGGTCGAGGTTCTGCTTCTGCTCGGCCTCGCGCAGGAGGGAGGGCAGGATCAGGTTGGCGTAGGCGTCGCGCTCGTCGACGGCCCGCAGGGCGCGGAAGGCGACCATCCGGGCCGGGTCCTTCTTGGGGCGGCGGTGCGGGCGAGGGGGGCGCTTGGCGCCGGAGGTGCTGGCGGGGGTGCTCATCTGGTGCCTCAATGTGCTGCGGGTCTACGGATGTCTGGTGGTGCGCGAGCAGGGTGGAGCGGGAGCGGGAGGGACGGACCGGGCGTCCGGTCCGTCCGGGCCGGTACTCCACGGTAGAGCGGCGGAACGGTGAAGCCCCACCCGAGGCTCAGAGTCCGAGCTGCTCGCCGGACTCGATGCGGGCGCCGCGGGCCCAGTCCGCCGCGCGCATGGCCTTCCTGCCCTGCGGCTGGACCTCGCCGAACTCGATCTCGTGGCTGCCGGTGCCCACCCGCAGGCCGTTCTTCTCGACCGCCAGCACGCCGGGGGCGAGGTCACTGCTGCCCGGGAGCAGCCTGACCGGACCGGAGACCTTGAGGCGCTCGCCGCGGAAGGTCGTCCAGGCGCCCGGCGCGGGGGCGCAGCCGCGCACCACCCGGTCGATCCGCAGGGCGGGGTGGCTCCAGTCGATCCGGGCGTCCTCGACCGAGATCTTCGGGGCCAGGGTGACGCCGTCGACGGGCTGCGGAACGGCCTTCAGGGCGCCGTCCTCGATCCCGTCCATGGTCGCGCTCAGCAGGCGGGCGCCGGCGTGGGCGAGCCGGGTGAGCAGCTCACCGCTGGTGTCGGTGGGGCGGATCTCCTCGGTGATGACGCCGAAGACCGGGCCGGAGTCGAGGCCCTGCTCGATCAGGAAGGTCGAGGCGCCGGTGACCTCGTCGCCGGCCAGCACCGCGTGCTGCACGGGCGCGGCGCCCCGCCAGGCCGGCAGCAGCGAGAAGTGCAGGTTGACCCAGCCGTGGGTGGGGATCTCCAGGGCGCCGGGGCGGATCAGCGCGCCGTAGGCGACCACCGGGCAGCAGTCCGGGGCGATCTCGGCGAGCCGGGCGAGGAAGTCCGGGTCGCTCGGCTTCGCGGGCTTGAGGATCTCGATCCCGGCCTCCTCGGCGCGCTGCGCGACGGGGCTGGCGACCAGCTTGCGGCCGCGCCCGGCGGGGGCGTCGGGGCGGGTGACCACCGCGACGACCTCGTGCCGGTCGGAGGCGAGCAGGGCGTCCAGGGCGGGAACGGCGACCTCGGGGGTGCCGGCGAAGACGAGGCGCATCAAGGGCCTTCCGGTAGGGGGACGGGCGGGTGTCGGCGCCGCCGGGCCGGGCGGCGCGACGGAACGGACGGGGTGTCAGCGGGCGTTGCCGAAGGTGCTGTGCGGGGAGATCCGGACGGTCGGGGCGGGCTCGTCGCCCCAGTCGGCCTCGCGGATCGCCTTGAGCGCGGCCTTGCGCCGCTCCCGGTCGAGGCGGTCGATGAAGATGATCCCGTCCAGGTGGTCGGTCTCGTGCTGGATGCAGCGGGCCAGCAGTTCGGTGCCCTCGACGGTGATCGGATCGCCGTGCATGGTGAACCCCCTGGCGACCACGCCGTGGGCGCGCCGGGTGTCGAAGCGCAGGCCCGGCAGCGAGAGGCAGCCCTCGGGGCCGTCCTGCTCCTCGTCGGTGAGGCTGAGGTCGGGGTTGACCAGGTGCCCGGTGACGCCGTCCACGCGGTAGGTGAACACCCGCAGCGAGACGCCGATCTGGGGCGCGGCCAGACCGGAGCCGGGGGCGTCCAGCATGGTCTCGGTGAGGTCCCTCACCAGGGTGCGCAGTTCCTTGTCGAAGGTCGTCACCGGCTGTGCGGTGGCGCGCAGGACGGGGTCGCCGAAGATGCGGATCGGTTGGATCGGCACGTGGTGCACTCCTGTCCGGACGGGCTCGGGGCTACTGGGCCGTCGGCAAGTCTATGCAATCCGCCCGGGCCCGCGGCCCGCGCGTGGGCCCGGGCCGGGGGCTCCGGCAGATCCCGAGTGGTCCGCCTGCGTGACCCCTGCCCCTGCTCGGGCGTTGGTCAAGTGAGATTGACCGGGGCACGGGAGAGCCGCCCCGACCGAGCTGACCCGACGGAAGGTGGCACGTAGGCCATGGCCGAGCAGATCAATCACGACGCCCGGGCGCGGGCGAGCCTGCACCTGCTGGTGCGGGACATCGAGCGGGTGAGGCGGCAGGTCGACGCGCTGCGGACGCTCACCGCCCAGTTGGGCAACGTCTACCGCCCCCGGCGGCCGAGCACCTCGGCGGGCTTCGTGGTGTACGGGCGGGCCCCCGCGCCGACCGTACGCCTGGCGCAGGAGCTGCGCGAGAGCGTGGAGACGCTGGTCGCGGCGGCGGTGGAGTTCGACCGGGCGCTGGGCTTCTCCTGGGACTCGGTGGGCTCCGCCCTCGGCGTGACCAAGCAGGCCGTGCACCGGCGGTACGGGATGCGGCGGCCGGCGGGCGAGCTGCTGGCCGCCGGCGCCATCCCCGCGCCGGCCGGCCCCGAGCGGGGGCGCGGGGAGCGGCCCGAGGAGGTGGCCGCGGCCGCCGCGCCGGCCGGCCTCGGGGCTCCTTCGATCGGAGCCCAGGGCATCGGCGCGGCCGGGGGCGGACCGGCCGGCATGGGCGGCGCCACGGGCAATCCGGGCCTGGCCGTGACCGTCCCGGCCGCCCGGCAGGGCGGACTGAACCGCTCGGGCCTGCAGATCCGCGGCTGAGCCTGCGGCGCCGGGCCCGCCCCCTGCGGGCCGGCCCGGCGCCGGCCGGAGCCGGTGGCCGGACGCGGCGCCGGCACGGGCGGCGGGCGTGCGGCGCCCTGCCGGCCCGCTCCCGCGCCCCGGGGCTCCCGGACTCCCCGCGCTCCCGCGCCCCGGTGACCTCGGGTCACCCGTCAGCCGATCTCCAGCGGGTCGATCCGGACCTTCACCGGCTCCGGCGTCCGCAGGGCGATCCGCGCGATCTGCGCCGCCTTGAGCGCGGCGGCCAGCGCGGCGCCCTGCCCGGGCGCCACCCGCAGCAGCGCGCGCTCCACCTCCTCCCCCCGCCCGCCGGGCACCGGCACCGGGCCGAGCACGTCGGCGCCCTCCGGCAGCCGGGTGAGCCCGAGCAGGTCGGCCACGGCGGCCGGCGAACCGGTGACCGAGGCCATCCGGGACACCGGCGGAAAGTGCAGGTGGGCGCGCTCCTCCAGCTCGAAGGCGGCATGCCCGGCCGGGTCCCAGCGGATCAGCGCCTGGACGGGCCGCGCGGTCGGCTCGGCGACCACCACCACCGTGCCGCCCTCCGTGGCGGGCCGCACCAGCCCGGCCGCCGCCAGCCAGAGCCGCAGCGTCTCCTCCCCCGCGCGCAGGTCGGGGCGGCTCAGCAGGGCCCAGCCGTCCAGCAGCAGCGCGGCCGCGTAGCCGCCCTCGGCCACCGGCTCGGCGCCGGGGGTGGAGATCACCAGGGCGGGCTCGGCCGGCACCGAGAGGAGCACGGCGTCCCGGCCGGAGGTGCGGACCGGGATCCGCGGAAAGGCCTTGCCGAGCTCCTCGGCCGTCCGCCGGGCGCCCACCACCTGGGCCCGGAGCCGGAACGAGCCGCACTCCGCGCAGTGCCACTGCTCCTCCGCCACCCCGCACCAGCCGCAGCGCAGCGGCTCGGCGGAGGAGGACGCCTCCAGCGGCCCCTCGCAGTGCCGGCAGCGGGCGGGGGTGCGGCAGCGGCCGCAGGCCAGCCGGGGCACGTAGCCGCGCCTGGGCACCTGGATCAGCACCGGTCCGGTGGCGAGCGCCTCCCGGGCGACCTGCCAGGCCAGGCTGGGCAGCCGGGCCTGCTGGGCGGCGGCGTCCCGGGCCTGGTCCAGGTCGGTGACGGTCCGCACCCGGGGCGCCACCTCCCGGACGGTCGCCCGCTCGGCGGCCAGCGGCCGGGCCCAGCCCGTGCTGACCAGCTGCGCGCCCTCCACGGTGACCGCGAGCCCCCCGAGCAGCACGCCCGCCCCCTCCTCGGCGGCGCGCAGCAGCGCCACCTCGCGGACGTGCGGGTGCGGGGCGCGCGGGTCGGCGTGGCTGCCGTCGCCGTCCGACCAGACGACCACCAGGCCGAGGTCGTGGACCGGGGCGAACATCGTCGCCCTGGTGCCGACGGCGGCCCGCACCGAGCCGCGGCTGACGGCGAGCCAGCGGCGGTAGCGCTCCTTGGGGCCGAGGTCGGCGGCGAGGGTGGCGTGCAGGCCGCCGCCGAGCAGCTCGGTGAGGGCCTCGTCGACGCGCGCGGTGGAGCGCCCGTCGGGGAGCACCACCAGGGCGCCGCGCCCGCCGGCCAGGGTGGCGGCGACGGCCCGCGCGATCTCGTGCGGCCAGCTCGGTCCGGGCAGCGCCGTCCACACCGCGCGCGGCGCCCGGCCGGCGGTGAGGGCGGTCAGGTAGTCCGGCCCCTGCGGGTAGCGGCTCCAGCTGCCCGGTTCGGGTGCGGCCGGCAGCGGCAGCGGCGGCGGGGACGGCTCGGCCTCCGCCTTGGCGTGCCGGGGCGGGACGGCCAGCTGGAGGACGTCCGCCAGGGTGCCGGCGTAGCGGTCGGCGACGGTGCGGCAGAGCCGCAGCAGGGCGGGGGTGAGCACCGGCTCGGGCGAGAGCACCTGGGCGAGCGGCGCGAGCGGGCCGGCGTAGTCGCTCTCGGCCCGGCGCTCGACCACGAACCCGTCGTGCAGTTCGCCGCCCTCGCGCCGCCCGTTGACCACCCGCGCCCCGAAGCGGACCCGGACCCGGACCCCGGGCTGGGCCTCCTCGGCCATGTTCGCGGGCACCGCGTAGTCGAAGAACTGGTCGAGGTGGAGCAGCCCCTTGTCGACCAGCACCCGGGCCACCGGCAGGTGCGCGGCCCGCTGGGCGCCCAGCCAGGTGCGCGGCTTGGCGCGGCGGACGGTCTCGCGGATGAACGCGAGCTGCTCCGGCGCCCCGCTCCCCCCGGCCTCCTCTGTGCTGCTCATCGCTCCAAGTACTACCACCTAGGACTGACACAAAGCCGCAGGCGGGGGGGGGGCCGCTGGGCGGGGGCGGCCGCCCCCGGGGGGGAGCGCGGGCGGCCCGCGGGCCCGGCGGCGTCAGCACGTCGAGCCCCTGC
>NZ_JBHUSG010000018.1:0-52221 GCF_042673745.1 Kitasatospora sp. NPDC057015
CCCCCGGACACCCGGGGGCGGGCCGGCCGCCTGGCGTCCGCCGCCGGCGCCGGCCGTCCCGCCGTACGGATCCGGCGCCGGCCCGGCGTCAGGCCGCGTCGCGCGCGGCGTCGGCACGCCGGCGGCGGACCACCATCACGCCCCAGCCGGCGCTGACGGCCACCGCGCCGGCGAGCATCATCGGGCCGGCCTGGGAGGTGCCGCCGACCGCGGCCGCGTGGGCCTGGACGACGGGCGCGTCCGGGGCGGTGTCCCCGCCGTGGCCGTGGTGGCTGACGGTGGACTTCGCCGCGGCCGCGGTGATCTGCTGGTCCGTCGGCGCGGCCGGCGCCTCCCCGGCGGTGGCGGCCAGGGCGGACGTCGACTGGGTCGCGGCCTTGGCGCCGAAGTCCACGTCCGAGCAGCTGTAGAACGCCTCGGGGCTGTCGCTGCGCTGCCAGGTCATGTAGAGCAGCTGGCGGCCGGTGCGCTGCGGCAGGTTGCCGGTGAAGTTGTAGTAGCCGTCGGTCGCCGTCCGGGTCACCTGGGTCTGCGCGACCGGCGTCGGGTCGAGGTCGGACCACTTCAGCGGCTTGGTCGGGTCGTAGCCGACCTTGGTGATGTAGACCGTCATCAGGCCGATGTGCGCGGCGGTGACCCGGAACTTGAAGTTGTACGGCCCCGACGCGACGGCGGTGGCCGGCCAGTCGGTCCGGGCCATGTCGAGGGCCTTGTACTTGTCGCGGTTGGCCGAGCAGAGCTTGCCGTCCGGGATCAGCGCCTGGTGCTGGCCGTTGGCGTTGGCGATGTTGACCTCGTTCCAGTCGTAGAGCGGCTGGGTGCCGCTCTGCGCGACGAGGTCCTTGCACACCTGGGACTGGGGGTGCTCGGGGCCTTCGGCGAAACAGGCCGCCACCCGGCTGACCGGGTTGGACATCGAGCCGTGCGCGCTGGCGGTGCCGGCCGAGGTGAGGGCGGTGAGCAGCGCGGTGGAACCGACGACGCCGAGCGCGAGGGCTCTGCGGTGGAGCGACATGGGGACTCCTTGACGGTGCTTCGGGGTCGAACAGTGTGGGGGACGGGCACGTCTGCCCGAGGTCGCGACTGCGGCCGAGCGTATGATTGGACTAGACCAGGTGGCAATAGGCCTGCCCTGGACAGTTTCTGACGGTTGTTCGCCACTGGCCGGGATCGGCCGGACCGCTCCGACCGGGTGGTCGGCGGTCGCCCGCGGTGCCCGCCGGCCTGCACGGCGTCGGTGCCGGCCGCGTCGGTGGAGTCCGCCAACCGGCCCTGTGCAGGCGGGGATTGACCTCGCGCTCGGCGATCGGGGCGCGATCGCGAGCAGGCTCGACCGTCGACCGGTGGGTCGCGGGAGCGGGAGGAACGGAGCCGGCGGGCACTCCCCGGCGGGAGCGTGGGGCCCGGCCGCTTGAGGGCCTCTTAAGGAGCCGATGAGCCCGTGTTCAGGAGCCGCCGCGCCGCCGCCGGCGACTGCGGCGGCGGCGCACGGTGCCGGACTCCGTCCGGCCTTGGAGGGGGCCGGCCGTCAGAGGAAGGTCTTCCCCTCGCCGCGGTAGGTGGGCACGCTGCGCACCACCCGGTCGCCCTCGATCAGGTGCAGCTCGGCGAAGCGCTCGCAGAGCTCGCCGGCCTTGGCGTGCCGGAACCACACCCGGTCGCCGATCAGCAGGTCGTCGGCCGCCGCCCCGAGCAGCGGGGTCTGCACCTCGCCCGCCCCCTCCATGGCGTCGTAGGACAGCCCGGTCGGGAGGTAGGGCACGGGGGAGCGGTCCGGGCCGGCCGGGCCCGAGGCCGGGTACCCGCCGCCGAGCACCGTCACCACGCCGAGGCCCGGCCGGCGCACCACCGGCAGGGCGAACAGGGCCGCCGGACGCCCCTGGAACGCACGGTAGTTGTCGAAGAGCCGCGGCACGTACAGCCCGGAACCGGCCGCGACCTCGGTCACCGCCCGCTCGGCGACGGTCGACTCCACGCTGCCCGTGCCGCCGCCGTTGACGAACTCCAGGTCGGCGACCTCCCGCAGCCGTCGCACCACCGCGGCGCGGCGCACGGCCAGTTCGGCGCGGGCCCGGGCCTGCATCAGCCGGATCATCCGCGAGCGCACCGGGCGCCCGGCGAGGCTGTCCCCGACGCCCGCGATGTGCCCCTCGTACGCCATCAGCCCGACGACCCGGAACCCCGGCCGGCGCTGCACCAGTTCGGCGAGCGCGCCCACGTCCTCGGGCGTGCGCAGCGGCGAGCGCCGGGCGCCGACCCGGACCCGGCCGCCGAGCAGTTGCAGCGAGGTGTCCAGCTCCAGGCAGACCCGGACCTCCTGGCTGCCGCCCCTGGCCTTGTCGATCAGGTCGAGCTGGGCCGGATCGTCCACCAGGACGGTCACCGCGGCGGCGAGGTCCGGGTCGGCGGTGAGCTCGGCGTAGCCGGCCCGGTCGGCGGAGGGGTAGGCGAGCAGGATGTCCTCGAAGCCGGCACGGGCCAGCCAGAGCGACTCCTCCAGGGTGAAGCTCATGATCCCGGCGTAGCCGTCCCGTGCCAGCACCCGCTCCAGCAGTGCCCGGCAGCGCACCGACTTGCTGGCCACCCGGATCGGCTTGCCGCCGGCCCGGCGGACCAGGTCGTCGGCGTTGGCGTCGAAGGCGGCCAGGTCGACGATGGCGAGCGGGACGTCCAGGTGCGCGGTGGCCCGGTCGTAGCGGGCGCGGTCGGCGGCGGGGGACGACTGGGCCGGCGCCGGGCTCGTGGACGAGCCGGGACGGGCGGGAGCTTCGGGCTTGGCCATGGCCGCAGACTGCCACACCGCCCCTACCGGTGGGTAGGGCCATCGGCCGGTCAATCGGAGCCGCTGTCGACGAGGGCGTCCACCGCCGCCACGGCCACCGACTCGACCAGGGCGATGCCGGCCTCCTCGGTGCTGTTGCCGTCCGAGAGCACGGCCACCAGCACCTCGTGGTCGGCGCGGGTGACCAGGCCGATGCTGTTGACCGCCCAGAGGCCGTCCGAGGTGCGCGGCAGCCAGCCGTTCTTCAGCATCCGGTCGCCGTCCGGGTCGGCCGCGGCCGAGACTCCCCAGGCCTGGTCGGCGGATATCAGGCCCATCAGCTTCCGCAGGTAGGCCCGGTCGTCGGCGGCGAGCGGCGAGTCATCGGTGAAGATCACCCGGAGCAGCCGCAGCTGGTCGGCCGGCGTGGTGGTGGTGAGACCCCAGTAGCCGTCCCGGCCGGCCGTCGTCCCGGTGAGGCCGAAGGCCCGGTTGGCCTCGTCGAGTCCGTCGGCCCCGCCGATCGCGTCGTACAGGTCGCTCGCGGCGTCGTTGTCGCTCTGCTCGATCATCGCCTCGGCCAGGGTGCGCTGCGCGGCGTCGATCCCGGAGCCCGACTGCCGCAGCAGGGCCGCCAGGATGTCCGCCTTCACGATGCTGGCGGTGACGAAGGCGTGGCCGCCGTCGCCCGGGACGAGGCCGTCCGCGCTGCTGCCGCCGTCGGAGCCGCCGTCGTCCGGGGCGGAGTCCGCAGGCGCGGAGCCGACCGGGGCGGGGCTCGCGGTGCCGGCGGGCCCCGAGCCGAGGACGTCCGCACCCGCGCCGGCGCCGGAGGTGAGGTCCAGTACCGCGACCGCCACCGCGCCCTCCGCGCCCGCCCCGGCGGAGCGCACCGCCGCGCCGACGGACCGGGTCGCCGCGGTGTCCGCCGCGTCCTGGCCGGCCGCCGCGGACGGCGTGCCGGTGCTCCCGGCCGTGGCGGTGGTGGCCGGGCGGGCCACCAGCTGGCCCCCGCCCGCCCCCATGTCCAGCGCCAGCGCCACCGCGACGGCCGCGGCCAGGGTCAACAGGCCCGCCCGCAGGGGTCGGTGCCGGCGGCGGGCGGCGCGGTGTCGGGCTGTCATGCCCCCATGGTGGCCCGCGCGGCTGGGCGCAGGATGAGCCTTCGGTGAACGCCTCCTGAGAGGGCGCGCCGCACGGTGGCATAGGCTCGCCGGGTGGACCGCAAGAACATTCCGAACCCAGGCTTCGCCGACGACGACGGCACCGCAGACCCCGCCCTCGCCCGGGCGCTCGACCGCTGGTCGCAGGACGCGTCCGCCGAGCCGGAGGTGCTGGCCGCACTGCTGCCGAGCCGGCTGATGGTCCCGATCGTGGCCCTGCTCGGCGAGGTGGAGACGGACGAGAAGGGTCTCCGGCACGAGAAGACCAGCGACATGGCCGTGCCGGTGGTCGAGGCGGCGGACGGCCGCCGCGCGCTGCCGGCCTTCACGTCCCTGGCGGCGCTGGCGCGCTGGCGGGCGGACGCCCGCCCGGCCCCGGTGGCCGCGCCGCAGGCCGTCCTGGCCGCGTACGCGGAGCGCGCGGACACCCTGCTGATCGACCCGGCCGGGCCGGTGGCGTACCAGCTGACGGGCGCCAGGATGCGGGCCGTGGCGGAGAACCGCGCGTACCTGCCGCCGGTGCGCGACCCGCAGGTGCGGGAGGCCGTGCGGCTGGTGCTGGCCGCGGAGTCCGCGGTCCGCGTGGGGTACCTGCGGGCCGGCGGCGACGCGGACGGCACGCTGGCCCTGGTGCTGGACCCGGGTACGGCGGAGGACGAGGTCAGGGGCTCGGTCGACCGGCTGGTGGCGGCGCTGGTCGGCGATCCCGTCCTGCGGGTGCGGCTGGACCGCGGGCTTGAGCTGGCGCTGCTGCGCGACGAGCTGGCGCAGGAGCCCTTCTACCGGCGCTGAACGCCGCGCCCGCGCCCGCCGGCCCGCCGGGGGTCGGTTCCGGGCCGGCGCGCACCGCTTCCGGGGCGGCCCGGGACGCGGCGACGCCCCCGGGCGGGCCTGCTCGGGGGCGTCGGACGGGGCGCGGGCCGCCCCGGGGCGTCAGGAGTAGACGGGCCCGGTGAACTTCTCGCCGGGGCCGGTGCCCGGGGCGTCCGGCACCAGGGACGCCTCACGGAAGGCGAGCTGGAGCGACTTCAGGCCGTCCCGCAGCGGCGCGGCGTGGAAGTTGCTGATCTCGGGGGCACCCGCCGTGACCAGGCCGGCCAGCGCGGTGATCAGCTTGCGGGCCTCGTCGAGGTCCTTGTCGGCCTCGCCGCCCTCGGCCAGGCCGCACTTGACGGCGGCCGCACTCATCAGGTGCACCGCGACGGTGGTGATGACCTCGACGGCCGGGACCTCGGCGATGTCGCGGGTGAGGTCGTCGAAGCCGATCGCCCCGTCGTCCTCGGAGGCGTGGGTGTCGGTGGGCTCGCTGCTCAAGGGGGACTCACTCCGTCGTGCCGGTGTACGTACATCAGGGAGCGTACAAGGGGGCGCGCGGGAGCGGCGCGGGCCGGGGTCGGGGATCACGGGCCCGCTGACCCGTGCCGACAGCGCCGCTGCTCACCGGCCGGCCCCGGTGATCGGCCGCGGAACCCCGGCGGGGGACCGCGGAATACCCATGGCCGGGCAAACGCTGTATGCTTCGAGACTGACCGGCCAGGAACCCCTCAGGGGGCCCGGGCCAGCAAGTGGAGGCTCCACCCAGGAGGCCCGAGAGGGCAACCGCGACAGTCTCCCACCTGATCGGCCTCGCGGTCGACGGGTCCCGGTCCGCGACAGGCGCTGCAAGGTGCCCGATCGCCAGCAGCGTCCCTCACCAGGGCGTCGCCCCCGGATGTGTGGAGCCCCGCTTGCACCGAGCGGGGCTTTTTTCGTGTCGCGGTGCGTGCAGCCTGACGAGCAAGTGGGCAGCGCAGCACGAATGAAGCCCCGCCCAGTGGTCGAGTCCACTACGTGCGACCGCCGTCCGACGGCCGCATCGGAAAAGGTGCAACCGAGGAGGCCCCATCAGCACCGAGCCCCGCATCAACGACCGGATTCGCGTCCCCGAGGTGCGACTCGTCGGTCCGAGCGGCGAGCAGGTCGGCATCGTGCCGCTTGCCAAGGCGCTGGAACTTGCGCAGGAGTACGACCTCGACCTCGTCGAGGTCGCGGCGACCGCCCGGCCGCCGGTGTGCAAGCTCATGGACTACGGCAAGTTCAAGTACGAGTCGGCCATGAAGGCCCGTGAGGCGCGCAAGAACCAGGCGCACACGGTCATCAAGGAGATGAAGCTCCGGCCGAAGATCGACCCGCACGACTATGACACCAAGAAGGGTCACGTCGTCCGGTTCCTCAAGCAGGGCGACAAGGTCAAGATCACGATCATGTTCCGCGGTCGTGAGCAGTCGCGCCCCGAGCTGGGCTTCCGACTGCTGCAGCGGCTGGCGAACGACGTCCAGGACCTGGGCTTCGTGGAGTCCTCGGCCAAGCAGGACGGCCGTAACATGATCATGGTGCTTGGCCCGCACAAGAAGAAGACCGAGGCGATGGCCGAGGCCCGCGCGATCGCGGACGCCCGTAAGGCCGAGCGTCAGGGCCGCAACACCGGCCCCGATGCCGCCGCGGACGACGACGCAGCGCTTGAGGCCGAGAACGCCGCAGCCGAGGCGGAGGCCGACGAGGCCGACGACGACGCCGAGGACGCGGACGACCAGACCGACGCCGAGGTCGAGCAGCCGACCGAGGTCTCCCAGGACGCCTGAGCCCCAGGGCTCGGGACGGTTCGGGAGAGCCGGTCACCAAGGTGGCGGGGCACCCGCCCGGCCACCACAGATCAATCCAGTTCCTGCCCGCGCGGCACCACCGCGCGGGCAGTAACGGGACCGACGAGGAGAGACGGCGACATGCCGAAGCAAAAGACGCACAGCGGCGCCAGCAAGCGCTTCAAGATCAGTGGCTCCGGGAAGGTGCTGCGCGAGCGTGCCGGCCGTCGCCACCTGCTCGAGCACAAGCCCTCGACCCTGACCCGCAAGCTCGCCGGGACGGTCGTGGTCGCTCCGGCCGACGCCAAGAAGATCAAGAAGCTTCTCGGCAAGTGATCGCCCTCCCGCGGCCACGCTGCGGGACCAGCTGATCCTTCCCGACCCATTCGAATGACGGACCACGTGAAGTAGTCCGTGGTCCAACCCAAGGAGTAATGAAGTGGCACGCGTCAAGCGGGCAGTAAACGCCCACAAGAAGCGCCGGGTCATCCTCGAGCGGGCCAGCGGTTACCGCGGCCAGCGGTCGCGCCTGTACCGCAAGGCCAAGGAGCAGGTCACCCACTCGCTCGTTTACAACTACAACGACCGCAAGAAGCGCAAGGGCGACTTCCGTCAGCTCTGGATCCAGCGCATCAACGCGGCGGCCCGCGCCAACGGCATCACCTACAACCGCTTCGTCCAGGGTCTGAAGGCTGCCAACGTCGAGATCGACCGCAAGATGCTGGCCGACCTGGCCGTCAACGACCCGGCCGTCTTCGCGTCGCTCGTCGAGGTGGCCCAGAAGGCGCTGCCGACCGACGTCAACGCCCCCCGGGCCGCCGCCGACGCCGCCTGATCCTCCCCGGATCGGGTGCCCCGGCACCGCAGCTCACCGATCGGACCCGCAGGCAAGCTCCTGCGGGTCCGATTCGCATTCACCCGAGGCCGCACCGGGGCCGGCCCCGCCCCAGCCGTGTGGACCCGCCCCAGGCGGGCGGGCGGAGGCGTACGGCCGCCTTCGACGGCGCCCGCCGGCCCGGCGTGCGCCCCCTCCGGCACCCCTGCCCAGAGACGAGACCATGCAGAGCACCGACCTCCCCCTGCTGACCTCCCTGCGCTCGCCCCGCGTCGTCGCCGCCCGCCGGCTGGCCAGACGCAACCAGCGCAGCAAGGAGCGCCGCTTCCTCGCCGAGGGCCCGCAGGCCGTCCGGGAGGCCGTCGCGTACGGGCAGCTGCCGGGTACGTCCGAGCACGCGGTGGTCGAGATCTACCTCACCCGGGAGGCCGCCGAGCGCCACGCGGACATCGTGGACGCCGCCCTCGCCGAGGGCCTGCCCGTGCTCACCGCGACCGACGAGGTCGTCGCGGAGATCTGCGACACCGTCACCCCGCAGGGCATCGTCGCGCTCTGCCGCTTCATCGACACCCCGTTCGAGGACGTGCTGCGGGCCCGGCCGAGGCTGGTCGCGGTGCTCGCGCACGTCCGCGACCCCGGCAACGCCGGCACCGTGCTGCGCACCGCCGACGCGGCCGGCGCGGACGCCGTGGTGCTCACCGACGCCTCCGTCGACCTGTACAACCCCAAGGCCGTCCGGGCCTCCGTGGGCAGCCTGTTCCACCTGCCGGTCGCCGTCGGCGTCCCGGTCGAGGAGGTCGTGGGGCGGCTGCGCGAGGCCGGGGTCCGGGTGCTGGCCGCCGACGGCGCGGGGGAGCGCGACCTCGACCAGGAGCTCGACGAGGGCACCCTCGGCGCGCCCGGCGCATGGGTGTTCGGGAACGAGGCCTGGGGTCTGCCGGAGGAGACCCGCGCGCTCACCGACGAGGTGGTGCGCGTGCCCATCCACGGGCACGCCGAGAGCCTCAACCTGGCCACGGCCGCCGCCGTCTGCCTCTATGCCTCCGCCCGGGCCCAGCGCTCGCCCGGAGGGTGTCGCGCACAGGGGTAGGGACGCTAGGGTCGACTCCTGTGGGGGGAAGTACACGGTGGGTAATCGGGGAGGACACCCATGGCCGGCAGCGGGGCAGAGCTCGATCCGGACGACCTGCCCGACGGGCTGGTGATCGCGGACGCCGACGGCCGGGTGGTGTGTTTCAACAGCGCCGCCGCCCGCCTCACCGGCATCACCCCCGCCGTCGCCCTCGGCAGCCGGCTGGCGGCCGCCCTGCCGCTGGAGGACCTCGACGGCCGTCGCTGGTGGCAGCTGACCGACCCCTACGCGGGCCTGGCCACCCGTACCGGCCAGCCCGAGCGCAACCTGCTGCTGCCCGGCGGCCGTGAGGTGCTGGTCTCCGCCCGGTACGTGCGCGAGCGCCCCTGCGGGCCGCTGGTGCGGCTGGTGATCGCGCTGCGCGGCACCGAGGAGCGCCGCCGCACCGAGCGCAGTCACGCCGAGCTGATCGCCACCGTCGCGCACGAGCTGCGCTCCCCGCTCACCAGCGTCAAGGGCTTCACCGCGACCCTGCTGGCCAAGTGGGAGCGGTTCACCGACGGCCAGAAGCGGCTGATGCTGGAGACGGTGGACGCGGACGCCGACCGGGTGACCCGGCTGATCGCCGAACTGCTCGACATCTCCCGGATCGACGCCGGCCGGCTGGAGGTCCGCAAGCAGGTGGTCGACGTCGCCGCCGCGGTGCGCCGGCACGTGGACGGCAAGGTCGCGGCCGGCATCCCCGAGGACCGCTTCGACATCCGGATCACCGAGCCGCTCACCCAGCTCTGGGCCGACCCCGACAAGGTCGACCAGGTGCTGGGCAACCTGCTGGAAAACGCGGTGCGCCACGGCGAGGGAACTGTCACGATCGAGGTGGCACCGGCCAAGGAGGTCGTCGAGGCACCCGTCTGGGAGCGCCCCGGCACGCCCCCCCGCGTACTGGAAGGCACAGCGGTCACCGTGAGCGACGAAGGCGGAGGCATCCCCGAGGAGTCGATCCCGCGCGTCTTCACCCGCTTCTGGCGGGGCAGCAAGCGCGGCGGCACCGGCCTGGGCCTCTACATCGTCAAGGGCATCGTCGAGGCCCACGGCGGCTCGATCCGGGTCGACCGCGCGCCCGGCGGCGGCGCCAGGTTCCGATTTATCCTGCCCGCCGGAGTGCCCGACTTCATGCTGTAGACGGCATCGGAGGGCCGGCCCGGCGGGCCACCACCCCACGCCCCGGCCCCCGACGGCCCGGCAACCCGGCCCCGGCCGGGCGCCCCGGCTCCCGACGGCCCGGCGGGGACCGCCCCGCACAGTCGGCGCGCGAGCCCCCCACACCCCGGCGAGCGAGCCGAAGGGGCGCGCCGCTGCCGAAATGGGGGTACCCCCGGCCGAAGGCTGGGGGAGAGGAGGGCCAAGATCCCGACGAAGGAGGGATCGCAGCGCCCGACGAGTGTCGGCAGCGGATCGGAGCGCCCCGGAGGCGAGCCGAGCCCTACAGGCAGGCGACTACACTCGACCCTTGGCGTTGTTGGGACGCCCGGCGCGGCCGAGCCGCGGACACCCACCCTCCACCAGCGGAGACCGGCTGCCCGTGCCCCGGCCACACCGGGCGTACCGCAGAGGTAACCAAGGCCCCAGACCTGAGCACGGACGAGCAGGAGCACGGGAAAGATAGAGATGTCGGCACCCAATAAGTCGTACGACCCGGTAGAGGTCGAGGCACTCAAGCCCGAAGAGGTCGAGCGCGCCCGGGACGAGGCCCTGGCGGCCTTCGCCGCGGCCGGCTCCCTCGACGAGCTCAAGCAGGCCAAGGTCGCCCACACCGGCGACCGCTCCGCACTGTCCCTCGCCAACCGCGAGATCGGCGCCCTCCCGCCGCACGCGAAGGCCGCGGCGGGCAAGCTGATCGGCCAGGCCCGTGGCGCCGTCAACCAGGCCCTGGCCCGGCGCCAGGCCGAGCTGGAGGCGGAGCGCGACGCCCGCGTGCTGGTCGAGGAGGCGGTGGACGTCACCCTGCCGTACGACCGCGCGCCGCGCGGCGCCCGGCACCCGCTGACCACCCTCGCCGAGCGCATCGAGGACACCTTCGTCGCCATGGGCTACGAGGTCGCCGAGGGCCCCGAGGTCGAGGCGGAGTGGCTGAACTTCGACGCCCTCAACCTGGGCCCGGACCACCCCGCGCGCTCGATGCAGGACACCTTCTTCGTGCAGGCCCCGGACGGCTCCGCCGACTCCGGCGTGGTGCTGCGCACCCAGACCTCGCCGGTCCAGATCCGCAGCATGCTCGACCGGGAGCCCCCGGTCTACGTGATCTGCCCCGGCCGGGTCTACCGGACGGACGAGCTGGACGCCACCCACACCCCGGTCTTCCGGCAGCTGGAGGGTCTGGCGGTGGACGAGGGCATCACCTTCGCCGACCTCAAGGGCACCATCGAGCTGCTCGTCGCCAAGCTCATCGGCGACGGCCTGGAGCTGCGCTGGCGGCCCTCGTACTTCCCGTTCACGGAGCCGAGCGCCGAGATCGACCTGCAGTGCTTCGTCTGCCGCGGGGCCAGCATCGGCAACCCGGACCGGCCCTGCCGCACCTGCTCCTCCGAGGGCTGGATCGAGCTCGGCGGCTGCGGCGTGGTCAACCCGCGCGTGCTGATCGCGGCCGGCGTCGACCCGAACCGCTACAGCGGGTTCGCCTTCGGCCTCGGCCTGGAGCGAATCCTGATGAACCGCCACAGCGTCGCCGACATGCGCGACATGGTCGAGGGTGACGTCCGCTTCACCCTCCCGTTCGGGATGGAGATCTGATGCGCGTCCCGCTTTCCTGGCTGCGCGAGTACGTCGACCTGCCGGCCGGTGAGACCGGCCGCGACGTGGCGGAGCGGCTCGTCCGGGCCGGTCTGGAGGTCGAGACCGTCGAGCAGCTGAACGGTGACCTCAAGGGCCCGCTGGTGGTCGGCCAGGTGCTGTCCATCGAGGAGCTGTCCGGCTTCAAGAAGCCGATCCGGCACTGCTTCGTCAACGTCGGCGACGCCAACGGCACCGGCGAGCCGCAGGAGATCGTCTGCGGCGCGACCAACTTCGCCGTCGGCGACAAGGTCGTCGTCGTGCTGCCGGGCGCCGTGCTGCCCGGTCCCTTCCCGATCGCCGCGCGGCAGACCTACGGCCACACCTCGGCCGGCATGATCTGCTCCGCCCGCGAGCTCGGCATGGGCGACGACCACAACGGCATCATCGTGCTCCCGCCGGAGTACGAGCCCGGTACCGACGCGATCGAGCTGCTCCAGCTGGTCGACGAGGTGCTGGACATCGCCGTCACGCCCGACCGCGGCTACTGCCTCTCCATGCGCGGCGTCGCCCGCGAGGCCGCCGCCGCGTACGGCCTGCCGCTCGCCGACCCGGCGCTGCTGGACGTGCCGCCGGCGAACAGCTACGGCTACCTGGTCAAGGTCGCCGACCCGGTGGGCTGCGACCGCTTCGTCGCCCGCACGGTGGTCGGCATCGACCCGGGCGCCAAGTCGCCGATCTGGCTCCAGCGCCGCCTGCAGAAGTCCGGCATCCGCCCGATCTCGCTGACCGTCGACATCACCAACTACGTGATGCTGGAGGTCGGCCAGCCGCTGCACGCGTACGACCGGGCCCGGGTCGACGGCCCGATCCAGGTCCGCCGGGCGCAGGAGGGCGAGCTGCTCACCACCCTCGACGGGGTCAAGCGCAAGCTGTCCGCCGAGGACCTGCTGATCTGCGACAACTCCGGCCCGATCGGCCTGGCCGGCGTCATGGGCGGCGCCACCACCGAGATCCTCGACGCCGTCCTGGACCCGGAGACCGGCGAGTCCACCGGCTCCACCGAGGTGATCATCGAGGCGGCGCACTTCGACGCCGTCTCGGTCGCCCGCACCGCCAAGCGCCACAAGCTGCCCTCCGAGGCGTCCAAGCGCTTCGAGCGCGGCGTCGACCCGGAGGCGGCCCGCGCCGCCGCCCAGCGCGCCGTGGACCTGCTGGTCCTGATCGCCGGCGGCACCGCCGAGGCCGGGGTCACCGACATCGCGGCCCCGCACCCGGTGCGCACCATCACCATCGCCGCCGACCTGCCCGACCGGGTCGCCGGCACCGTGTACGGCCGCGAGACGGTCGCCCGCCGTCTGCAGGAGGTGGGCTGCTCCGTCGCGGGCGCCGACGTCCTGGAGGTCACCCCGCCGACCTGGCGCCCCGACCTCACCGACCCGTACGACCTCGCGGAGGAGGTCATCCGCCTGGAGGGGTACGACAACGTCCCCGCCCGGATGCCCACCGTGCCGCCGGGCAAGGGCCTGACCGAGGCCCAGCGGATGCACCGCCGGGTCGGCGTCGCGCTCGCCGCCGCCGGCTACGTGGAGGTCAACAACTACCCGTTCGTCGGCGAGGCCGCCTTCGACGCGCTCGGCCTGGAGAAGGACGACCGGCGCCGCCGCACGGTGAAGCTGGTCAACCCGCTCAACGACGAGGAGCCGGCGCTGCGCACCACGCTGCTGCCGGGCCTGCTCGGCGCGCTGCGGCGCAACATCGGCCGGGGTAACACCGACCTCGCGATCTTCGAGACCGGTACGGTCTTCCTGCCCAAGGACGAGCTGACCGTCGCGCCGCGCCCGGCCGTCGACCGCCGTCCGAGCGCGCAGGAGCTCGCCGAGCTCGACGCCGCCCTGCCGGACCAGCCGCGCCGGGTCGCCGTCGCCCTGGCCGGCGAGCGGCTGCCCTCCGGCTGGTGGGGCAAGGGTGCGCAGGCGGGGTGGGCGGACGCCGTGGAGGCGGCCCGTACGGTGGCCCGCGCGGCCGGCGTCGAGCTGACCGTCCGCCAGGGCCAGCTGATGCCCTGGCACCCGGGCCGCTGCGCCGAGCTGCTGGTCGCCGGCACCGACCGGGTGGTCGGCCACGCCGGCGAGCTGCACCCGCGCGTGGTCAAGGCGCTCGGCCTGCCGGACCGCACCAGCGTGATGCAGATCGACCTCGACCTGCTGACCGCCGACGGCGCCGAGCGGGTCACCGGCCCGACGGTGTCCGCCTACCCGGTGGCCACCCAGGACGTCGCGCTGATCGTCGACTCCGCCGTGCCGGCCGCCGAGGTGGAGGCCGCGCTGCGGGCCGGCGCCGGCGAACTGCTGGAGGCGATCCGGCTGTTCGACGTCTTCACCGGGGAGCAGGTCGGTGAGGGCAGGAAGTCGCTGGCGTACGCGCTGCGGTTCCGCGCCACCGACCGCACGCTGACCGCCGACGAGGCGTCGGCGGCCCGCGAGGCCGCGGTCGCCGAGGCCCTGGCCCGTACGGGCGCGGTGCTGCGCGGCGTCTGAGGCCGACCGGCGGGCCCCGCCCCCGGACCTTCCACGGTCCGGGGGCGGGGCCTTTCGCATGCACCGGTCCGGTGTGGAGGGGGGAGCGGTGCCGCTCATCGGATGGCAGGTTCACGCCATGTCGAGCAGGGGTGCCGATGGCGGACGTCGGCCGCCGGGGTGCCCGTGACCGCTCCCGGCCGTCCTGATCTGCGCCTTTCCGTTGCCGTGGCGGCGTCGGGCCCGGTCGGCGCCGGGGCCGCACGCAGAAGATCTCCGCAAGGCCCTTGCGGTGAGGGGGAGATGAGCGCTTGAATCAGTTAGGAAAGTTTCCTAACGAGAGCGGTCGGGCACCCCCATGCCCGCGCCTCCACCTCCCCCCGAAGCGCCGGTACCTCCGACGGCGTCGACAGAAGACGGAGCGTCACATGAAGCCCCAGAACCGGACCGTCCGCATCGCCCTCGCGGCGATCCTGGTCGCCGCACCGGCCAGCATCGCCGCCGCGAGCGTCAGCCACGCGGCGGCCACGCCCACCGTCGTGTCGGCCGCCGCGGTCGGCCTCGACGACGCGCACAAGAAGGACATCGCCATGCAGCTGGTGTCCAGCGCCGAGAACTCCTCGCTGGACTGGAAGGCGCAGTACAAGTACATCGAGGACATCGGTGACGGCCGAGGCTACACCGCCGGCATCATCGGCTTCTGCTCCGGCACCGGCGACATGCTCGACCTGGTCCAGCACTACACCGACCTCAAGCCGGGCAACGTCCTCGCCAAGTACCTCCCCGCGCTGAAGAAGGTCAACGGCACCGAGTCGCACACCGGCCTCGGCACCGCCTTCGAGAAGGACTGGGCCACCGCCGCCAAGGACACCGTCTTCCAGACGGCCCAGAACGACGAGCGCGACCGCGTCTACTTCACCCCCGCGGTCAACCAGGCCAAGGCCGACGGCCTGCGCGCGCTGGGCCAGTTCGCCTACTACGACGCCATCGTGATGCACGGCCCCGGCACCGACGCGGTCAGCTTCGGCGGCATCCGCAAGGCCGCCCTGAAGAAGGCCAAGTCCCCCGCCCAGGGCGGCGACGAGGCCACCTACCTGAACGCCTTCCTGGACGCCCGCAAGGCCGCGATGAAGACCGAGGAGGCGCACTCCGACACCAGCCGCGTCGACACCGAGCAGCGGGTCTTCCTCAACGCCAAGAACTTCGACCTGAACCCGCCGCTGAAGTGGAAGGTCTACGGCGACAGCTACGCCATCAACAGCTGACACCGGCTGTGCGACGCGGGGGCGGTCCGGACGGGCCGCCCCCGCGGTCGTTCCCGGGGTGGGCGGGACTCGTCCTCCGCGGGTCGGTCCGGATATTCGAACGACAGCGCGGCTCCCCGGCTGGTAGCTTCCGGAGCGTGGCAAAGCTGAATCAGATCATCGCCGTCGAAAAGGGCGTCAAGTCCAAGTCCTTCCAGGAGTTGACGCAGGCTCACCAGAGCCTGCAGAAGCCCGCCCTGCTGGCCGGCATCTCCCGGACGTACCAGCCGAAGGACGAGGAGGGCGAGCAACTGCCCCCCGAGTCCACCCGGGTCCAGGCCCAGGCCGAGGACATCCTGCGGACCACCGCCACCACCCTCACCCGGCTGTTCGACGTCGCCGCGACCAAGGACTGGGCGAACTGCTCGGCCCGCGCCGACGTCGTGCTGGAGGGCCGGACCCTGCTGGTCGACGTGCCCGTCACGTACTTGCTCTTCCTGGAGAAGCAGCTCACCGACCTGCACACCTTCGTCCGCAAGCTGCCGGTGCTCGACGCCTCCGAGGCCTGGAGCCTGGACGCCTCCACCGACGCGTGGAAGACCGACCCGGTGCGCACCATCCGCACCAAGAAGGTCCCGCGCAACCACGTGAAGGCCGAGGCCACCGAGAAGCACCCGGCGCAGGTCGAGGTCTACTACGAGGACATCCCGGTCGGCTACTGGACGACCGTCAAGTTCTCCGGCGCCCTGCCGGCCCGGCGGGTGAACGAGCTGGTGGAGCGGGTGGAGAAGCTGCGCCAGGCCGTGCAGTTCGCCCGCGAGGAGGCCAACGGCGCCGAGGTCACCGACCAGCGGGTCGGCGACGCGGTGTTCGGCTACCTGTTCGGGTAGCCCCATGAACCCCCCTCGTCTGAGCGCGAGGGGTGCGCGAAAGCGCAAAGCTGAAACTGACGTTGAAGCTGAAGAAGGGGTGTGGTGGAGGTTCGAATCCTCCCCCCGGCACCACGTGCCGGGGTGGCCCAAGGGTAGAGGCAGCCCCGATCAGACTCAGATTCTCGCTCAAGTCTCAGTATTCGCCGCCGGGCGCCAGATCGACCGAGGGTGGACCAAAAGCATCGGATGCGGGTTCAAGTCCCGTCTGTGCCTCTCCGCGGCACGGTAGTTCAAAGGCAGAGCACGACGCTATGAGAATGATCCACCGCTCTTAAACGTGCTGGCGCACAGCAATTGGGTGGCAGCGAGGGGCTCGGGAGCCGGATACCGCTCCCGGGTCCCGTCACCATGTCCGGGGCCGGACGACTGGAATTCGATCTCCACACCCGCTCCCCGGCGGGTGGATGAGAGCAGAACGAAAGCGGCCCGGCCGGACCACCTGGGTCCGGCCGGGCCGCTCGCGTCCGCCGGGAAGCGGGGGAGCGAGGCGCAGGTCAGGCGCTCGCGGTGTAGTCGTAGAACCCGCGGCCGGACTTGCGGCCGAGCAGGCCCGCGTCCACCATCCGGGAGAGCAGCGGGGGAGCGGCGTACAGCGGCTCCTTGTACTCGTCGTACATCGACTCGGCGATCGAGACGATGGTGTCCAGGCCGATCAGGTCGCACAGGCGCAGCGGGCCCATGGGGTGGGCGCAGCCGGCCTCCATGCCCTTGTCGATGTCGGAGGCGGTGGCCACCCCCGACTCGAACATCCGCACCGCGGACAGCAGGTACGGCACCAGCAGGGCGTTCACCACGAAACCGGCGCGGTCGCGGGCGCGGATCGGCTCCTTGCCGAGCACCTGGACGGCGAACGCCTCGGCCCGGGCGGTGGTCTCGGTGGAGGTGGTGAGGGTCGGGATGACCTCGACCAGCTTCTGCACCGGCGCCGGGTTGAAGAAGTGCAGGCCGATGACCTGCTCCGGCCGCGAGGTGCTGGCGGCCAGCTTCACGATCGGGATGGACGAGGTGTTGGAGGCGAGGATCGCGTCCCGGCGCTCGACGACCTGGTCCAGCGTCTGGAAGATCTTGACCTTGATGTCCTCGCGCTCGGCGACGGCCTCGACCACCAGGTCGCGGTCGGCGAAGTCGGCGAGGTCGGTGGTGAACGCCAGCCGGGAGAGGGCGTCGTCGCGCTGTTCGACGGTCAGCTTGCCGCGGGTGACCGCGGTCTCCAGGGAGTTGGTCAGCCGGGTCCGTCCGAGCTCCAGAGCCTCGTTGCCGGCCTCCGCGACCAGGACGTCCAGCCCGGCCCGGGCGAACACCTCGGCGATGCCCGAACCCATGAGGCCGCAGCCGATCACTCCGACGCGCGCGATGTCGCTCACTCACTTGCCCTTCGGTGGTGCTGGGGTGCCCAGCGTCCTGTTCAGCGGGCCGCCCACCGGGTGTCGCCCGGTACGCCGCCCCGACGACGGTACTACCCCGAACGGCCGCGCGAGGCACCCGCTCCGGCACTGGGCCGATCGGATGAGACGGATCACGCCCGACCGTGTGGCCGGGGCCCCCGCCGCAGGCCGGGCGGCACAATGCGGTGACGCCGAGGAGGGAGCAGGGATGCCGACGGGATCACTGGTGGGCCAGGTCGCGCTGATCACGGGGGCGGGCCGGGGGATCGGCCGGGAGCTCGCCGTGGGCCTGGCCGCCGAGGGCATGTCGGTGGGCCTGCTCGGCCGCACCCAGCAGGCCCTGATCGACACGCTCAAGGAGTGCGCCAGGCACGGAGCCCGGGGCGTCGCGGTGACCGCCGACGTCACCCGGGTCGGCGCCGTCCGCGAGGCCGTCCGGGTGGTCGAGCGCGACCTCGGGCCGGTCGACCTGCTGATCAACAACGCCGGCCAGGTGGACCGCGCGGAGGTGCCGCTCTGGGAGGCCGACCCCAACCAGTGGTGGCAGGTGGTGGAGACCAACCTGCGCGGCCCCTTCAACACGCTGCGCTGCGTCCTGCCCGGCATGGTCGAGCGCGGGCGCGGCCGGGTGGTCAACCTCAACTCCGGGTTCGCCCTGCGCCCCGACGGCAACTACTCCGCGTACGCGACCTCCAAGGCCGGGCTGCTGAAGCTCTCCGACAACATCGCCGACTCGCTCGCCGCCCACCACGTGGTGGTGCTGGACATCAGCCCGGGCGCGGTGGCCACCGACATGACCGCGGGCATGCCGATGTTCAGCGACATGAAGACCTGGGGCAGCATCCCCTACATGGTGGCCGTCACGGTCGACGCCGCGCGCGGGCGGTTCGACGCCCTGCACGGCCGGTTCATCCACGTGGGGCGGGACAACCTGGAGGAGCTGGTCTCCCGGGCGGAGTCGATCCGCGAGGCGGACGCCCGTACGCTGCGGCTGCGCCCGTACGGGCCGGACGACCCGGTGGCCTGAGCGCCCGGTGGCCCGAGCGGCGCCACCCGCGCACACCGGCCGGGCGCCGCCCGGCCGGCGGTCAGTCGGCGGTCAGTCGGCCGCGAGGTCGAGCAGCTCCGCGAGTTCGGCGCCGGTCGCGCTGCCGGCGGCCCGACCCGTGCGGGCGAACTCCGCGGCCAGCCGCTGCAGCGCCTCGTTGACCGGGGCCGGCACCCCGTGCAGGCGGGCCAGCAGGACGATCTCGCCGCTGAGGTAGTCCGTCTCGATCGAGCCGGTGCCCCGGGCCAGGCTCTGCCAGGACGAGCCGCCGGTCGGGGTCCCGCCCGCCACCGGCACCTGCCGGACCAGCTCCTGGTTGGCCCGGGCCTGCTCCCGCGGGTCCTCGTGCCCGATGCCCGCGGCGGCCAGGACGGCCAGGCCCTCGGCGACGACCCGCCGGTGCACGGCGGAGCTGGCAGCGTCCCCGCCCGGGCCGGCCACGGCGGTGAGCGCGTTGGCGAGGTTCCCGAGCAGCTTGGCGTACTTCCACCGCATCACGTCCGGTCCGACCGGCGCCCGGAAGTGGGACTTCTCCAGGTCGGCCGCGATCAGCTCGGCCGTCCCGTCGGCGCCCGAGGGGTAGCGGCCCAGGCGCAGCACGCCGCTCAGCGGGGCGCCGAGACAGCTCACCCGCCCGGGTTCCAGGTGGGTGGCGGGCAGCCAGACGCACATCGCCAGCACGTGCCGGAACACCCGCAGGGCGAGCCGCTCGTTCTCCACCCCGTTCTGTGCGCAGACCACCGGGAGCCGCTCGGCGGCGGTGCCCCCGCCCGCGACCGGCCGGGGCGCCCAGGCCGCCAGCGCCGCCGCGGTGTCCTGCGTCTTGACCGCGAGCACCAGGACGTCGTCCGCCCGCAGGTCGACGCCGGCGGGTCCGTCCACCGCAGGGACGGCCACCGTCCGGGTGCCCTCGGGGGTGGTGAACCGCAGCCCCGCCCGCTGGAGGGCCGTCAGGTGCTCCCCGCGGGCGACCAGGACGACCTCGTGCCCGCTCTCGAACAACCGGGCGCCGATCGTGCCGCCCACGGCCCCTGCCCCGATGATGACGTAGCGCATGGCCCGAGCATCGCACGCGGGCCCGCTGCCGGGCAGCCCCTCCCCGTTGCCCGAGCGCTCGGGCCGTGCCGTGGACCTGCGGTGGCCGGCCGGCGCTCGGTCCGGGGAACCGGGGCTAGGCGCAGAGCTGGCTGGCCGTCACCGGGCTCAGGCCGGCCTTGCCCAGGCCGTCCAGGATGGCGGGCAGCGCCTCGATCGTGCACGGGTGACCCATGTGCAGGGCGACCACCGAACCGGGGCGCACGGCGGTGAGCACCCTCCGCTGCAGGGTGTCCGAGCTGGGGTCGTTGTAGTCGCGCGGGTCCACGTCGAAGGAGAGCACGTGCTCGTACCCGACCAGGCGGGCCTGCTCGCGCACCATGGGGGAGGCGTACTGCGCCGCGGAGGGGCGGAACCAGCGGCCGATCGAGCCGGTCAGCCGCTGGAGCCGGTCGGCGCACTCGGCGATCTCGGAGTGCGCCTGCTCGGGGCTCATCGCCGAGATGTTCTGGTGGTTCTGGGTGTGGTTGCCCAGCTCGTGGCCGCCGTCCAGTACCCGGCGGGCCATCTGCGGCTGCTGGTCGAGCCAGCTGCCGACGGCCATCACGGTCAGCCGTACGCCGCGCTGCTCGGCGAGCTCCAGGAGGCTGGTCGCGAGCCGCGGGTCACCGGCGCCGTGGAAGGTGAGGGCGACCTGCCGCCGGTCGCGCGGCCCGTTGACCACCTCGACCGGGGTGCCGGCCGCCAGCGGCGCGAGCACGGGCGGCGAGGGCACCGCGGGCGCGGAGGGAGCGGTGGCGGGGGCCGCCGGATCCGGCGGAGTGGGCCGGGCGGAGGAGGCCGGGTCCAGCGGAGGGTCGACCGGCTCGGCCGACGGGGGGCCGTCGGCCCGCACCGCCAGGTCGGCCGGGTGCGACCGGCGGGTGGCGCTGTGGTCACCGCAGGCGGCCAGGGCCCCGCCGACGGCGGTCAGGGCGGCGAGCCTCACGGTGGAGCGCAGGACGGAGCGTCGGTCGGCAGTCATCGTGGACCAGCATAGGTATGAAGGATTATCAGGGCGATTCGAGCGGCCGAGCGGTCCCGGTGTGCCGGGCCCGGACCATTGGGTAGCATCGCCGCGACGGGGTTCGGATCGCTAGGGGGCGTACGGAATGACCGAGGACGCGGCGCGCGGAATCGCGCGGGACGGCGCGGCGGGGGACGGGGCGTCGGACGCCACGGCCGAGCGGGGCGCGGCGCAGCGGGTCGCCTGGCAGTGGGCGAGAGCGGAGGACTGGCAGCCTCCGACGGAACTCGACACCGAGACCCCGCACCCGGCCCGGATGTACGACTACTACCTGGGCGGCAAGGACAACTTCGAGGCAGACCGCCGTGCCGCCGAGGCGGCCATCGCCGCGTACCCGGCGCTGCCGCTGCTGGCCCGTACCAACCGTGCCTTCCTCGGCCGGGCGGTCGCCCACGCCGCCGGCCTGGGCATCCGCCAGTTCCTCGACATAGGCACCGGCATCCCGGCGGTCGGGTCCACCACCGAGGTCGCCCGCCGGGTCGCCCCGGACGCCCGGGTGGTCTACGTCGACAACGACCCGATCGTCGCCACCCACGCCCGGGCGCTGCTGGCCGGCCACCTGGCCGGTCACACCACGGTGCTGCAGGCCGACCTCCGGCACCCGGCCTCGATCCTCGACGACCCGGGACTGAAGCAGGCCATCGACCTCGGCGAGCCGGTGGCGCTGATGCTGGTCGCCGTCCTGCACTTCATCCGGGACGAGGACGGCGCCGACGAGATCGTCTCGACCCTGCGCGACGCGCTCGCCCCCGGCAGCGCGCTGATCCTCTCGCACGGCAGCCCCGACTTCGTGCCCCGCGAGATGGCGGACGCCGGCACCAAGGTCTACAACCGGGCGAGCGCCCCGCTGGTGCTGCGCGAGCGCTCCCGGGTGGAGAGCTTCTTCGGCGACTTCCGGCTGACGGAGCCCGGCCTGGTGCAGCTCCCGCTCTGGGGCGCCTCCGAGGACGAGCTGCCGGAGGGGTGGCAGCAGGTCTCGGCGTACGCCGGGGTGGCCTTCAAGTCCTGACCCCCGGCCGTCGCCCCGCCCCCGGTGCCGGTCCGCCCCGGGGGCGTTCGGACGGCGCCGGCGGCGGGGGAAATTCCGGCGACACCGGTTCGTCTGCGTGCTAGTTTCCAGCACCATGAAGCCGCTGGACGAGAACGAGATCCGCAACTCCTTCGTCAACTGCTCCAAGGGCGAGGCCCGCAGGCTCAACCTCCCCAGGGGCCTGGCCGAACTGCCCTGGAGCGCCCTGGACTTCCTCGGCTGGCGCGACCCCGGTGCGCCGGACCGCAGCTACCTGGTCGCCGAGCGCGACGGCGCCGCGGTCGGCGTCACCCTCCGGGTGCCCAACGTCCGCAGGAGCCTGACCAGGACGAACGTCTGCTCGCTCTGCATCACCGTGCACGCGGGCTCCGGCGTGTCGCTGCTCACCGCCCGCCGGGCCGGCGCCTCCGGCCGGGAGGGCAACTCGGTCGGCACCTACATGTGCGCGGACCTGGCCTGCTCGCTCTACCTGCGCGGCCTCAAGAAGTCGGCGCTGGTCAGCCGGCCGGACGAGTCGCTGTCCCTGGAGGAGCAGATCGCCCGCACGGCCGCGAACGTGAACCGCTTCCTCGACCAGGTCCTCGGCGCCGGCGTGTCCGCCTGACGGTGCCCCGCCCGAGCCCGGCGCGGCCGGTGCTCACCAGCCGCGCAGCTGCTCGATGTCACGCCGGTCGCGCTTGGTCGGCCGGCCCGCACCGCGGTCCCGCTCGCCGGTGGTCAGGCCGCCCTGCGGCGGCGCCGGCGGGCTGTTGTCGACGAAGCACTCGGCGGCCACCGGCGGCCCGACCCGCTTGCGGACGACCCGCGAGACCACGACCACCCGCTCCCGGCCGTCGTGGCGCACTCGCACCTCGTCCCCGGCCCGGACCGCGTGCGCCGGTTTGACCCGCTCGCCGTTCACCCGGACGTGCCCGGCCCGGCAAGCGTCCGCCGCCAGCGATCGTGTCTTCGTGAGCCGTACGGACCAGATCCAGCTGTCCACCCGTACGCTCCCCTCGTCAGGAGCCATGGCACCACCCTACGGCCGGCCGCCCGCGGGGTGACCGGTAGCGTGCGGGGATGGACCGGATCGAGCGTGCCACGGGCGCCGTCGTCGGCTCGGCGGTGGGCGACGCGCTGGGCGCCCCCTACGAGTTCGGGCCGGCCGGGGTCTTCTCCGACCGCTTCCCGCCGGCTGCCGGACCCGGCGAGATGCGGGCCGGCGGCGGTTGGGAGCCGGGCGAGGCCACCGACGACACGCAGATGGCGGTGCATCTCGCCGAGTCCCTGCTGGAGCGGGGCGGCCCGGACCTGCCGGACGTCTTCGCCCGTTTCCAGCGCTGGGCGGCCGACGATCCCAAGGACATCGGCCTGCAGACCGAGGACGTCCTCACCAACGGCATGCCCTGGGACCTCGCGGCGGGCCTGCACTTCCAGCTCAACCTCCGCGCGGCGGGCAACGGCTCGCTGATGCGGGCCGCCCCTGCCGCGGTGTACTTCGCGGTGGAGGGGCAGGACGCCACCATGGACGCGGCGCGCCGGATCGCGGCGCTCACCCACGGCGACCGCGCCGCCTGGGAGGGCACCGCCGTCCTGCACGATCTCGTCCGGGTCGCCCTGGCCGGCGCCGATCCGCTGGCGGCCCTCCCGGCGGCGATCGCCAGGATCGACCCCGAGCACCGCGACCGGTACGCGACGGTGCTCGCCCCGGACTGGCACCCGGACCTGGCCACCGAGTTCAACGGCGCCGTCTGGCCCTGCCTCGGATCCGCGGTCTGGGCGCTGCGCACCACCTCGACGTTCCCGGACGCGCTGCGCGCCGCGATCGACCTCGGTGGGGACACCGACACGGTGGCCGCAGTGACCGGCACCCTCGCCGGGGCCCGCTACGGGTTCGCGGCGATCCCGCCGCCGTGGACCGGGCCGCTGCACGTGCCCCTGCCGGGCGGCGGTGACCGGGTGCTGCGGTTGCCGCAGCTGCTCGACCTGGCCGTACGACTGGCGGCCGGGCGCCCCGGACGGTAGCGGCTCTTCGGGGTCCGGAGGGCGGGGCCCGTGCCCGGGGCGGGTCAGGCGGGGGTGGGCGGCGTCTCCTGGAGCACGGAGAGGATGTTGCCCGCCGGGTCGGTGAACCAGGCGACGGTCGGGCCGCCGTCCCCGCGGTGGATGCCCCGCTCGTCGGCGTCGAACCCGGGGTAGCGCTCGATCCGCACCCCGCGCCGGCCGAGTTCGTCCACCGCGGCCTCGATGTCGTCCACCGGGAAGTTGAGGACGGTGAAGGCCGCCGGGGTGTGCCCGGGCCTGGGGTAGACCAGGACGTCGGCGCCGCCGCCCAGGTGCAGGCGCAGTAGTCCATCGTCCTCGGTGACGTCCAGTCCCAGGGTCTCGCCGTAGAAGCTCCGGGCCTTGTCGATGTCGTCCACGGCGAATCCGCTGAACGCCTTGCTGCGACCGAACACGGCTGCACCTCTCGTCGGGCCCGGGCCGCGACGCGGTGGGCGGACCGGGCGGTCGGCCTGTACCTCCATGGTCTGCCCGCGCGGGGAGCCGCGCAGTGCGGCGGCCGGCCCGGCGGGCGGTGGTCCGGACGGCTCCCCGGGGGTGGTGGACGGGGGCCGGGGGCGGGCCGGCGGCCCGTAGCCTGGGGGCGGGAGCGTGATCACCGGGGATTGGCGCCGGGCAGAGCTCCTTGCATGAATGTTCCGTGCTGCGTATATTCATGCCAAGTCCTAGGAGGGAACGTCATGGCATTGCGAGTGGCCGTCGCCGGAGCGAGTGGGTATGCGGGTGGTGAGGTCCTGCGTCTGCTGCTCGGTCACCCCGAGGTGGAGATCGGCGCGCTGACGGGCGGCTCCAACGCCGGGACGCGCCTGGGGCTCCTGCAGCCGCACCTGCTGCCGCTGGCGGACCGCGTGCTGGAGCCCACCACGCCGGAGGTGCTGGCAGGGCACGACGTGGTCTTCCTCGGTCTGCCGCACGGCCAGTCCGCCGCCGTCGCCCAGGCGCTCGGCGAGGACGTGCTGGTCGTCGACTGCGGCGCGGACTTCCGACTGAAGGCCTCGGCGGACTGGGAGCAGTTCTACGGCTCCGCGCACGCCGGCACCTGGCCCTACGGCCTGCCCGAGCTCCCCGGCCACCGGGCGGCGCTCAAGGGCGGCAACCGGATCGCCGTGCCGGGCTGCTACCCGACGGCCGTCTCGCTGGCCCTCTTCCCGGCCTACGCCGCGCGGCTGGCCGAGCCCGAGGCGGTGATCGTCGCGGCCTCCGGCACCTCCGGCGCGGGCAAGGCCGCGAAGACGCACCTGCTCGGCAGCGAGGTGATGGGCAACGTCAGCGCGTACGGCGTCGGCGGCGCCCACCGGCACACCCCCGAGATGTCGCAGAACCTCACCCCGGTCGCGGGCGAGCCGGTCACCGTCTCCTTCACGCCGACCCTCGTCCCGATGCCCCGCGGCATCCTCGCCACCTGCAGCGCCAAGGCGAAGCCCGGCGTGACGGCCGCGTCCGTCCGCGCCGCGTACGCCGAGGCCTTCGCGGACGAGCCCTTCGTCCACCTGCTGCCCGAGGGGCAGTGGCCGCAGACCAGTTCGGTCTACGGCTCCAACGCCGCGCTGGTCCAGGTCGCCCTGGACGAGCACGCCGGGCGGATCATCGCGATCAGCGCGATCGACAACCTGGTGAAGGGCACCGCCGGCGGCGCGGTGCAGAGCATGAACATCGCCCTCGGCCTGCCGGAAGAGCTGGGCCTGCCCCTGAACGGAGTCGCACCGTGACGAACAACCCCACCATCGGCGTCACGGCGGCGAAGGGCTTCCGCGCCGCCGGCGTCACCGCCGGGATCAAGGCCTCGGGCACGCCGGACCTCGCCCTCGTGGTCAACGACGGACCCTCGCTGGCGGCGGCCGGCGTCTTCACCTCCAACCGGGTCAAGGCCGCGCCGGTGCTCTGGTCGGAGCAGGTCCTCAAGGGCGGCCGGCTCTCCGCCGTCGTCCTCAACTCCGGTGGCGCCAACGCCTGCACCGGCCCGCTGGGCTTCCAGGACACGCACGCCACCGCCGAGAAGGTCGCCGAGGAGCTCAAGCTCAACGCGGGTGAGGTCGCCGTCGCGTCCACCGGCCTGATCGGGCTGCGGCTGCCGATGGACATCCTGCTCCCCGGCATCACGACGGCCGCCGAGGCGCTGAGCGCGGACGGCGGCGAGGCCGCCGCGATCGCCATCAAGACCACCGACACCGTGCACAAGACCGCCCAGGTCACCAGCCCGGCCGGCTGGACGGTCGGCGGCATGGCCAAGGGCGCGGGCATGCTGGCGCCCGGGCTCGCCACCATGCTGGTCGTGCTGACCACGGACGCCGACGCGGACAGCGCGGGCCTGGACGCCGCGCTGCGCGCCGCGACCCGCACCACCTTCGACCGGGTGGACTCCGACGGCTGCATGTCCACCAACGACACGGTGCTGCTGCTGGCCTCCGGTGCCTCCGGAACCGCCCCCGACGAGGCCGAGTTCGCCGAGGCCGTCCGCAGCGTCTGCGCCGACCTCGCCCGGCAGCTGATCGGCGACGCCGAGGGCGCGAGCAAGGACATCCGGATCGACGTCACCGGCGCGGCCACCGAGGAGGAGGCCGTCGAGGTCGCCCGGGTGGTGGCCCGCAACAACCTGCTGAAGTGCGCCCTCCACGGCGAGGACCCGAACTGGGGCCGGGTGCTGGCCGCGATCGGCACCACCGCGGCGACCTTCGACCCGGACCGCCTGGACGTCGCCATCAACGGGATCTGGGTGTGCCGGGACGGCAGTGTCGGCGAGGACCGCGACCTGGTGGACATGAGCGGGCGCGAGGTCGTCATCACCGCCGACCTCAACGCCGGCCAGGCCTCGGCCACCGTGTGGACCAACGACCTCACCGCCGAGTACGTGCACGAGAACAGCGCCTACTCGACCTGAGCCAGCCCGGCACCACGGGGGCGGTCCCAGGCCGCCCCCGCCCCGCCCAACTCCACCGAGCCGGAGACGTACACCGTGCAGATCGCACCCACGGGTGAACAGGCCCGCAACAACACCGCGTTGCCGAAGGCGCTCACCCTCATCGAGGCGCTCCCGTGGCTGGAGCGGTTCCACGGCAAGACCGTCGTCATCAAGTTCGGCGGCAACGCCATGGTCGACGAGGACCTCAAGGCGGCCTTCGCGCAGGACGTGGTGTTCCTGCGCTACGCGGGCCTGCACCCGGTGGTCGTGCACGGCGGCGGCCCGCAGATCAGCGCCCAACTGGACAAGCTGGGCCTGGAGTCGAGCTTCACCAACGGCCTGCGGGTGACCACTCCGGAGACCATGGACGTGGTCCGGATGGTGCTGGCGGGCCAGGTGCAGCGCGAGCTGGTCGGCCTGCTCAACGGCCACGGGCCGTTCGCGGTCGGCATGACCGGCGAGGACGCGCACACCATGACCGCGGTCAAGCGCTACGCCGTGGTCGACGGCGAGCAGGTCGACATCGGCCTGGTCGGCGACATCGTCAACATCGAGGCCGGCGCCGTGAAGGCACTGATCGGGGACGGCCGCATCCCGGTGATCTCCTCGATCGCCCGCGGCGCGGACGGCCACGTCTACAACATCAACGCGGACACCGCCGCCTCCGCGCTGGCGGTCGCGCTGGGCGCCGAGATGCTGGTCGTGCTCACCGACGTCGAGGGCCTGTACGCCGACTGGCCCAACTCCGACGACGTGATCAGCCAGCTCAGCGCCACCGAGCTGGAGGCCCTGCTGCCGGACCTCGCCAGCGGCATGCTGCCCAAGATGGAGGGCTGCCTGAACGCCGTCCGCTCGGGGGTCGGCACCGCCCGCGTGCTGGACGGCCGGGTGCAGCACTCGCTGCTGCTTGAGATCTTTACCGACGAGGGAATCGGCACGATGGTCGTGCCGGACGACGACACGATGGTGACCGGGGGACTGGCATGAGCGGCAACGAGCAGCTGACCGAGCGGTGGCAGCACGCTCTGATGAACAACTACGGCACCCCGCGGATCCCGCTGGTGCGCGGCGAGGGCGCCAAGCTCTGGGACGCCGACGGCAAGCAGTACACCGACCTGATCGGCGGCATCGCGGTCAACGCGCTCGGCACCGCCCACCCGGCGGTCGTGGCGGCGGTCACCCGGCAGATCTCCTCGCTCGGCCACATCTCCAACCTGTTCCTGGCCGAGCCCACCGTGCAGCTCGCCGAGCGGCTGATCGAGCTCTCCGGCCGGGACGGGCGGGTGTTCTTCTCGAACTCCGGCGCGGAGGCCAACGAGGCCGCCTTCAAGATCAGCCGGCTGACCGGCCGCACCCACCTGGTCTCCCTGGAGGGCGCCTTCCACGGCCGGACGATGGGCGCCCTCGCGCTGACCGCCCAGCCCGCCAAGCAGGACCCGTTCCGCCCGCTGCCCGGCGACGTCACCCACGTCCCGTTCGGTGACGTCGAGGCGCTGCGCGCGGCCGTCACCACCGAGACGGCCGCGGTGTTCCTGGAGCCGATCCAGGGCGAGAACGGTGCCATCCCGCTGCCGGACGGCTACCTCCGGGCGGCCCGCGAGATCACCCGCGCCACCGGGACCCTGCTGATCCTGGACGAGATCCAGACCGGCATCGGCCGCACCGGCCACTGGTTCGCCCACCAGGCCTTCGAGGGGGTCGAGCCGGACGTCGTCACGCTGGCCAAGGGCCTCGGCGGCGGGCTGCCGATCGGCGCCACGCTGGCCTTCGGCCCCGCCGCGGACCTGCTGAACCCGGGCAACCACGGCACCACCTTCGGCGGCAACCCGGTGGTCTGCGCGGCGGCCCTGGCCGTGCTGGACACCATCGAGTCCGAGGGCCTGCTGGACCACGTGCGGAAGGTCGGCGAGCGGCTGCGCTCGGGCGTCGAGGCGATCGGCGACCCGCTGGTGGCGCACGTGCGGGGGGCCGGCCTGCTGCTCGGCATCGTGCTGACGGAGCCGGTGGCCGCGCAGGTCCAGGCCGCCGCTCAGGAGGCCGGTTTCCTGGTCAACGCCGCCGTCCCGGACGCCGTCCGGCTCGCGCCGCCCCTGGTGCTCACCGAGCAGGAGGCCGACGCGTTCCTCGCCGCGCTGCCCGCGATCCTGCGGTCGGTGAACGAGAGCGCCCCGCCCGCCGTCGGCCGTACGTAGTCCGGGAGAATCATTCATATGACCGCACCCCACTCCGGCCAGCCCGCCGCCGGTCCGACGTCACAGGTCCCGCAGACCCGTGCCGCGCGCCACCGGCGGATCGTGGACCTGTTGACCCGTCAGCCCGTGCGCTCGCAGAGCCAGCTCGCCAAGCTGCTCGCCGACGACGGACTGGTGGTCACCCAGGCCACCCTCTCGCGGGACCTGGACGAGCTGGGCGCGGTGAAGATCCGCAACCGGGACGGCGCACTCATCTACGCCGTCCCGGCCGAGGGCGGTGACCGCACGCCGCGCGCCCCGATGGGGGAGTCGGCCAGCGAGGGCCGGATGGCCCGGCTGGCCGGCGAGCTGATGGTGTCGGCCACCGCCTCCGGCAACCTCGTGGTGCTGCGCACCCCGCCCGGCGCGGCGCAGTTCCTGGCCTCGGCGATCGACCAGGCCGAGGTGTTCGAGATCATCGGCACCATCGCCGGCGACGACACCGTGCTGCTGATCAGCCGTGACCCGGCCGGCGGCCAGGCGCTCGCCGACCACCTGATGCAGCTGGCCCAGGCCAAGGCGCAGTAGCGCCCCGCCGGGCCCGCCCGCCCGGCCGTGCACGGTCCGCCCGCCCCGCCGCACGCCCCGCGCGGCCGACCGCCGTCCGGCGCCGGGCCGTTCCCCGAGTGCACCACCGGCACCGTGCCCCGGCCGGTGTTTTGAAATCCATACGGACTCATGCATACTTATGCCTAGCAC
The DNA here is from genome assembly GCF_042673745.1 of Kitasatospora sp. NPDC057015. Classification (NCBI taxonomy): domain Bacteria; kingdom Bacillati; phylum Actinomycetota; class Actinomycetes; order Kitasatosporales; family Streptomycetaceae; genus Kitasatospora; species Kitasatospora sp. NPDC057015. The sequence goes on from NZ_JBHUSG010000018.1 coordinate 29,353, forward strand.
TGCATGGGACCCGCCCCCGGCGGAATCCGCACAGTCCGGATTCCGCGGACGGCACCCGCGTACCCCACGCCCTGTTCGCACAGTTGTGAAGGAGAAAGCCGTGACCGAGCGCGTCGTACTCGCCTATTCGGGCGGTCTGGACACGTCCGTCTGCATCGGCTGGATCGCCGAGGAGACCGGCGCCGAGGTCATCGCCGTCGCGGTCGACGTCGGCCAGGGCGGCGAGGACCTGGACGCCATCCGCCAGCGGGCGCTGGACTGCGGCGCCGTCGAGGCCGAGGTGGCCGACGCCCGCGCGGAGTTCGCGGACGAGTACTGCCTCCCCGCCATCAAGGCCAACGCCCTCTACCAGGGTCAGTACCCGCTGGTCTCCGCGCTGTCCCGGCCGGCGATCGTCAAGCACCTGGTCGCCGCCGCGCAGAAGCACGGCGCCACCACCGTCGCCCACGGCTGCACCGGCAAGGGCAACGACCAGGTCCGCTTCGAGGTCGGCATCCAGTCGCTGGCCCCCGAGCTGAAGTGCATCGCCCCGGTCCGCGACTACGCGATGACCCGGGACAAGGCGATCGCCTTCGCCGAGGCCAAGAACCTCCCGATCGTCACCACCAAGAAGAACCCGTACTCGATCGACCAGAACGTCTTCGGGCGCGCCGTCGAGACCGGCTTCCTGGAGGACATCTGGAACGCCCCGATCGAGGACGTCTACGAGTACACCCAGGACCCGTCCGCCCCGCGCGAGGCCGACACCGTCGTCATCACCTTCGACGCGGGCGTCCCGGTCGCGATCGACGGCCGCAAGGTGACGGTGCTGCAGGCGATCGAGGAGCTCAACAAGCGGGCCGGCGCCCAGGGCATCGGCCGCCTCGACATGGTCGAGGACCGCCTCGTGGGCATCAAGTCCCGCGAGATCTACGAGGCCCCCGGCGCGATCGCCCTGATCACCGCCCACCAGGCCCTGGAGAACGTCACCGTCGAGCGCGAGCTGGCCCGCTACAAGCGGCAGGTCGAGCAGCGCTGGGCCGAGCTGGTCTACGACGGCCTGTGGTTCTCCCCGCTCAAGCGCGCCCTGGACGGCTTCATCAACGAGGCCAACCAGCACGTGTCCGGCGAGATCCGGCTCGTCCTGCACGGCGGCCGGGCCGTCGTCAACGGCCGCAAGTCCGACCAGTCGCTGTACGACTTCAACCTGGCGACCTACGACACCGGCGACACCTTCGACCAGTCGATGTCCAAGGGCTTCATCGAGATCTTCGGCCTCTCCTCGAAGATCGCGGCCCGCCGCGACCTCGCCTGAGCGACCCCGCTCGCACGGTCCCGGCTGCGCCCCCGCAGCCGGGACCTCCCGCTACCCGTACCCCGTAAGCCCAGCAAGGAGCCCACGCGATGTCGTCCGACCCCACCGCAGACGTCCGACTCTGGGGCGCGCGCTTCGCCGACGGCCCCTCCGAGGCACTGGCCAAGCTCTCCGCCTCGGTGCACTTCGACTGGCGTCTCGCGCCCTACGACATCGCCGGCTCCAAGGCGCACGCCCGGGTCCTGCACAAGGCCGGGCTGCTGAGCGACGAGGAGCTGGCCGGCATGCTGGCCGGCCTGGACCGGCTGCTCGCGGACGTCGAGTCGGGCGCCTTCACCGGCACCGTCGCCGACGAGGACGTGCACACCGCCCTGGAGCGCGGCCTGCTGGAGCGGCTCGGCCCCGACCTCGGCGGCAAGCTGCGGGCCGGGCGCTCGCGCAACGACCAGATCGCCACGCTCTTCCGGATGTACCTGCGGGACCACGCGAAGGTCATCGGCGGCCTGGTGCTGGACCTGCAGCACGCCCTGGTCGGCCTCGCCGAGGCGCACCCGGACACCGCGATGCCGGGCCGCACCCACCTCCAGCACGCCCAGCCGGTGCTCTTCGCCCACCACGTGCTCGCCCACGTCCAGGCGCTCGGCCGGGACGCCGAGCGGCTGCGCCAGTGGGACACCCGCACCGCCGTCTCCCCGTACGGCTCCGGCGCGCTGGCCGGCTCCTCGCTCGGCCTGGACCCGCAGGCGGTCGCCGCCGAGCTGGGCTTCGAGCGCGGCTCGGTCGGCAACTCGATCGACGGCACTGCCTCGCGGGACTTCGTCGCCGAGTTCGCCTTCGTCACCGCGATGATCGGCATCAACCTCTCCCGGATCGCGGAGGAGGTGATCATCTGGAACACCAAGGAGTTCGGCTTCATCACGCTGCACGACGCCTTCTCCACCGGCTCCTCGATCATGCCGCAGAAGAAGAACCCGGACATCGCCGAGCTGGCGCGCGGCAAGTCCGGCCGCCTGATCGGCAACCTCACCGGGCTGCTCGCCACCCTGAAGGCGCTGCCGCTGGCCTACAACCGGGACCTCCAGGAGGACAAGGAGCCGGTCTTCGACTCCTGCGACACCCTTGAGGTCCTGCTGCCGGCCTTCACCGGCATGATGGCCACCCTCACGGTGCACCGCGAGCGGCTGGAGGAGCTGGCCCCGGCCGGCTTCTCACTGGCCACCGACATCGCCGAGTGGCTGGTGAAGCAGGGCGTTCCGTTCCGGGTCGCGCACGAGGTCGCCGGTGCGTGCGTGAAGGTGTGCGAGGGTCAGGGCATCGAGCTGTCCGACCTGACGGACGAGCAGTTCGCGGGCATCTCCGAGCACCTGACCCCCGAGGTCCGTTCGGTGCTCAACGTGCACGGCGCGATCGCCTCCCGCAACGGCCGGGGCGGCACCGCCCCCTCCGCCGTGGCGGTCCAGCTCGCCGAGCTCAAGGCCGACCTGGCGGTCCAGCAGGAGTGGGTCCAGGGCTGACACCCGCCGCGGGAGCCGCGACGCGAGCGGCCACGAGAACGGCAACGCCAGCGGCAACGAGGGGCGCGACGGTCGAACCGTCGCGCCCCCGCGCGTCGCCCTCGGGGTTGTTTCGTCCCGCCCGGCCGTGTCCCCACAGGTGCACCGCCGGTAGTAGGGGGTGTGAGAACCGACCGATCCGCCGCGGCCCGCGAGCACGCGCCGCCGCTCACGCCGCCCGCCGTACCCTCGCCCGCCGTGCCCCCGCCCGCGGTACCGCCGGCGCCCGTACCCCTGGCCGTCGTACCGCCGCCGGCGTTCCCCGCCGCGCCTCGCCTGACGGAACTGCGCCTGACGGAGCTGCGCCCGCTCCTCGCGCCGCTCGCCGCCGTGCTGGCCGACCGCCACCGCCTCGACGCCGAGGACCTGGAGCAGTCGGTCTGGCTGCGGGTCTGCGAGCACGCCGCCGCCGGCGCCCTGCCCGGCCACCCCGGCCCGTGGCTGCGCGGGCTCGCCCTGCGGGAGTGCCGGCGCCTCACCCGGACGGCCGAGGCGGACCACCGCGCGCCGGCGTGCTCCGCCGGCCGCGCGCCCGCCCCCTCGGCGGAGGAGGAGGTGTTCGCCGACCGCGCCCGGCACGCCCTCTGGGCGGCCGTCGCGGCCCTGCCCGGCCGCTGCCCGCGGCTGCTCGCCGTGCTGGCCGACGCGCCCGAGCTCACCTACCGTGACCTGGCCGCTCTGCTCGGGATGCCGCGCGGCAGCATCGGCCCGACCCGCTCGCGCTGCCTGGCCTGTCTGCGCACCGTCTTGCACGGCCTGCGGACGTGACGCTCGCCACGTCGGGGGTCCGGGAGGTTGAGAGCAGCTGACGCTGGGGTAGAGCGGTGGCGAACGCATCTCTTGACGGTGGCGCGAGCGTACGGATACTGAGCGTGAGCGTCGCCCGGTCCGGCCGGCTGTGGTCCGTCCCGCCGGGCTGGTACGTTCGTGCGCCAAACCCCGGTCAGGGCCGATCCCCGGCCGGGCACATCTCCGGCAGAGCATCCGGTGCGACACCCTCAATCCCGCGCGCCGGAGACCAACGATGGGGAGGCCCCTGCACATGGGCATGAGTGTGATCATCTCGGTGGCGGACGAAAAGGACGCGGAGCAGATCCTCAAGCTCCAGTACCTCGGCTACCAGAGCGAGGCGGAGCTGTACGGCGACTGGGGCATCGAGCCGCTGACGCAGACCCTGGAGAGCCTGCGCACCGAGCTCGCCGACCGGCACGTCCTGGTGGCCCGGCTCGGCGAGGAGGTCGTCGGCACCGTCCGCGGCCGGGTCGACGACGGCGGTGTCGGCCGGATAGGGCGTCTGGTGGTCCACCCGCGGATGCAGCGCCACGGCCTGGGCGGCCGGTTGCTGGACGCCATGGAGCGGCGGCTGCTGGAGGACGGTCCGGTCGAGGCCTTCCGGCTGTTCACCGGCCACCGGAGCCTGGGCAACCTGCGGCTGTACGCCCGCCAGGGCTACCGCCAGACCGCGGTCGAGCCGGTCAACGGCGAGCTGAGCTTCGTCACCCTGGAGAAGCCCGTGCACAGCGAGCTGGCCGCCTCCGCCTGACCTCCCCCGGCGCCCGGTGCCGTCGTGAACGCGACGCCGCCGGGCGCCGTCGCGTTCCGGCGCCGGTGTCGGTGCCCTTGGCAGGACGGGGTCGTGTCCGCATTCCGGACTCGGGGTCCTGATATCTGGGACTAAATCGTCCCATCTGATTTACTGGCTCTCATGACTGCGACGACGAACTGGACCCCCACCGGCACCATGCCGGCAGGTGAGCGTGCCATGTGCCGTCGAATGTGTCACTGCTGAGGGCCACTGTCCTCCCCGGCTCCGGCCGGTGGTAGCCCCCTCCTCGCGCCCCGAAGCGAGAACCCCCGGCCGCTCCCCTCGCGGAGCGCAGCCCTGCCGTCCCCGTCGCCTCCGCCCGCCCGGGCGGGAGGCCTCCTGTCGCTGACCCGTAAGGGCCACGCCCCCGCGCGGCCCGACCGCCCAGCGGCAAGGATCAAGGAATGGCAGCTCCGGAACCACCCTCATCGGCGCATCGCCGCACGCCCCCGGTCGGAACCCGGCCGGGTGGCCCGACGACGTCCGCCCCCGACCCACGGAAGCAGCTGTGATCACCACCACGGACCTCACGAAGGTCTACCGCTCGCACGGCCGCGAGGTGACCGCCCTGGCCGGCGTCGACCTGCACGTCCGCGAGGGCGAGGTCTACGGAGTCGTCGGCACCAGCGGCGCCGGCAAGAGCACGCTCATCCGCTGCGTGAACCTGCTGGAACGCCCCAGCTCCGGCACCGTCACGGTCGACGGCGTGGACCTCACCGCCCTCGGCGGCCACGAGCAGCGCGCCGGCCGCGCCCTGCGGGAGGCCCGCCGCCGCATCGGGATGGTCTTCCAGCACTTCAACCTGCTGTCCTCGCGCACCGTCCAGGAGAACGTCGAACTCCCACTGGAGATCATCGGCCTGGACCGGACCGCGCGCCGCCGCAAGGCCGCCGACCTGCTCGACCTGGTCGGCCTCACCGACAAGGCCCGCAGCTACCCCGCCCAGCTCTCCGGCGGCCAGAAGCAGCGCGTGGGCATCGCCCGGGCCCTGGCCGGCGACCCCAAGGTGCTGCTCTCCGACGAGGCGACCTCCGCCCTCGACCCGGAGACCACCCGCTCCATCCTCAAGCTGCTGCGCCAGCTCAACGAGCAGCTCGGCCTGACCGTGCTGCTGATCACCCACGAGATGGACGTCATCAAGTCCGTCTGCGACTCGGCGGCCCTGATGCGCGGCGGCCGCGTGGTGGAGTCCGGCGCCCTCACCGACCTGCTCGCCACCCCCGGCTCGGAACTCGCCCGCGAGCTCTTCCCGCTCAGCGAGTTCGCCTCCGGCCACGCCGGCCGCACGGTGCTGGAGATCACCTTCCAGGGCGACACCTCCGCGCGGCCGTTCGTCTCCCAGCTGGCCCGCACCTACCAGATCGACATCAACATCCTCGGTGCGGCGGTCGAGACCATCGCCGGCCGGATGGTCGGCCGGATGCGGGTCGAGCTCCCCGGCGGCCACCAGGACAACGTGGTGCCGATCGGGTTCCTGCGCGAGCAGGGCCTGCAGGTGGACGTGCTGGACACGGCGAACGGAGCGGTGGCATGACCTGGGACCAGATGCAGGAACTCCTGTGGCCCGCCACCTGGGAGACCCTCGGGATGGTCGGGATCTCCACGCTCGCCACCATCGCCGTCGGTCTGCCGCTCGGCCTGCTGCTGGTGCTCACCGACAAGGGCGGGCTGCTGCAGAACCTGCCGGTCAACCGGCTGATCGGCACGGTCGTCAACATCGGCCGGTCGATCCCGTTCGTGATCCTGATCGTCGCGCTGATCCCCTTCACCCGCTGGGTCACCGGCACCACGCTCGGCTGGCAGGCCGCCAGCGTGCCGCTGGCCGTGGGCGCCATCCCGTTCTTCGCCCGGCTGGTCGAGACCTCCGTCCGCGAGGTCGACCACGGGCTGGTGGAAGCGGTCCAGGCGATGGGCGGCAGCACCTGGACGATCGTCCGCAAGACCCTGCTGCCCGAGTCGCTGGCCGCACTGGTGGCCTCGGTCACGACCACCGTGATCGCCCTGATCGGCTTCTCCGCGATGGCCGGCACGGTCGGCGGCGGCGGCCTCGGCAGCCTGGCCATCACCTACGGCTACCAGCGCTTCGAGACGGCCTTCATGTGGGTGATCGTCGCCGAGCTGGTGATCATCGTCACCGCGATCCAGTTCGCCGGGGACACCGCCGCCCGCCGCCTGTCGCACCGCGGCGGCCGTGCGAACCCCTTCTTCTTCCGCCCGCGCCCCGCGCCCCAGACCCCGTCGGCCGAGGACCTCGAGAACTCCGAGAGTTCCGGGAACCCGCGCTGACCACCGTCGGCCCCTCCGGGCCGCGTCCTCACCATGAAGAAAGGCACTTTTCGTGCGTAACGCCCTGAAGATCACCACCCTGTTCGCGACCGGCGCCGTGGCGCTCTCCCTGGCCGCCTGCGGCAGCGACTCCTCCTCGGGATCCTCGGACCCGAACGCCGCGCTGACCGTCGTCGCCAGCCCCAGCCCGCACGCCCAGATCCTGAACTACGTCAAGGACAACCTGGCGGCGAAGGCCGGACTCAAGCTCGACGTCAAGGTGGTCAACGACTACGTGACCCCCAACACCGCGGTGCAGGACGGCTCGGCCGACGCGAACTACTTCCAGCACGTGCCCTACCTGGAGGACTTCAACAAGAAGCAGGGCACCAGCATCGTCTCCGTCGAGACGGTCCACCTGGAGCCGCTGGGCCTCTACTCCAAGAAGGTCAAGGCGGCCGCCGACCTCAAGGACGGCGCCCAGGTCGCGGTGCCCAACGACGCCACCAACGAGGGCCGGGCGCTCCAGCTGCTCGCCGCCAACAAGGTCATCACCCTGAAGGACGGCGCCGGCACCACGGCCACCCTCGCGGACATCACCGGCAACCCGAAGAACCTCAAGTTCAAGGAGCTGGAGGCGGCCCAGCTGCCCCGCGCCCTGGAGGACGTCGACGCCGCCGTCATCAACGGCAACTACGCACTCGACTCCGGCCTGAAGCCCGCCACCGACGCCATCCTGGTGGAGAAGGCCGAGGGCAACCCGTACGCCAACATCCTCGCCGTGAAGAAGGGCAAGGAGAGCGACCCGCGGGTCAAGAAGCTCGCCGAGCTGCTGCACTCCGACGAGGTCAAGAAGTACATCAACGACACCTTCCAGGGATCCGTCGTCCCGGCGTTCTGATCCGCCCCGACGCAGCTCCACCGCACCGCCCGACCGGGCCCCCGCCGCACCTCGGCGGGGGCCCGGTCGGGCAGTATCGGGGAGTGACGGTGTGACAGACGGCGTTTCTGACGTACCGTCGTGCGGTCCGTGCACCGCGTGACACCTGGGATCCGGCGGGGCGTACGGTGTGTCCACGACCCGGCGAGGAGAGACGGCATGGCAGCGAGCTTCCCCGAGACCGCCATCAGCACCGAACGGCTGCTGCTGCGCCCCCTTGAGGTCGGCGACGCCCCCGCCCTCGCCGCACTGATGGCCGACGAGCTGGTGCACGCCTGGACCGACTTCCCGCAGCCCTTCACCGAGGGCCGGGCCGACGCGTGGATCCGCACCCTCGCCCCGGCCCACCGCGCCCAGGGACGCGGCATCACCTTCACCGTCACGGAGCACCTCACCCAGCGGGTGGTCGGCGCCGTCGAGCTGCGCAACACGGACTGGCGGCTGCTCTCCACCGAGATCTGTTACGTCACCGCCCCCTGGGCGCGCGGCGAGGGCTACGCGCCGGAGGCCGTACTGGGCGTCGCCCAGTGGCTCTTCGAGGACCGCGGCTTCCTGCGCCTCGAACTGCGCACGGCGGCCGGCAACACCGCCGCCCAGCAGGTGGCGCAGAAGGTCGGCTGCATCAGCGAGGGAGTGCTGCGCAGTGCCTGGATAGTGCGCGACGGCGACGTCGTCGGCGCGCGGGGCGGCCCGGCCGCCGTCGAGAGCCGCAGCGACCTCATCCTCTGGAGCCTGCTCCCCGAGGACATGGAGGTGCCGCCCGAGCGGGAGGCGCCGGCCGGCCACTACGTCCTGCGGGACTGAGAACCGGCCCGAGCCCCCGAGCCCCCGGGCCCCGGGCGCCCGGGCCCGCCGCGCGCCCCCGCCCGGCCGGGACATGTGTGCGAGTTGTCGGCGGCCGGGCGGCCGCACCGGGTAGCCTCTGCTCGTGGACGGACCCGGCCGGGTCCCGGTGGCCCCCGGGCCACCCCGTTCCGCACAGCGCAGAGTCGAGGAGAACAGCCGCAGATGGCTGACCGGATCACGGTCATCGGGTGGGACGGCACACCGCTGACCGAGGCCGCCGGCGCGGCCCTCGCGGCGGCGACCCTGGTGGCGGGGGCGCCCTACCAGTTGAAGGCGCTCCCGGTGCCCGCCGGCGCCGAGCGGATCGCCCTCGGCAGCGTCCAACTGGCCGCCCGGCGGATCGCCGAGCACCGGGGCGCCGCCGTCGTGGTCGCCGAGGGCGACCCCGGGTTCTTCGGCGTCGTGCGCACGCTGCGCCGGCCCGAGTACGGCCTCGAACTGGAGGTCCTGCCCGCCGTCTCCTCGGTGGCCGCCGCCTTCGCCCGGGCCGGGATGCCCTGGGAGGACGCCCAGGTGGTCAGCGCGCACGGCGGCCGGCTGCGCCGCGCCGCCAACGTCTGCCGGGCCCACCCGAAGGTCGCGGTGCTCACCGCCGCCGGCGCGGGCCCGAGCGAACTGGCCCTGATGCTCCGTGGAGTGCACCGGACCTTCGTGGTCTGCGAGGGGCTGGGCACCCCGGACGAGGACGTCACCGTGCTCACCTCCGACCGGGTCGCCGACCACCTCTGGCGGGACCCGAACGTGGTGCTGGTGATCGGCGGCAACGGTCCGCAGGCGGCGGCCGGCGAGGCGGCCGGCTGGCTGGCCGGGCGCCCGGTCGGGTTCCCCGGCGCGGAGCGGGGCTGGGCCCTGCCCGCGGACGTCTACACGGGCGCCGGGCGCACGGGGCAGAGCGGGCGTGCGCCGGAGGGCGCGGGCGCGCCGGAGGCCCTGCCCGCCCACGTCCGCGCGCTGGTGCTGGCGCGCCTCGGCGCCGGCCCCGGCGACCTGGTCTGGTCGGTGGGTGCCGGCAGCGGCGCACTGGCGGTGGAGGTGGCGCGGTTCGGCGCCGCCGTCGTCGCCCTGGAGTCGGACAGCTCCGCCTGCGCGCAGATCGCGGTCAACGCCCGCCGCTTCGGCGTCGAGGTGGAGACCGTCCACGGCACCGGGCCCGAGGCCCTGGGCGGCCTGCCGGAGCCGGACGCCGCGGTGGTGGAGACCGGAGGCGCGGAGGCGGTGCGGGCGGTGCTGGCCCGCCGCCCGGAGCGGATCGTCGCGATCGCCCGTACCTTCGCCGAGGCCGAGGAGATCCGCGAGGCGATCGCCGCCGCCGGCTACCGGGCCGAGGGAGCGCTGCTCCAGTCGACCCCGCTGCGCCCCGTCCCGGCCCGGAGCGGCTCGTTCGTACCCGCTCCGCCCCGGTCGGGCGCGTCCGGCCCGGTGCTGGCGAGGGAGCAGACCGGCACGGCGGCCGGGTTGGTGCTCGGCTCCGGGACGCAGACCGTACTGCTCTGGGGGGAGCAGGGGGCCTGATCCGGCGGCGGGCGGTGATCCCGGTCGCATCCGGACACGGATTCGAGGGGGGAGTGCTCCAGGCCGGTAGTGTGGCGTCCTGGTTGGCCGTGACAGTCGGCGACTGATGCCCGATTCGGTGCGTTTGTCGCCTTTTTGACGTGGTGCAACCCCCTGTGGCTCGAAGTGTGGGCAATTCGACGGGTCGCGTGCCGGACCGGGAGAATGCCGTAGGGTCCGGTGCGATCGTGCCGGTTGCCCGGGCTTGTCGTTATTTCAGATGGCGCACCACCCCCGGCGGGTGGCGCGCAGCCGGGGTGCCGCAGCGCGCCGGATGATCGACGGCCGCAGCGCCCCCGGCGCGGCGGCCGCGGGTGGTTGAGGGGCGGGCCGGAACCTGGCCCGGCCCGTGAGTGGATGTGGGCGCTGCGGTCGGTGATCGCGTCGCCAAGGGCGCGGCAGCGGCCTGGAAGGAGCTTTGACATGACCGATGGCGGCCACGTCCCCAGCGAGGGACTGCCGGAGCACCTGCTCGCCGGGTCCGACCCGGCCGGCCGGCCGGAGGGCATCGCGGTACCCGCCGCCCCGGCGGCGGGAGTCGCGGAGCAGGGCATCCCCGGCTTCCCCGTCCAGGCGGCCCCGGCGCACCTGCAGGGCGCGACCCTGCACGGCACGCTCCCGACGGGGGGCGAGGGCCTGCTCCAGCGTCCGGGCTTCACCTTCCTCGACCAGCCGGACACCCCGGACCCGCTCGACGACGAGGACGACGTGCTCCTGATGCCCGGGCCGCAGGGATCGTGGAGCGAGCCCGTCGTGCACGGCCAGCCCGAGCCGTCACCGGTGGCCGCGCAGGCGCCGGCCGGGGTGGACACCGTCGCCCTGCGGGCGCTCGGCGAACCGCACCCCGGCGCCGAACCGGCCGGCACGCCGGTCGAGCCGTCCTGGCCGCCGCTCGCGCCGCCGGTGATGGCCGGCGCGCCGTCCCCCCAGGGCCTGACCGCCCCCGCTGAACCCGCCGCCCCGACCGCGCCCGCCGCCGAGCCGCTCGCGCAGGCCGCCGGACCGGCCACGCCGCCGCTCGTCGCCGCGTCCGCCCCGGCTCCGGAGCAGCTGACGGCCGTTCAGCAGCCCCGCCGCCCGCTGCACGCCGGGCCGCCGATTCCGGACCCGTCGCTGATGACCGGCCACGTGCCGGTCCGTTCGCTCGCCGACCGCGGCCCCTCCCAGGGCGGCACTCCGGCGCACGGCGTCCGGATCGTCGCTCCGGTCGAGCAGCCGCAGGCCGTGCCGCAGCCCCAGCCGCAGCAGCAGGTGCAGCAGGTGGCGACCGAGCCGTCGGCCGCGGCGCCCGCCGCTCCGACGGCGGACGCCCCGGTCGCGGAGGTTCCGTCCGTGGAGGCGGTGGAGGCGGTGGAGGCCCCGGGAGCCGGGCAGCCCGTCGCGGAGCCGGTCGCCGAGCAGCAGCCGGCCGCCGTCGAGCAGGAGCCGGGCCGGCAGGACGCCGGACTTCCGCAGGCTCCGGCCGACCAGGCGCCGCAGCAGCCGGCCGCCGTCACGACCGCCGCCCCCGTGCAGGCCGCCGAGGCGCCGGCCGAACCGGCGCTCGCGCCGTCGGTCGCCGAAGCGCCGCCGGTCGTCGGGGCACCCGGGGCGGCGGAGACCCAGCCGGTCGCCGTGCCGCCGGTCGCCGTGCCGTTGGTCGCCGCTGCCCAGGCGGCCGAGGCGCAGCCCGTCCCGGTGGTGCAGTCGGCCCCCGCGGCCACTCCGGTCGCCGAATCAGCGCAGATCGAGGCGGCCCAGCCCGTCGAGGCAGCGCAGACCGTCGAAGCACCGCCCGCCGTCGAAGCTCAGGCGCAGGCGGCTCCGGTCGCCGAGCCGTCGGCCGCCGTCGCCCCCGAGCAGCCGCAGCCCGTGGCACCGCCGGCGCAGCCGAGGGGGCGGATCTCCGCCTTCCTGGCCGCGCCCACCCCGCACGGCCTGCCCACCGTCGAGGCACAGCCCGCGCCCCAGCGGGGCGGTGCCCACCGGGGCGCTCCCGAGCAGACCGGAACCGACCCGAGCACCGCGGCGCAGCCCGCCGCCGGCGAGCCCGTCGTGCCGGCCGAGCCGGTGTCACCCGCGCCGAGCGCCGAAGGCGCGGCCGCCGGGGTCGGCGAGGCCGCCCCGGAGACCGCCGCCGGGACCGGCGACATGCCGTCCGGTCGTCCCGTCGACGCGCCCGCCGAGGCGCTGCCTGCGGACGTGCCCGCCGCGGAGGCAGTGACCACGGAGGCGCCGACCGCCGACGCTCCGACCGCCGACGCGCCGACCGCCGACGCACCCGCGGTGGAGGCGACCGTCCCCGGCGCCCCGGCCGAGGCCGCCTCCGCGCAGGTCGTCGAGCCGGCCGAGGGCGCGGAGGCCGAGCAGGCCCCGGCCGGGCCGCCCGAGCACCCCCGGGAGCAGCCGCCGGCCGAGGAGCAGGCGTCGACGGAGCAGCAGGCGCCCGCCGAGCAGCAGGCGCCGGCCGAGTCGCAGGCGCAGAACGAGCAGCGGGCCCCGGAACCGGAGCAGCCCCGGGCCGAGTCCGCCCCCGAGCCCGAGGAGGGCACCGCCATCGCCGCCAACGCCGTCAGCACCGACCCCGCCGCCGACAGCGGGTCGGTCGAGACCCTCGGCACGGCGCCCGAGCAGGAGCAGCCGGCCGCGTCCGGCCCGCGCCCGCCGGCCGCCCCGGGGTACGACCAGGCCGGCCGGGAGGCCGTCCACCAGGTGATCCGCGAGCGCCGCGACGTCCGCAACGGCTTCCGCCCCGACCCGATCCCGCACGAGGTGCTGATCCGCGTCTTGGAGGCGGCCCACACCGCCCCCAGCGTCGGCTACTCCCAGCCCTGGGACTTCGTGGTCATCCGCTCGGCCAAGACCCGCCGCAAGATGCACGAGCTGGCGGAGCGCCAGCGGGTGGCCTACGCGGACTCGCTGCCCAAGGGCCGGGCCAAGCAGTTCAAGGAAATCAAGATCGAGGCCATCCTCGAAACCCCGGTGAACATCGTGGTCACCGCCGACCGCACCCGCGGCGGCCGGCACACCCTGGGCCGCCACACCCAGCCGCAGATGGCGCCGTACTCGGCCGCGCTGGCGGTGGAGAACCTCTGGCTGGCCGCCCGCGCCGAGGGCCTGGGCGTCGGCTGGGTGAGCTTCTTCGACGAGGACGAGATGGTCCGCGAGCTCGGCCTGCCCGAGCACCTGGAGGTGGTGGCCTACCTCTGCGTCGGGTACGTCGACTCCTTCCCCGAGGAGCCGGAGCTGCAGCAGCAGGGCTGGGCGAAGAAGCGCCCGCTCTCCTGGGTGGTCCACGAGGAGCAGTACGGCAACCGCGCCCTGCCCGGCGAGGAGCCGCACAGCCTGCTCGCCGACACCCTGCGCGGGATCCGGCCGCTGGACGCCAAGGCGCTCGGCGAGGCCTGGGACCGCCAGAAGCGGATGACCAAGCCGGCCGGCTCGCTGGGCATGCTGGAGATCATCTCGGCGCAGCTCTGCGGTCTCTCCCGCAAGTGCCCGCCGCCGATCCCGGAGCCCGGCTGCGTGGCGATCTTCGCCGGAGACCACGGCGTGCACGCCCAGGGCGTCAGCCCCTGGCCGCAGGAGGTCACCGGCCAGATGGTGGCCAACTTCCTGGCCGGCGGCGCGGTGATCAACTCCTTCGCCAAGCAGATCGGCACCGAGGTCGTCGTCGTCGACGTCGGCGTGAAGACCGAACTGCCGGACGCGATCCAGTCCGGCCGCACCACCGGCCTGCTGCCGCGCAAGGTGAAGCCCGGCACCGACGACATGACCCAGGGCCCGGCGATGAGCCGGGAGGAGGCGCTGAAGGCGATCGAGGTCGGCATCGAGACCGCCCGCGACCTGGTCGCGGCCGGCAACAAGGTGCTGATCACCGGCGACATGGGGATCGGCAACACCACCGCCTCCGCCGCCCTGATCGCGGTCTTCGCCGGCCTCGACCCCGCCGAGGTGACCGGTCGCGGCACCGGCATCGACGACGCCATGCACGCGCACAAGATCGAGGTGATCCGCGCCGCGCTGGCCCTGCACCAGCCCGACCCGAGCGACCCGATCGGCGTCCTCGCGGCCGTCGGCGGCCTGGAGCACGCCGCCATCGCCGGCTTCGTGCTCGGCGCCGCCTCGCTGCGCACGCCGGTCATCCTGGACGGCGTCATCGCGGGCTCGGCCGCCCTGGCGGCGAAGGCGATCGCCCCCGAGGTGCTCGCCGCGTGCATCGCCGGCCACCGCTCCGCCGAGCCCGGCCACCAGGCCGCGCTGGCGAAGCTCGGACTGCGTCCGCTGATCGACCTGGACCTGCGGCTCGGCGAGGGCACCGGCGCGCTGCTGGCCCTCCCGCTGGTGCAGAGTGCGGCCAGGTCGATGCACGATGTAGCCACGTTCGACTCCGCCGGGGTCACCGAGAAGGCCTGACCCGGGCACGTCCCGACCGGCGAAGTCCGGACCCGTCCCGCAGGACCCCGTCACCCGGCCCGAGGGCGCGCCGGGTGACGGGCGGTTCACCGTCGTACCCGAAAACCCTCCCCGCCCACCCAGGAGCCCCGCCCATGACCGCGCCCACCCCAGCGCCCCGCCCCCACCCCAGCACCGAGGGCCGGACCCCGTACCCCGTCGGCCTGCTGCTCACCGGTCGCCGCGTGGTCGTGGTCGGCGGCGGCCAGGTCGCGCAGCGGCGGCTGCCGGCGCTGATCGCCGCGGGGGCGGACATCCACCTGATATCCCCGGACACCACCCCGGCGGTGCACGCGATGGCGGACGCCGGTGAGCTCACCTGGCACCCCCGGGCCTACGCGGACGGCGACCTGGCCGACACCTGGTACGTCCTGGTCGCCACCGACGACCCTGCCGTCAACACCGCCGTCAGCGCCGAGGCCGAGCGCCTGCGGGTGTTCTGCGCCCGTAGCGACGACGCCGCCGCGGCCTCCGCCTGGACCCCGGCCTCGGGCCACGACGGCGGCGCGACCGTCGCCGTGCTCACCGGCGACCCGCGCCACTCGGCGGCCCTGCGCAACGCCATCGTGGACGGCCTGCGGGACGGCTCGCTGGCCGCCCGCCAGTACCGCGAGCGGACGCCCGGGGTGGCCCTGGTCGGCGGCGGCCCCGGCGACCCGGACCTGATCACCGTCCGCGGCCGCCGGCTGCTCGCCGACGCCGACGTGGTGGTCGCCGACCGCCTCGCCCCGCGCGAGCTGCTCGCCGAGCTGGCCCCGCACGTCGAGGTCATCGACGCCTCGAAGATCCCGTACGGCCGCTACATGGCCCAGGAGGCGATCAACCAGACGCTGATCGACCACGCCAAGGCCGGCAAGTTCGTGGTCCGGCTGAAGGGCGGCGACCCGTACGTCTTCGGCCGCGGCGGCGAGGAACTGCTCGCCTGCGTCCAGGCCGGGCTGACGGTGACCGTCGTCCCCGGCATCTCCAGTTCGATCAGCGTGCCGGCCGCCGCCGGCATCCCGGTCACCCACCGCGGCATGACCCACGAGTTCACCGTGATCTCCGGCCACGTCGGCCCGGACGAGCGGTCGCTGACCAACTGGGACGCCGTCGCCGGGATGACCGGCACCGTGGTGCTGCTGATGGCCGTGGACAAGATCGGCGCGATCGCCGCCAGGCTGGTCGAGGGCGGACGCTCCGTGGACACGCCGGTCGCGGTCGTGCAGGAGGGCACCACGGCCGGCCAGCGGCGGATCGACGCCACCCTGGGCACGGTCGGCGCGGTGGTCGCCGCCGAGCAGGTCCGCCCGCCCGCGGTGATCGTGATCGGCGAGGTGGTCGGCGTCCTCGCCGAGGCCTTCCCCGCCTGACCCGAACCGCCTGGCCCGAGCCGCCTGGCCCGAACCGCCCGACCCCGGTCGCCCGACCCCCGGCCCCCACCGCCCGGGCGCCCGATCCCGCTCGCTCCCGCTGCGCCCCGCCCGTCCGGCGGGGCGCAGTCGTGCGGGGGCCCTCGCAGGGTGGCCGGGCGGCCCCGGAGAACCTAGGCGAGCGGCTGCTCGGTCCAGATGACCTTGCCGGAGCCGGTGTACCGGGTGCCCCACCGCTCGGCGAACTGGGCCACCAGGAACAGCCCGCGGCCGCCCTCGTCCATGGTCGCCGCGTACCGCAGGTGCGGGGAGGTGCTGCTGGTGTCGGAGACCTCGCAGATCAGCGTCCGGTCGCGGAGCAGCCGCACCCGGATCGGGCCGGTGGCGTAGCGGATCGCGTTGGTGATGAGCTCGCTGAGGATCAGCTCCGTGACGAACGCCGCCTCGTCGAGCCCCCAGTCGGCGAGCTGCCGGCTCACGGCGGCCCGCACCCCGGCCACCGCCGCCGGGTCGGAGGGCACCTCCCACTCGGCGACGTGGTCGCCGGCCAGCACCCTCGTCCGCGCCACCAGCAGCGCGATGTCGTCGGTCGGGCGGCTGGGCAGCAGCGCGTCCAGTACGGCGGTGCAGGTCTCCTCCGGCGTGCGGCCCGGCCGGGCGAGCGCCGCGCGCAGCAGGTCGAGGCCGACGTCGATGTCCCGGCTGCGGTCCTCCACCAGCCCGTCGGTGTACAGCACCAGCAGGCTGCCCTCGGCCAGCTCCAGCTCCGCCGTCTCGAACGGCATCCCGGCCAGGCCCAGCGGCGGGCCGGCGGGCAGCGTGGGGAACTCGACCGTGCCGTCCGGGTGCACCACCGCCGGTGGCGGGTGGCCGGCCCGGGCCAGGGTGCAGAGCCGCGAGATCGGGTCGTAGACCGCGTACAGGCAGGTGGCGCCGGTGACCGGGGAGTCACCGAGGTTGGCCGCCTCGTCCTGGTCGATCCGGTAGACCAGCTCGTCGAGGTGGCCGAGCAGCTCGTCCGGCGGCAGGTCCAGCGCCGAGAAGTTGTGGATCGCGGTGCGCAGCCGCCCCATCGTCGCGGCCGCGTGCAGGCCGTGCCCGACCACGTCGCCGACCACCAGCGCGACCCTGGTCCCGGTCAGCGGGATGACGTCGAACCAGTCGCCGCCCACGCCCGCCTGGGCGGGCAGGTAGCGGTGCGCCACCTCCAGCGCGTTCTGGGCCGGCAGCCTGCGGGGGAGCAGGCTGTGCTGCAGGGTGACGGCCATCGCGTGCTCGCGGGTGTACCGGCGGGCGTTGTCGATGCAGACGGCGGCGTGCGCGACCAGCTCCTCCGCCAGCGACAGGTCGTCCTCCTCGAAGGCCTCGGTCCGCTCCAGACGCCAGAACCGGACCACGCCCAGCAGCACGCCCCGGGCCCGCAGCGGGACCCTGATCAGCGATCGCACCCCGTACGCCACGATCTCCGCGGCGCCCGCGGGATCCTGCGTGCGCCAGTGCGTCACCCCGGCCAGGTCGGGCTCCAGCATCGCCTGCCCGCCGCTCAGGCTGTCGGCCAGCGGGGTGTCCGGGACGACGTCGAACAGGCTGCCCACGGCCTTGAACGGGGCGTCCGCCGCCACCGAGCCGAGCGCCGCCCGCTGCATCCGGCTGATCCCGCCGCCGGCCGGTTCCTCGCCGTCCAGCACCTCCTCGGCCAGATCCACGCTGACGAAGTCGGCGAACCGGGGGACCATCACCTGGGCGAGCTCCTCGGCCGTCCGGGTCACGTCCAGCGTGGTGCCGACGCTCACCCCGGCGTCGTACAGCAGCCGCAGCCGGCGGCGGGCCACGTCCGCCCGGCCGGCCAGGCCGAGCAGCTCGGTCGAGTCCCGCAGGGTGGCCACGCTGCCGGGCGGTCCGCCGTCGCGGTCCGTCGGCCGGACGTTCACCGCGATCAGCCGCTCGCCGGCCGGCACCACGTCGTCGGTGACCTGGCGGCCCGAGGCGAGCAGCTCGGTGATCGCCGGGTCGAGGCCGATCTCGGTCACCGGCCGGCCCTCGGCGTCCGCGGGCAGGTCCAGCAGCCGGCGCGCCTCGTCGTTGGCCAGCAGCAGCCGCCGGCTGCCGCTGAGGATCAGCACGCCCTCCCGGACGGAGTGCAGCACCGCGTCGTGGTGCTCGTACATCCTGGTCATCTCGGCCGGGTCCAGGCCGTGCGTCTGGCGCCGCAGCCGCCGGCTGACCAGCGCGGTGCCGGCGGTGGCCAGCACCAGGGCGCCGGCGGCGGCGCCCAGGACGATCGGCAGCTGGCGGTCGGAGGCGCTGGAGACCCGGTCGATGGTGATGCCGGCCGACACCAGGCCGACCACCTGGCCGGTGGGGGCGAGCACCGGGACGGTCGCCTGCACCAGCGGGCCGATGGTGCCCGTGATCTGCTCGGTGACCACCCCGCCCGCCAGCGCCGGCCCGATGGTGCCGACGAACTTCTTGCCGATCCGGTCGGGCAGCGGGTGGGTGTAGCGGATGCCGTCGGTGTTCATCACCACCACGAAGTCCACCCCGGTCTGGATCCGGACGGACTGCGCCTTCGGCTGGAGGATCAGGGTCGGGTCGGGGCTCTTCAGCGCCTCGACGATCCCGGGTGAGTTGGCGAAGGTCTGGGCGACGGCCACCGACCGGTTGCGGGCCTCCTCGACGCTGTCCCGGTTGGACTGCACCACCAGGGCCACCACGGCCGCCGCGACCAGCAGCAGCACCACCAGCACCTGGAGCGCGAAGACCTGGCCGGCCACGCTGAGTCGCGTCGGCGCGGAACGGATCCACTGTCTGGTGGCCCAGACGGGCCCGGACCGCTCGGGGCGTCCCGAGGATTCGCGCGACGCGCGAGCTTGCTCAGGCCGACCCGACGGCAGATCGCCGGCCGGGCCAACGGCCGGGCGCGCCCCGGAACGGCCCGGAAATCGGGCCATACGCCATGTCTACACTGCCTGCGGGGAGCAGGCCAAGGGCAGCGCCGCGCGCCGGGCCGCCGGTTCACCGTTCCCGCCGTACCCGCCGGGTGCGGCGCCGGGCCCGTCCGGCCGGCCCGCCGGGCCTCCCCGCGGCTCCGGCGCCGGCGGTCACGGCCCGTACACGAAGGCGCCGGCCGAGCGCCCGGGCCGGGCCACCCGGCCGCTCCCGTCCCGGCCGCCGACCCGGTGGCGCCTCCCGGCGTTTGGCCTTCGCCACCGGGACCGGGCAAGATCGCAGGGTGTCCGAACCCCGTACCGTCACCGACCCCGCCGACCCGTGCCTCGCCGACTACACCGGTCTGACCGACGTCGAGCTGCGGCGCCGCCGCGAGCCCGCCGAGGGCCTGTTCATCGCCGAGGGCGAGAAGGTCGTCCGCCGGGCGATCGCCGCGGGCTACCGGATGCGGTCGATGCTGCTGACCCCGAAGTGGCTGGACGTGATGGCCGACGTCATCGCCGACGCGCAGGCCCCCGTCCACCTGGTCGAGCCGGCCCTCGCCGAGCAGGTCACCGGGTACCACGTGCACCGCGGCGCCCTCGCCTCGATGGAGCGCAGGCCGCTGCCCACCGTCGCCCAGGTGCTGGCCGGCGCCGGTCGCGGATCCGGGCCGCGGACGCCGGCCGACCCGGCCGACCCGGCCGGCCCCGCCGGGCAGGACGCGGGACCGGCGGCGGGCGGGCGCCCGGTCCGGCGGGTCGCCGTGTTCGAGGACATCGTCGACCACGCCAACGTGGGCGCCGCCTTCAGGAACGCCGCCGCCCTCGGGGTGGACGCCGTGCTGCTCACCCCGCGCTGCGCCGATCCCCTCTACCGGCGCGCGGTGAAGGTCTCGATGGGGGCCGTCCTCCAGGTGCCGTGGACCCGCCTGGAGTCCTGGCCGGGGGACATCGGGACCCTGCGCTCCGCGGGCTTCACGGTGGCGGCGCTCTGCCTGAGCGACCGGGCGATCACCCTCGACGAGCTCGCCGCGCGCAACGACGGGAAGCTCGCCCTGGTGTACGGCACGGAGGGCGACGGCCTCACCGCGGCCACCCTCGCCGCCGCGGACCTGCACGTGCGGATCCCGATGGACGCCGGCGTCGACTCCCTCAACGTGGCGGCGGCCTCCGCCGTGGCCTTCTACGCGACCCGCCCGCGGCCGGCCTGAGCCACGGCGTCACGCCCCGGCCGGGCGGCCGGGCCGCGGGGGCGGTCGGACGCACCCCGGCAGGGGCTCAGCCGCCGGTGCCGCCCGAGACGCCGGCACCGGGCCAGGACTCCTCCCAGGTGCCGTCGCCGCGCACGGTGTAGCGGGTGGAGGAGAGGGCGCCGGTCTGCGAGACCCGTTCCTCGCGCACCAGCGATCCGCCGTCGATCCGCCAGCTGGCCACGGCCTGCGGATTCGCGGCGGAGGAGCGGGCGGCCAGCGGCACCGGCGCGTCGCCGTTGAAGCCGAAGAGCTGCACCAGGTCGACCGGCACCGATCCCTCGGCGCGCCGCAGCACGACCAGCGCGGCGGCCGAGCCCCGGTACTGGGCCGGCAGGACGGCGCTCAGCGCCACCTGCGGGCCGTCACCGGCCGAGCGGCCGTCGCGCAGCCGGACGAGACCGGCGCCGCCCGCCGGGTCGGGGAAGCTGCGGTTGGGCCAGTCCACCGCGGGCAGCGAGCCGACGGCCGGTCCGAGCCCGGCCTCCGAGGCCGCGGTGCCGCCGCGGGCGGCAGCCGCGAGCGCGGCCGAGGCCGGCCCCGCGGTGGACGGCTGAGGGGGCGCGACGTCCACCGAGAGCCCACCCGTCGGCGGGGGCCCGCCGACGACGGCGGAGGCGGTCGGTGCGGTGCCCGGCCGGCCCAGGCTCTGGCCGGCGCGGTTCTCGCAGCCCTGGGCCGCCGCGATGGCCAGGGCCACGCCGACGGTCACCGTGACGAAGACGATCACCCGCTGGCGCAGCAGCCGCTGCCGGGCTCCGTTCGTACGGCCGGGCGGGGGCGTGTGCTGGCGGTCCCGCCGGCCGCCGGCCGCACCGGGCGGCGGGGTCTGCTGACGCTGCCTCAGCGGCCGGGTGGTCTGCGCGGACTCGGACCGCGGCAGCGGTGAAGTGTCCGGCTGGCCGTACGGCCGCCGCACGGGGGCACCGCGGCCGGGCCCCGGTCGTTCGGCGCCGACCCGGGCGCGGGCCCCCGCGCCGGGCGCCCGCCCGGGCGCGGGGACGGCCTGCGGCGGGGGAGCGGCGGCCCGGGGCGGGGCGGCCCGCCCGGCGGAGACCGCGGCCCCCCGCGCGGCCAGCTCGCTGAGCCGCTCGTGCAGGGCGGCGGCGGCGGGCCGCTCGCCGGGCTCCTTGGCCAGGCAGGCCTTCACCAGCGGCGCCAGCTGCGGCGGCACGGCCGACAGGTCGGGCTCCTCGTGCACCACGCGGTAGAGCATCACCTCGGAGGAGGCGCCTGAGCCGAAGGGGGAGTCGCCGGTGAGCGCGTACGCGAGCGTCGCCCCGAAGGCGAAGACGTCCGTGGCGGGCGTGACCGCGGCCCCGCGCACCTGCTCGGGCGCGAGGAAGCCGGGGGAGCCGACGGCGGTGCCGACGTGGGTGAGCGTGCTGGCCCCGCGCGACCAGGCGATGCCGAAGTCGATGATGCGCGGGCCCTTGGGGGAGAGCAGGATGTTGGACGGCTTGAGGTCCCGGTGCACCACACCGGCCTCGTGCACCTTGACCAGACCGTCGGCCAGTGCGGCGCCGACCCGGGCGGCCTCCGGCCAGCCGAGCGGCCCGTCGTCGCCGACCCGCTTGTACAGCGAGGGCCCCGGCACGTAGGCGGTGGCCAGCCAGGGCCGGTCCGCCTCGATGTCCGAGCCCATCACCCGGGCGGTGCAGCCGCCCCGGATCCGGGACGCGGCCGCGATCTCGCGCGCGAAGCGGGTCCGGAACTCCGCGTCCTCCGCCAGCTCGGCGCGGATCAGCTTCAGGGCGACCCGCTGCCCGCGGCGGTCGGAGCCGAGGAAGACCACGCCCATGCCGCCGGCCCCCAGCCGCCGGTGCAGGCGGTACGGTCCGACGATGCGGGGGTCCTCACGCCTCAGCCGCATCATCGCCATCTTCGTTCCCGTCAGCCCGTGGGTGAGACCCCGTCGGTTGGGGCATCGTCAGATCCTGTCCGGCACAGCTTACGGACTGCCTGCTGCGGTGTGCTGATACGCAACACCCCATCGGCCCGTGGGATTGTCCGATCTTCCCCCGGCGGCCTCCGTCACACCCGCGCTGACCAGCTGCGAAACCGGATCCACCGTGATCGTCGGAGCCGCCGCGGGGCGGCTCCCGGATCGTTCCTCGGGGTCGCTCTCAGGGTTCCCTCGGGGATGTGATCCCCGTCATCTCCCCCTGCGGTAGTAGTCCGGCCCGCCCGGCGTCATCCTCGGGGATGCCCGGAACGGTACGCCGGCATGACGCGGGAGCACCGCCCCCGGCCATAGCGTTGCTTTAGCGGTGGACGGGAGGCTCGTCCCCCGAGGTAGACCGTCCACCGCGCCAACCGCGAGCCCCGCGCTCGGCACGGCAGAACAGCACCGCCGGCGCCCGGCCGGCGCCGCACACCACCGGAACGGGCAGGAGCAGGGTCATGGCAACGCAGGTCACCGGACCGACCGGCCGTCGGCCCGCCTCCGCCCGCCGCCGGGCCGCCCCGACCAGGCACCCGGTGGTGGCGCTGGCCATGGCGCTGCCGTGCGCGGTGCTGCTGGTGATGCTGTTCGGCGGATGGGAACAGATGGCGACCCAGGCCCAGGCCGTCGCCGACCTGATCGGGCACTGATCCCCCGGGACGGGGAGAGGATGCCGGCCGGGGTGCCGCGCCCGCGGTGACACGCGGACGGGCGAGAGCGGCGCGCGGAGCGCCCCGGCAGCGGGAGGTGCCGCGTACGGAACGCCGGTGAGGGCGCCCGTACGCGGCTCTCCTGCGTCCGCGGCCCCGCCCCACGGCGCCACCGCACCCCACCGTGAAGGCCCGGCCGGCGCCGGGCGGCAGCCGGACACGACGAAGGCCGTGGTCCTCACGGACCACGGCCTTCGGCTGAACTGTGCGCGAT
>NZ_JBHUSG010000018.1:52321-60455 GCF_042673745.1 Kitasatospora sp. NPDC057015
ACTGGGATTGAACCAGTGACCCCTACCGTGTCAAGGTAGTGCTCTCCCGCTGAGCTAATCGCGCCTGGTGAGGCGGTACTACGGCGAACCCCGAGAGGTCCGAGTGCGCGATACTGGGATTGAACCAGTGACCCCTACCGTGTCAAGGTAGTGCTCTCCCGCTGAGCTAATCGCGCCTGGTGAGGCGGTACTACGGCGAACCCCGAGGGGATCGAGTGCGCGATACTGGGATTGAACCAGTGACCCCTACCGTGTCAAGGTAGTGCTCTCCCGCTGAGCTAATCGCGCGGGGAGGGCTCCTGGCGTACCAGGGGCACCTCTTGGAGGTGGAGACGGGATTTGAACCCGTGTAGACGGCTTTGCAGGCCGTTGCCTCGCCTCTCGGCCACTCCACCAGGCAACACTCGAAGGGCGATCTTACACTGTCCTTCGTCGAGCGGACGACGAGATTCGAACTCGCGACCCTCACCTTGGCAAGGTGATGCTCTACCAACTGAGCCACGTCCGCCTGTCTCCCGGGGGCTTCACCGCTTTTCTTCGGCTGCGCTCCCTGGCGACGTGTTGAACTCTAGCGGATTCCCGGGCCAGCTAAAAATCCGTTCCCGCAGCGTGCCGCGGGGATGGCCCCCGGGTGGTGATCCGTCAGCCCGCGCGGACCCTCCCGCCCGGTGCCCCGGGCCGGGCCGCGCCCCCGGCGCCCGCCGCCCGCACACCGGGCGCGCCCGCGGTCCCCGCGCCCCCGGACCTACACTTCAGGCACCGCAGACCAGCCCTTCCGCCGCGCCCACCGTCCGCGCGGCACAGACCGAATCCGCGCAGGAGCACCGTGTCCGGCCCAGCCCTTCCCCCCAGCCCGCTCGCCCGCTTCGGCGGCCGCCTCGCCACCGGGCTGCGTGACGTCACCTCGGATCCGGCCGCCCTCGACTCCGCCGGCTTCTGGGCCGTCGCGTACGACTTCGAGGGCCGCCTCACCTGCGCCCGGTTCGACCGGGTCCGCCCCGCGCCCGCGCCGCCGCGCACCGGGGGCTGGCACGGGCCGCACCCCGACAGCTGGCACAGCTCCCTGGACCGGGACGCCTACACGGCCGGCGTGCAGCGCATCCGCGAGCACATAGCCGCCGGCGAGGTCTACCAGGCCAACCTCTGCCGGGTGCTCTCCGCGCCGCTCCCCGACCCCGCCCGCAGCGACGTCGACGCCCTCACCGGGCTCCTCGCCCACGGCAACCCCGCCCCGTACGCCGGCACCGTGCGGCTGCCCGGCCACGGCGTGGAGATCGCCACCGCCTCCCCGGAGCTCTTCCTGCGCCGCGACGGCCGGGTCGTCTCCTCCGGGCCGATCAAGGGCACCGGCCGGACCGAGCACGACCTGCTGGAGAAGGACCACGCCGAGAACGTGATGATCGTCGACCTGGTCCGCAACGACCTCGGACGCGTCTGCGCGACCGGCTCGGTCACCGTCCCCGACCTCTGCGCGGTGGAGAAGCACCCCGGGCTGGTCCATCTGGTCTCGACCGTCCGGGGCACCCTGCGCGAGGGCGCGGGCTGGCCGGAGCTCTTCGGTGCGACCTTCCCGCCCGGCTCGGTCACCGGCGCCCCCAAGTCCAGTGCCCTGCGGATCATCGAGGCGCTGGAGCGGGCGCCGCGCGGCCCCTACTGCGGCGCCGTCGGCTGGGTCGACGCCGATCGCGGGGAGGGCGAACTCGCGGTCGGCATCCGGACGTTCTGGATCGACCGGACCGACGCCGCGGCGCCCGTCCTGCGCTTCGGCACCGGCGCCGGCATCACCTGGGAGTCCGACCCCGCGCGCGAGTGGGACGAGACCGAACTCAAGGCGGCCCGGCTGGTCGCGATAGCGTCTGGCCCGGGCACCGATTAGCCCGTGCACCGACTGGCCCGGGCAACGTCCGGCCCGGGGCACCGATCGGCCCCGCCCGCAGTCCCACCAGCAGCACCGACCCCGCAGCGCCCTGCGGCACCCACCCTCACCCCACCCGAGGAGCAGCCTCCGATGATCTGGGTCAACGGCTCACTGGTCGCCACCGACGCCGCCACCGTCTCCGTCCTCGACCACGGACTCACCACCGGTGACGGCGTCTTCGAGACCGTCAAGGCCGAGGACGGCCGGCTCTTCGCGCTCACCCGCCACCTGGAGCGCCTGACCCGCTCCGCCCGCGGCCTCGGCCTGCCCGACCCCGACCACGACCTGGTCCGCGAGGCCTGCGAGCAGGTGCTGCGCGCCAACCCGATGCCGCTCGGGCGCCTGCGCCTCACGTACACCGGCGGCCCCGCGCCGCTCGGCTCCGAGCGCGGCGACCAGGGCACCAGCCTGGTGGCGGCGCTCGGCACCGCCGCCCGCCGGGCCGACACCACCGCCGTGGTCACCGTCCCGTGGCGGCGCAACGAGCACAGTGCCGTGGCCGGCCTCAAGACCACCTCGTACGCCGAGAACGTCGTCGCCCTCGCCGCCGCGCACCGGGAGGGGGCCACCGAGGCGCTCTTCGCCAACACCGCCGGACAGCTCTGCGAGGGCACCGGGTCCAACGTCTTCGTCGTCCTCCGCGGCCGTCTGCTCACCCCGGCGCTCCGGTCCGGCTGCCTGGCCGGCATCACCCGGCAGCTGGTGGTGGACTGGTGCGAGGCCGAGGAGGTCGACCTGCCGATGTCCGCCCTGGAGGAGGCCGAGGAGGTCTTCCTGACCTCCACCCTGCGCGACGTCCAGGCGGTCACCCGGATCGACGGCCGCGAGCTGCCCGGCCCGGGCCCGGTCACCGCCAAGGCCATGATCCGGTTCACCGAGCGCAGCGCCGACGACCTCGACCCCTGAGCTCGACGGAGCAGGGTCGGCGGCACGCGGGCGGGAACGGCGGACGGCCCCCGTCCGCGTCCGCCGTCCGCCGGTCCGCTCCGGGCGGACGTTCCCGTCCGGTCCGCCGTTCCCGCCGCGTCCGGCGGGGTAGAACCGCCGGAGGGCGGGGAAGGGACTTCGGCATGACGACCACGCTGCGTCCGGTGAGCCCGGAGACCCCGGCCGCGGGCGGCGGCCGGACCCGCCGCTGGCAGATCTGCGCCAACGGACGGCCGGTCGGTGCCCTGCGCACCACGGCGACCCCGCGCGGGGACCAGTGCTGGGGGGACATCTCCGAGCTGGAGGTCTGGGAGGGGCGCCGGCGCGGGCGCGCCACCGTCGGCGTCCTCGCGGCCGAGGAGGTGCTGCGCGGCTGGGGCTGCACCCGGGTCGACGCGGACGTCCCCGAGGCGGCCACGGGCGCCCTCCGGCTGGCCGAGGCACTCGGGTACACCGAGCGGATGCGCAACATGACCAAGCGGCTCACGGCCGCTCCGGGGCTGCCGCCGGGCGTCGTCGCGCGCCCGGTCGACGCAGCCCGCTACCCGGCCTGGCTGGACGAGGCCAAGGCCGGCTACGTCCACGACCTGTGCGGCTCGGGGCTCTCCGAGGAGCAGGCCCGCGCCAAGTCCGACGCCGACCACCGGCACCTGCTGCCGCAGGGCCACGCGACCCCCGGCGTGGCCCTGCGCGAGCTGTACGGGACGGACGGCGCGGTGCTCGGGACCCTCTGGGTCGCGCTGCACCAGCGGGACCTCCCCGACGGCCGGCCGCTGGCCTGGGTGATGACGGTCGAGGTGGCCCCGGAGCAGCGGGGCCGGGGCCACGGCCGCACCCTGATGCTGCTCGCCGAGCGCGAGTGCCTGGACACCGGGGCGCACGACCTGGGCCTGAACGTGTTCACCGGCAACGGGGTGGCGATCGGGCTCTACACCTCGCTCGGCTACCGGGTCACCAACCGGGTCCTCGGCAAGCCACTGCTGTGACGGCGGGTCAGGCGCCCCGGTGCTGCTCGACGAGGGCGGTGATCCGGGCGCGCAGGCCGTCCTGGCTCTGCCCGCCGTCGAGCCGCTGCCCGGCGATCACGTAGGTCGGCGTGCCGCTGACCCCGATCGCCTTGCCCTCGGCCTGGTCGGCGTCCACGATCAGGGTGTGCCGGCCGTCGATCAGGGCGAGCTCGACCTCCTCGGCGTCCAGCCCGGTCTCCCGCGCGACCTCGACGAGCAGCGCCTCACCACCGGTGCCCAGCTCGTCCACCCTGGCCAGCAGCGCCTCCACGTAGGGCCAGCCGAGGCCCTGGGCGAACGCCTCCTCGGCGGCCTGCGCGGCGGCGTACGCGTGCTTGTGCTTCTCCAGCGGGAAGTGCCGCAGCTCGACCGTCAGCGCGTCGCCGTACTCGGCGCGCAGGGCGCGGACGTCGTCCAGGGCGGTGCGGCAGTCCGGACACTGGAGTTCGCACCAGAACTCGAGGCGGGGGAGGGAACCATCGATCATGCCCCCAGTGTTCCACTAGTGGGCGTCCCGCCAGGGAGCGGTGCGCCCGGGCGACGCGAACGGGAGGCCTGATGTCCAGGACCGACGAGCGCGTACCGGGGCCGTCGTGCTGACGGCGGCGGTGGCCTACGGACTGTCGGCGGCCGGATTGGTCGTCGCCGGGCTGGCCGTCCACCGGCGGCGCTACCTCTCGGCCACCCGGTGGTTCGCCGTGGCGCTGCTGCCGGCCGGCCTGTACCTGACCGGGCTCTACCCGGTCGCGCGGACGATCGGCCAGGAGATCGCGGACTGGGCGACCGCCCTGGTCTTCGATCCCCGGGTGTGGACCGGGATCGTGCTGCTCGTGGTCTCCGCCGTCCTGCTGCTGGGCTGCCACCGGGTCGCCCGTCGCCGTCTCGGCGAGGAGCGGGGTGCCGCCCGCCCGGCGGCGCCCGGAGCCGGGCCGGAGCGCCCTGCGGTCACCGGCGCCCGGCCTCCGGCGAGCCGCGGTCCGAAGGCGACCGGGGGCGCGGACGACGGCCTGGGCGACTTCGCCGACGTCGAGGAGATCCTCCGCAAGCGCGGCATCTGAGCGGGTGCGGCGGCGCGGGGGCCCGGGTGGGGCCGGCTCAGGCGCTCGGCACCGTCTCGGCGGAGCGCTGGCGGGCCCGGTAGGCGGCGACGTGCAGACGGTTGCCGCAGGTCCGGCTGTCGCAGTAGCGGCGCGAGCGGTTGCGGGAGAGGTCGACGAAGACCCGCGCGCAGTCCGGCGCCTCGCAGTTGCGCAGTCGCTCCCGCTCGCCCGCCATCACGATGAACGCGAGGGCCATCCCGAGCTCGGCCGCGAGGTGGTCGCCGAGGGCGGCGTGCGGGGCGAAGTAGTGGATGTGCCAGCCGTGGTGGTCGTGATTGGTCAGCCGGGGCGTGGTGCCGGCGGCGGCGACGACGCCGTTCACCAGCTCGGCGGCCTCGTCGGTGGTCCCGGCCGAGAACACGTCCCGCAGCCGGCCGCGCAGCCGCTGGACGACGCGCAGGTCGGCAGGGGTGAGCGAGTCGATCTCGCTGATCTCCTGTCGCACCACGAAGGCGTCGAGCGCGGCCACGTCCGGCAGCAGCTCGCTGCCGCAGGCCTCCGGCGAGGTGTTGAGGAGCTCGACCAGAATGCTCAGTGCGCACTCGGTGTCATGGGTGATCAGCACGTGGGGGGCTCCTCGCGCGGCGGGGGCCCTCGGACACCCGCGTCGACAGTCACCCCAGACCTTACCGGGCTCCGGCCCCCGCCGCGGATGGCCCGGTCGCGGCGGGATCGGTGCCGGGGCCGGGCCGCAGAGCGGCCGGCCACCCGTGACGGGTGGCCGGCGCCGGTGCCGGGCGCTTCCGGAACCCCGGTCCGCCCCCGTGGGAGCGGACCGGGGACCGGCCCCGAGGCCGCGTGGTGCGCGGCGAGACGTGCGACCGTGCCCCCGAGTAGGACGGCCGCGGTACGGCAGGGGTCACCACCTCGCGCGGAGGCGGGGCGGAGCCCTGCGGCGGGGTCAGCTTTCGGCGAGGATGTGCGACAGCTCCCGGTCGAGGTCGAAGTGACGGTGTTCGGTGCCGGGTGGCACGGCGGCGTCCGTTCGCTTGAGAAACGACTCAAGCGCGCGGGCCGGGGCCTCCAGCAGGGCTTCTCCTTCCGGAGAGCTCAGCGCGATGCAGACCACTCCCTGCCCGTGACTGCGCGAGGGCCACACCCGGACGTCGCCGGTACCGGTGGGTCGGTGCAGCCCCTCCGCAAGGAGATCTCGGGCGAACACCCACTCCACGGTCTCGTCGGCACCGGTGTGGAAGGTGGCGTGCACGGCATAGGGGTCGGCGGTGTCGTAGCGCAGGCCCGCGGGGACGGGCAGCGAGGACTCGCTGGACACGATGAGGCGCAGGTGCAGCTCGCAGCTGACCGTGGTGTTCATAAGCGCCATGGCCTTTCGCTCAGTGTGCGCTCGGGGAATCGCACGTCGGCGAACGGACCATCCCACCTCCACGACCGATGTAAACCCCTCTGTCCCGATTCGAGGGCGAGTCGTACCCCTTCCGGCGCATTGCGGAATCGCTCCGGAGCGGAGGGCGACCGATTACCGGGCCCGGTTCTCGGCTACTTTCCTGGCATGACTGTACGAAGCGACAACGCGGGAACGGGTGAGGCCGTGCAGGACGTGACGGGGGCGGGCGGGGGCGTGCCGGAAGCGCAGGACGGGGGCCGGCCGCTGGGGTCCAGGGCGCCGCTGTTCATCAGGCGGTCGCGGCCGCTGCACCTGAGCTGGCAGGTGGTGGTCTTCCTGGCCGGTCTGGCGGTGGTGGTGCTCGGTGTGGTCATGCTGCCGCTGCCCGGGCCGGGCTGGGTGGTGATCTTCCTGGGGATGGGCATCTGGGCGACCGAGTTCGTCTGGGCCCAGCTGGCCCTTCGCTGGACCAGGCACAAGGTGGCCGAGGCCGCGCAGAAGGCGATGGACCCCAGGGTCCGGCGCCGCAACCTCACGCTGACCGCGATCGGCCTGGCGGTGATCGCCGGGCTGGGCGGCTGGTACCTGTGGAAGTACGGGTTCACCATGCCCTGGAAGGTGGGCTGATCCGCGCCGCCCGGCCGGCCCCGGCGACGGGGTGCGGCGAGGGTGCGGCGACCGGGCCGGCGAGGGTGCGGCGACGGGGACGGCGAGGGGTGTTCGGAGCAGCCTTCGGGATGCGGTAATGTTTTCCCTGCACCCGGGCGATTAGCTCAGCGGGAGAGCACTTCGTTCACACCGAAGGGGTCACTGGTTCGATCCCAGTATCGCCCACCCGGACAGCACGGTTGGTTCCCAACCGGCAGCGCACAGGCCCCGATCGGAATACCGGTCGGGGCCTGTCGCATGTCACGCCGCGGCCTCGCAGCGGTGCTCGGGGGAGAGCCGGCGCCCGCAGGAGCACCGCGCCGGGCGCAACGGCCAGGAGAGGTCGACCCGCTCCGGAGTGCCCGAGCGGTCGAACCAGTTCTGCAGCCCGCGGGCCTGCGCCGCGTGCCAGACCCGCTGCCGCAGGTGCAGTTCGGCCGGGCTGAGCGCGCCGAGCGCCCCCGGGTAGCGGCCGGCCAGCGTGCGGACCAGGCCCATCGCCGCCGTCGCGTCGGCCGAGGCGTCGTGCGCGCCGGCCAGCTCGACGCCGTAGTGCGCGCACAGGTCGGTCAGTGTGCGGCGGCCCTTGCGATAGCGGTCGACGTGCTTGTCGAGCACCCGCGGATCCAGTATCACCAGCTCGGCCGGGCCCAGGCAGTCGGCCAGCGTGAGGCCCCGGTGGCGGCGCAACTCGCGGTCCAGCAGCGTCAGGTCGTACGGCGCGTTCATCACCACCACCGGCGTGCCGGCCCGCGCCTGCTCGCCGAGCGCGCGGGCGATCTCGGCCACCACGGTGCGCGGCGGCCGGCCGTCGGCGCGGACCCGTTCGTCGGTGATGCCGTGCACGGCGCGGGCGCCGTCCGGGATCGGCACCCCGGGGTCGGCCAGCCAGTTCGTGGCCTGCGGCGCGGCGCCGGGCGCGAGTTGGACGACCAGGGCGGCGGAGACGATGCGATCGGTCTCGACGTCCACGCCGGTGGTCTCGGTGTCGAAGGAGGCGAGCGGGCCCGTGAACCACTGCTGCTGCATGACTGCCCCTCAGGTACTGCCCTCAGGAACTGCGGGCTCTCAACCGGAGCCGGACGGACCGGGCGGGGGGGGCGGCGCGGCCCGGCCGGGGCCCCCCCCGGGGCCCGGCGGGGGGGGTGGTTACCCCGCGGTTGCGGGGGGGGAGCCGGTTGGCGCCGGG
>NZ_JBHUSG010000018.1:60465-65496 GCF_042673745.1 Kitasatospora sp. NPDC057015
GCCCTCTGGACCTGGGGGCTCTCTCGCGGTGCCGGACGTCCGGGGGGGGTGGCCGGGCTCGGCCCGGGGGTCACGCCGCCCGGTCACGTCCTGTCCTGGTGATACCCCGTTCTGACGGCGGCTCAACCGTTTGCCGCCGGGCCCGTCGGGGATGCTTCCGGTGGCGGTCTGTTCGAATCCGGACGGGCGCCGCGCGCCGAGGTGGGGGAGGCGGGGGCCATGGCGCTGACGCAACCGCAGTCCGGGGACACGACGCAGGAGCGGGGAGCGGCGGGGGAGGCGGGCCGCCCGGCCGAGGCAACCGCCGTGCTGCGCGGCAACCTCGCCACCACCGCCTGCATGGAGACCCTGCAGGTGGCCTACCTGCACGCGGTCGCCGCGGCGGCCGGCTGCTCGCTGTCCCAGCCGTTCCCGGACAACGGGATCGACTGGCAGGTCAGCCACGGCTCCCCGGCCCACACGGTGGACGACGAGGTCACCATCAAGATCCAGCTGAAGGCCACCCAGCAGATCGCGGCGGCCCCCGCCGGGTCGCACTTCAGCTTCACCCTGGACAACGACCACCTGCGCAAGCTGGCCCGCGCGCAGGTCGCGGTACCGAAGATCCTGGTGGTCATGCTGCTGCCGCGGCAGGTCGACCACTGGCTGCTGGCCCGGCCGGACGCCCTGGAGCTGCGGCACTGCTGCTACTGGGTCAACCTGGCCGGCCACCCGGTCACCGGGCAGCGGCGCACCAACGTCCGGGTGCCGGTGGCCAGGGTCTTCGACGACCGCGCACTGTGCGAGATCATGGCGAGGGTCGGCGCGGGCGGCAGCCCGTGACCGCCCGGCGCCCCCTGCTGGGAGGAGCGGACGCATGACGGCTATCCGGATGTCCGAGGACGGAGCACCGGCGCTGCCGGATCCCGCGGCGGTCGACCCGGCGCTGCTGGCCACCCTGCTCGCCCGGCACGGCTGGGTCCGGCGCGGCGGGCCGACGGCCCGCTACGGCAGGTGGACCCCGCCCGGCGACGGCGACCCCGACACCAGCGTGCTGGTGCCGGCCGGCGGCGGCTTCGACGACGCGGTGGACCTGCTCGCAGACGCGGTGACGGCGCTCTCGCGCTCGCACAGCCCCTCGGCCCGCTCGATCCTGCTGGCGCTCACCGTGCCGGGCGACGAGATCCAGTGGCGGCGCGAGCAGCCCGGCGTGCCCGGCGCCGTCACCTGGGAGGGCGAGGAGCGGCTGCACCGGGCGGCCCGGGCCATGCTCGGCGCCGCCGCCAAGGCCGCCCGCAGCCGGGCCGCCTACTTCGGCGCCCGGCTGGACGGCTGGGCCGGGGACTTCGTGCAGCGGGCCCTGGTCGTCGGCGGGGCGTCCGGCCCGGCGTCCGCCGCGGGCGGCCTCACCGCGTACACGCCCGCGCCCGAGGGCCGGGCGGCCGTCACCACGCTGGTCCGGGCGTTGGAGGCGATGCGCGACGCGGTCGACTACCGGCGGGTCAGCGGCGGTCTGGAGGCCTTCGAGAACGCCGTGCAGAGCGGGGTCAGCCGCGAACTGGTGGAGGCGGTCCAGGAGCTGGTCCGCGGCGCCACCGCCGCGCAGGTGTCGGTGGCCTGGTCGGCCGCGGTCGGCACCCCGGGCGGCTTCGGCGACCGGCGGATCGTGCTGGACTTCTCGCCCGGCGACCTGCCCGCCCTGGAGGAGGCCGCCGACCTGCTGGAGCGCATCGAGCCGGCCGTCGCCGTGACGGTGGTGGGCGTGGTGGTGCGGCTCAAGCGCGGTGGTCCGGCCGGCCCGGGGTCGGTCCGGCTGCGGGTGCTCGGCGGCGCGGAGGTCGCCGAGGTGAGGGTCCGGCTGGACGAACGGGCCTACCGGCTGGCGGCCGAGGCGCACCTGGCCGGCACCCCGGTGCGGGTCAGCGGGCGGCTGGAGCGGCGCGGCGGCTTCCGCAAGCTCGGCCACCCGCGCGACCTGGAGCCCGTCCGGCTGGAGGACGCCGAGCGCGAGCGGCTGCTGAAGACCCTGGGGGACGCCGAGCCGCAGTGAGCACCACCCCTCGCCGCCGAGCACCCGCCGTGCGGACCGCCACGGCCGTGCGGACCGCCCTGCCGCCATCCGGACGGCACCCGCCGGCATCGGGCGAGGCCGGGAGGGCATATAGGTGCGCGAGGCGGTCGCCGGTCTCGGTACCATCGTGAACGCGCAGCGAAGTGCTGCGTCTCACGCTTCCAGCACGTCAGGAGAGACCGGTGACGGACGTCCGGGTAATCATCAACCGCGAACCCGATCGGGAAGAGCGCGTGGTGACCACGGGCACGACGGCCGCCGAGCTCTTCGCGGACGACCGCTCGATCATCGCCGCCCGGGTCGCCGGCGCGCTCAAGGACCTCGCGTACGCCGTCCAGGACGGCGACGAGGTCGAGCCCGTCGAGATCGGCAGCAAGGACGGCCTGGACATCCTGCGCCACTCCACCGCGCACGTGATGGCGCAGGCCGTGCAGCAGCTGTTCCCCGAGGCCAAGCTCGGCATCGGCCCGCCGGTCAAGGACGGCTTCTACTACGACTTCGACGTCGAGAAGCCCTTCCACCCCGATGACCTCAAGGCCATCGAGAAGAAGATGCAGGAGATCATCAAGCGCGGGCAGAAGTTCTCCCGCCGGGTGGTCACCGACGAGTCGGCCCGCGAGGAGCTGGCCGCCGAGCCGTACAAGCTGGAGCTGATCGGCCTCAAGGGCTCGGCCTCCGCCGAGGACGGCTCGAACGTCGAGGTGGGCGGCGCCGAGCTGACCATCTACGACAACCTGGACGCCAAGAGCGGCGACCACTGCTGGGGCGACCTCTGTCGCGGCCCGCACCTGCCGAGCACCCGGCACATCCCGGCGTTCAAGCTGATGCGCAACGCGGCCGCCTACTGGCGCGGCAGCGAGAAGAACCCGATGCTGCAGCGCATCTACGGCACCGCCTGGCCGTCCAAGGACGAGCTCAAGGCCCACCTGGACTTCCTGGTGGAGGCCGAGAAGCGCGACCACCGCAAGCTCGGCAACGAGCTGGACCTCTTCTCCATCCCCGAGGACATCGGCTCCGGCCTCGCGGTCTTCCACCCCAAGGGCGGCATCATCCGCCGCACCATGGAGGACTACTCGCGCAAGCGGCACGAGCAGGAGGGGTACGAGTTCGTCTACACCCCGCACGCCACCAAGGGGAAGCTCTTCGAGAAGAGCGGCCACCTCGACTGGTACGCGGACGGCATGTACCCGCCCATGCAGCTCGACGAGGGCGTGGACTACTACCTCAAGCCGATGAACTGCCCGATGCACAACCTGATCTTCGACGCGCGCGGCCGCTCCTACCGTGAACTGCCCCTGCGCCTCTTCGAGTTCGGCACCGTGTACCGGTACGAGAAGTCCGGCGTGGTGCACGGTCTGACCCGTGCCCGCGGCTTCACCCAGGACGACGCGCACATCTACTGCACCCGCGAGCAGATGGCGGACGAGCTCGACTCGACCCTCACCTTCGTGCTGGACCTGCTGCGCGACTACGGCCTCACCGACTTCTACCTCGAACTCTCCACCAAGGACCCGGAGAAGTTCGTCGGCTCGGACGAGACCTGGGAGGAGGCCACCGAGGTCCTCCGCAAGGTGGCCGAGAAGCAGGGCCTGCCGCTGGTGCCGGACCCGGGCGGCGCGGCCTTCTACGGCCCGAAGATCTCCGTCCAGGCGAAGGACGCGATCGGCCGCACCTGGCAGATGTCCACCATCCAGCTGGACTTCAACCTGCCGGAGCGCTTCGACCTGGAGTACACCGCCGGGGACGGCTCGCGCCAGCGCCCGGTCATGATCCACCGTGCCCTGTTCGGCTCGATCGAGCGGTTCTTCGCGGTGCTGCTGGAGCACTACGCCGGCGCCATGCCGCCGTGGCTCGCCCCGGTCACCGTGGTCGGCATCCCGATCACCGACGAGCACGTGCCGTACCTCCAGGAGGTCGCGGCCGAGCTGAAGAAGCGCGGGATCCGGGTCGAGGTGGACGCCTCGGACGACCGGATGCAGAAGAAGATCCGCAACGCCCAGCGCAGCAAGGCCCCGTTCATGCTGATCGCGGGCAACGAGGACATCGAGGCGGGCGCCGTCTCCTTCCGCTACCGCAACGGTGAGCAGAAGAACGGCGTGCCGGTCGCCGACGCGATCGCCGAGATCGTGGACGCCGTGGAGCGTCGGATCCAGGTGTGACGCGGCCCCGCACGCGCGGGGGTGATCCGAAGATCCGGAACGCGCACAAGCAGAAGTTCCGGTGGTCCCCGCACTCGCGGGGGTGCTGAGGTGCGGGGCGGACTCCACGAGTCTGCCCCGCACCGCTTCGCAAGCGGCCCTCGGCGAATATGCTGATCAGCATGACGAGTGAGCCGGAACTGCAGCGGGGCGTCGGGGAGCCGGACGGCTTCCGCCGCCTGTGGACCCCCCATCGGATGGCCTACATCCAGGGCGAGAACAAGCCCACCGGTCCGGCTCCGGACGACGGTTGTCCGTTCTGCTCGATCCCCTCGCTGACCGACGAGGAGGGGCTGGTCGTCGTCCGCGGCACCGCCGTGTTCGCGGTGCTCAACCTGTACCCGTACAACGGCGGGCACTTGATGGTCGTCCCGTACCGGCACGTGGCGGACTACACGGAGTTGGACGCGGCCGAGACGGCGGAGCTCGCGGTCTTCACCAAGAAGGCGATGACCGCCCTGCGCGCCGCCTCCGGGGCGCACGGCTTCAACATCGGGATGAACCAGGGCACGGCGGCGGGCGCCGGCATCGCCGCGCACCTGCACCAGCACGTGGTGCCGCGCTGGGGCGGGGACACCAACTTCATGCCGGTGGTCGGCCACACCAAGGTGCTGCCGCAGCTGCTCGCGGACACCCGCAAGATGCTGGCCGAGGCCTGGCCGCAGGGCTGACCCGGGCATCCGGCCGCCACGGCCGGCACGGGGGGGGGGGGGGGGCCCCGCCGGGGGCCGGCCCGGCCGCCCGCCCGCCCCCCGCCCCCGGCCCCGGCCCGGGGGGGGCCCC
>NZ_JBHUSG010000018.1:65506-141722 GCF_042673745.1 Kitasatospora sp. NPDC057015
CTTGGGGCTGCCGGGGGACGCGGCGCCCGGGCGCGCCCGGGGGGGGGGGGCCGTCCCCTCCTAGCCGGGGTCCGGGCCCCGCCGCACGTGCGCGCGGGCTCAGCCCGCGGGGTACTCGTCCGCGAGGAACGGCCGCACGCTCTGCAGCTCCGACTTGAGGATGCCCACCCGGTTGGTGAACCGGCTGGTGTCGATGTCGTGCTCGTCCAGGAAGTCCACCAGCGCGGCCGTCACCGCGGAGACGACCGGGGTGGCGCTGCGGAGCACGTCGTCGCTCATGGCCCGGCTGGCCCAGGTCCTGGTGACCCAGGTGGAGCGCAGGCCGAAGGGCTCGGGCAGGCCCATCCCGCCGCCCAGCCAGCCGAGCAGGACCGGCGCCCGCATGAACGGCGCCCGCAGGGCCTGGCGGACCACCTCGTCGTTGTCGATGAGGGGCAGCCGGATCGTCTCCTCCTCCCAGAACTTGCCGGTCTTCTGGCGGGTCAGCTCCTTGGGCTTGGGCTTGCCGGTGAAGAGTCCGTGCACCGGCCCGAGCGCGTACCCGGACACGGTGATCTGGAGGGTGTTGGAGAGGACCACCACCTCCACCAGGATGGTGGAGACGAGTTGGCCCTGGTGCAGCACGAACTGGGTGGCGACGCTGTGGCGCGGACCGCCCTGGCCGAACGTCTGCTTGTTGGCCACGGCCTGGACGGCGTGGTCGCGCATCACGAAGCCGTCGCCGTCCATCTCCGGACCGCCGGGGCGGCCGATCTCGTCCGCGCCCTCCGGGATGTGCTGGATCACCCAGTGGTTCACCGAGTACGGCGGCATGCCGCCGCCGGCCACCTCGCTGCGGCCGAGCCCGCCCAGGCGCTCGCCGATCTTCCGGGCGAGGTCCCACGGGTGGAACGTCCGGAAGTCGGGGTGCCCCTCGGCGGGTTTCAGCTCGGCGCTGACGTCCCAGGAGCCCCAGCGCCGGCCCGCGCCGAGCAGGCCCTTCGCCCCGGCGTAGTGGTGGAAGTTGGTCTCCTGCTCGGCCTCCAGGCGGCCCAGCTGGGCCTTGAGGGTGGCCGCCTTCTTGTCCATGTCGTCCCGCGGGACGGCCTTGGGGACGGTCGCCGCCGGCCCGTTGCCCTCCACCAGCGCCTGCCAGCGGGCCCGCAGGTCCTCGGTGCTGCGCAGCACGATCCGCTTGGCGAGGTACCAGCCGACCACGGGCGCGAGCATCATCACCCGGAAGTACAGCGCCCAGACGCCTCCGACCGGCGGCCGGACGGCGAGCAGGACGGCGATCAGGCCGACGCCGACCAGCACCAGGGTGCCGTAGATGTCCTGCCGGCCCGAGGCGTCCTTCTTCAGCCAGGCGCGGATCTGGAACGCGCCGAGCCAGAGCAGGGTGCCGGGGAGGAAGAGCAGGCCGCTCACCAGGGTGACGATCATGAGCTGGCGGTCGCGCGCGTCCCGCAGCTCCTGGGCGGCCAGGCAGTGCTGGACGACCATCCGGGAGTCGACGCCGAAGGACGGCACCAGCGGATTGCGCTTGGCCCCGAGGGTCCGGGAGATGACGGCCTTGCTGAACGCCTCGCCGAGGTTGGGCCGCAGCAGCTTGAACCGGCCGGCCTTGATCTTGCCGGGCTGGACGTCCTCGAAGGCCGTGAGCTCCGAGTCGCGGTAGGCGACCGAGGAGAGCGCCTGGGTGACCGCCGTCTGCGGGCCCGCATCCGTACGGGGTATCTGCGCGCCCGGGGTCATGTCGAGCTTGGTCACGGGTGGTGTGCCCTCCTCCCCTTGTCAGCGGCAGGTTACCGCGCTCCGGTGACGCCGCGCGGGTGATCGTCTGAACAGCTGTCACGCAGCGTCGAGTACCGGCCTATTCCGCATGGTTCCCCGATCCGGCGGCTTTGATCCCCGGGCGGCGGTTCTGCTGCCCGGGGAGGGGCCGGATGGGGGACGATCGGGTCATGAGCCGAGCGGTGATGAGGGATCCGGTGCTGGTCTTCGACGGGGACTGCGCGTTCTGCACGAGCTGCGTGACCGCGGCGGAGCGGTACCTGCGGCAGACCCTGGCCTCGGCCGGCTGGGACGCCGTCCCGTTCCAGTTCGCGGACCTGGCGGCACTGGACGCGCGGGCCGGCGGGCGGGGCGAGGTGTCCGGGGAGCGGGCCGGGCGGGAGCTGCTGTGGGTGACCCCGGGCGGGCGGGTGTACGGCGGCGCGCAGGCGGTGGCCCGGCTGCTGATGCGCTCCGGCGGGCTGTGGGCCTGGGCGGGTGGAGTGCTGGCGCTGGCGCCGGTGCGGCCGGTGGCGGCCGCGGTCTACCGGTGGGTGGCGGCCAACCGCGGGCGGATGCCGGGCGGGACGCCGACCTGCGCGCTGCCGCGGGGCGGGCCGGCCGGCGGGTGATCCGGGCCCCGGCGGTGCGGCCTAGCCAGCGGCCGTGACGACGGGGCGGGCCGGCCGGCCCGGGGTGCTACTCCTCGCCCCGCGCGGTCAGTTGCGCCGCGAGCGCGGGCGGCATCGGCTCGTGCCGCAGGTGGGCGCGGGAGAACTCGGCGGTGCCGTGGGTGAGGGAGCGCAGGTCCACGGGGTAGCGGGCGAGTTCGAGCTCGGGGACTTCGGCGCGCAGCAGGGTGAGGCCGGGGCCGCCGGTCTCGGTGCCGAGGACCCGGCCGCGCCGGGCGGAGAGGTCGCCGAGCACGGCGCCGAGGTAGTCGTCCGGCAGCAGGACGCTCACCGCGGCGACCGGTTCCAGTACCCGGATGACGGCGTGCCCGGCGGCGTCGCGCAGGGCGAGCGCGGCGGCGCTCTGGAAGGCCGAGTCGGAGGAGTCCACCGAGTGGGCCTTGCCGTCCACCAGGGTGACCCGGATGTCGGTCAGCGGGTGTCCGGTGCCGACGCCCTTGGCGAGCTGGGCCCGCACTCCCTTCTCGACGGAGGGGATGAAGTGCTTGGGCACGCTGCCGCCCACCACCCGGTCCTGGAACTCGAACCCGGCGCCGGTCGGGAGCGGCTCCACCTCCAGCTCGCAGATGGCGTACTGCCCGTGGCCGCCGGACTGCTTCACCAGGCGGCCGTGGCCGGCGGCGGCGCTGCCGAAGGTCTCGCGCAGCGCGACCCGGTGCGGGGTGGTGTCGACGTGCACGCCGTGCCGGCCGCGCAGCCGGTCCAGGACGACCTCGGCATGGGCCTCGCCGGTGCACCACAGGACGATCTGGTGGGTGTCGGCGTTCTGTTCCACCCGGACGGCCGGGTCCTCGGTGGTGAGCCGGGTGAGGGCCTGCGAGAGCTTGTCGTCGTCGGCCTTGCTGTGCGCCTCGACGGCGATCGGCAGCAGCGGCTCGGCCAGTGGCCACGGGTCGAGGGGTGTGCTGTGGCCGGGGTCGCCGAGGGTGTCGCCGGTGCGGGCCGTGGTGAGTTTGGCGATGCAGACGAGGTCCCCGGCCAGGGCGTGCGGTACGGGGTGGTGCTGCTTGCCGAACGGGCTGGTGAGGGCGGTGACCCGTTCGTCGGTGGGCTCGCGTCCGTCCGGGCCGGTGATCTCGACGTGGGTGTCCGGGCGCAGGGTGCCGGCCAGCATCCGGACCAGGCTGATCCGCCCGACGTAGGCGTCGCCGGTGATCCTGATCACCTGGGCGGCGAGCGGGGCGTCGGGGTCGCAGTCGGGTGCGGGCGGGCGGCGGTGCGCCGGGTCGGGGAAGGCGGCGGCGATGAGGTCGAGGAGTTCGGCGGCGCCGAGGCCGCCGTCGGTGGTGGCGAGCGCGGGGTGCAGGGCGCAGGCCAGGACTTCGCGGCGCAGGCCGTCGGTGAGGGCGGCGGTGTCGAGCTCCTCGCCGGCGAGGTAGCGCTCCATCAGGGTGTCGTCCTGGCCCGAGATGGCCTCCACCAGGCTCTCGCGGGCGGCGGCGCTCTCGGGTGTGGGCTCGGGCGCGGGGCCGTCCTCCCCGTAGCCGCGGCCGGTCAGCAGGTCGAGCGAGCCGGTGGGGCGGCCGTCGTGGTGCAGCGGGAGGTAGAGCGGGCGCAGGGTGTCGGGGCCGAGGCCGAAGGCGTCGTGGCAGGCCGTCAGGATCTCGTCGAAGCCGCTGCGGGCGATGTCGAGCTTGGCGACGGCGATCGCCCGGGGGATGCCGGCGGCGGCGCACTCGCGCCAGAGGGCGCGGGTGGGGGCGGTGACCGGGTCGGTGGCGGAGACCACGAAGACGGCGCCGTCGGCGGCGTGCAGGGCCGCGCGCAGCTCGGCGGCGAAGTCGGGGTGGCCGGGCGGGTCGAGCAGGTTGATCTTGGTGTCGCGCCACTCCAGCGGGAGGACGGCGAGCTGGACCGAGCGCTGCTGCTTGTGCTCGATCTCCTCGTGGTCCGAGACGGTGTTCCCGTCGGGGACCCGGCCGGCCCGGGTGAGGGCGCCGGCGGCGAGGGCGAGGGACTCCGCGAGGGTGGTCTTGCCGGCGCCGCTGCAGCCGATCAGGACGACGTTGCGGAGCTGTTCGGGGCGCTCGACGGGCGGCGCCTGCCCTGTTCGTACCGTGGCGCGGTCGGGCATCGGGGTTCTCCTCCCGTGGCGACGGACGGCTCCAAGTCTAGGTTCGGTACCCGTCCGGGCGCGTGCGGTGGAGTCCGTCGATCACCCCGCGTGCCCGTCGAAGAGCTTTGAGTAGTTGACAGTTGGGCCGAACGACGGCCGGCCGGTGCGGTGCGCGGGAGTGCGTGGTGGGCGTGGATACCATGGGTCAGCCGGGTGGGCTGATCCACTCGGTCGCCTGCCGCGGATCGCGGCCGTCGGCGGATGCCAGTGAGATCGGAGCGGTCCGGAAGGCCATGCTCAACAAATACGCGCGTGCCTTCTTCACACGTGTCCTGACCCCCTTCGCCGCCTTCCTGATCCGCCTGGGCGTGAGCCCCGACGCGGTGACGCTGATCGGTACGGCCGGCTCGGTGGCGGGCGCACTGGTGTTCTTCCCCCGCGGGGAGTTCTTCTGGGGCACCATCACGATCACGCTGTTCATCTTCTCCGACCTGGTCGACGGCAACATGGCGCGCCAGCTGGGCCGCACCAGCAAGTGGGGCGCGTTCCTGGACTCCACGCTCGACCGGGTCGCGGACGCGGCGATCTTCGGCGGACTGGCCATGTGGTACGCGGGCAAGGGCGACAACAACCTGCTCTGCGCGGTGGCGATCTTCTGCCTGGCGAGCGGCCTGGTGGTCTCGTACACCAAGGCCCGGGCGGAGAGCCAGGGCCTGCCCTGCGACGTGTCGGGGCTGGTGGAGCGGGCCGAGCGGCTGGTGATCAGCCTGGTCGCGGCGGGGGTCGCCGGGCTGCACACCTTCGGGGTGCCGTACGTGGAGTGGCTGCTGCCGTTCGCGCTGTGGCTGGTGGCGGCGGGGAGCCTGGTGACGGTGTTCCAGCGGATGCTGACCGTGCGCCGGGAGGCGTTCGAGGCGGACCGCCTGGAGGCGGGGAGTCGGGGGGTGGCGTGAACGAGCGGATTGTCTACTCGGCGTACGCGCTGGGCTGGGCGGCACTGAAGCACCTGCCCGAGCGGGCCGCGAAGGGCCTGTTCGACCAGATCGCCGACGCGGCCTGGCGCAAGCGCGGCAAGCGGGTGCTGCAGCTGGAGGCCAACCTGCTGCGGGTGCGTCCCGACGCGGACGAGGCCCGGCTGCGGGAGCTGTCCCGGGCCGGGATGCGCTCCTACCTGCGGTACTGGATGGAGTCGTTCCGGCTGCCGGTGTGGAGCCGGGAGCGGATCGCCCGGAGCATGGCCGTCGAGGGTCTGGAGCACCTCACCGGGGCGATGGAGTCCGGGCGCGGCGCGGTGATAGCGCTTCCGCACATGGGCAACTGGGACCTGGCCGGCGCGTGGGTCGCCTCGCACGTCGGGTACCCGTTCACCACGGTCGCGGAGCGGCTGGAGCCGGAGCGGCTGTTCGAGCGCTTCGTGGCGTACCGGGAGAGCCTCGGGATGGAGGTGCTGCCGCTGACCGGCGGCGACGTCTCGGTGGTCGGGACGCTGGCGCGCCGGCTGCGCGCCGGCAAGCTGGTCTGCCTGGTCGGTGACCGGGACCTCTCCGAGGCCGGTGTCGAGGTGACCTTCTTCGGCGAGGCCACCCGGATGCCCGCCGGCCCGGCCGCGCTGTGCCTGCGCACCGGGGCCGCGCTGCTGCCGGTGACGCTCTGGTACGACGGCCCGGTGATGCGGGCCCGGATCCACCCCGAGGTGCTGCCGCCGGCCGGGGGCGACGGGCGCGGCGCCGCCGGCCGGGCCGCCGACGGCCAGGAGGGCGACGGGAGGGGCGCCGACCGGAAGGCGCAGACCGCGGCGATGGTCCAGTCGATGGCCGACGTCTGGGCGGGCGGCATCCGCGAGCACCCCGAGGACTGGCACATGCTGCAGCGGCTCTGGCTGGCCGACCTGCCCGTCCGCGAGCAGCCGGGCGCCCCGGCGCCCGCACCGGTGGCCGCGCCCGGTACCGAGCCGGCCGCCGAGCCGGCCGGGTCCTGAAGCACTCTGAGAGGAACCTGGTGAAGATCGGCATCGTCTGCCCGTACGACTGGGACGTCCCCGGAGGCGTGCAGTTCCACATCCGGGACCTCGCCGAGCACCTGATCGCGCTCGGCCACGACGTCTCGGTGCTGGCGCCCGCCGAGGACGACGAGGCGCTGCCGCCGTACGTGGTCTCGGCCGGCCGTGCGGTGGCCGTGCCGTACAACGGCTCGGTCGCGCGGCTGAGCTTCGGCATCCTGTCGGCGGCCCGGGTCCGGCGCTGGCTGAACGACGGGCACTTCGACATCCTGCACGTGCACGAGCCGGCCTCGCCGAGCCTGTCGATGCTCGCGGCCTGGTCCGCCTCCGGCCCCATGGTGGGCACCTTCCACACCTCCAACCCGCGCTCGCGGGCGATGATCGCGGCCTCGCCGATCCTCCAGCCCGGACTGGAGAAGATGCGGGCCCGGATCGCCGTCAGCGAGTACGCCCGCCGCACCCTGGTCGAGCACCTGGGCGGTGACGCCGTGGTGATCCCCAACGGCGTCGACGTCGGCTTCTTCGCCGAAGCCGAGCCGGACGCCCGCTGGACGGGCGGCGCGGCGGACGGCGAGCCCGGCACGATCGGCTTCATCGGTCGGATCAACGAGCCGCGCAAGGGCCTGCCCACGCTGCTGGCGGCGCTGCCGAAGATCCTGGCGGAGCGCCCCGGGGTGCGGCTGCTGGTGGCCGGCAAGGGCGACGAGGAGGAGGCCCTGGCCGGCCTCGCCCCCGAGGCCCGGGCCCAGGTGGAGTTCCTCGGCATGGTCAGCGACCGGGACAAGGCCCGGCTGCTGCGCAGCGTCGACCTGTACGTCGCGCCGAACACGGGCGGCGAGAGCTTCGGGATCATCCTGGTCGAGGCGATGTCGGCGGGCGCGCCGGTGCTGGCGAGCGACCTGGACGCGTTCAAGCAGGTGCTGGACGGCGGTGACGCGGGCGAGCTGTTCCCGGTCGAGGACGCCGACGCGCTGGCCCGTGCGGCGCTGCGGCTGCTGGGCGACCCGGGCCGGCTGGAGGAGCTGCGCAAGGCGGCCTCCCGGCACGTACGGCGCTTCGACTGGTCGACGGTCGGGGCGGACATCCTGTCGGTCTACGAGACGGTCACCGACGGCACGGCCGCGGTGGTGCCGGTGGACGAGGAGCGGACGGGCTGGCGCGGCCGGCTGGGCCTGGCCAGGGACTGAGGGGCGCCGCCCCGGCATCCGGACGGGCGCCCGCCGGGGGCCGGGAGTATCCGGCCCCCGGTGCTGGTTAGGGTGGTCCGGACGGTCCGTCAGCCCGGCGGGCCGCGTCACGACGCCCGGAGGCCCCGATGCCGCAGATCTCCGTCGACTACTCCGCGAACCTGGCGGACACCTTCGACCGCCAGGCCCTCGGCCTCGCCCTGAACCAGCTCGCGGTGAAGCACCTGGACGCCGCGCCGGAGGGGTGCAAGACGCGTTTCCGCCCGGTGGACGGCACCGTCGTGGTGGGTGAGCTCGCGCAGGAGCAGGACCTCGTCCTGGCGGCCTTCCACATCTTCCCCGGGCGCAGCCCGGAGGCGAAGGCGGGCCTCAGCGAGGCGGTGCTGGAGCTGCTGGCCGAGCGGCTGACCCCGGCGCCCGGCCGGCGCCTGCACGCCGCCGTGGACGTGGTCGAGATCGACCGCGACTTCTACCGGGGCACCGTGCTCGGCGGCTAGGACGCGGGGACCGACCGGCGCGCGGCGGGCGGCGTCACGCCATGCGCCGGTCGGTCCGGTCCGACCGCACCCGGTAGCGTTGCGCCCCGTGACTACGTGGATCTGGGCGGCCGTGGCCGTGGTGCTGTGCGGGATGTACCTGAGTTGGACGGCCGGGCGGCTCGACCGGTTGCACGCCCGGATCGACGCCGCCCGCGCGGCGCTGGACGCCCAACTGGTGCGCCGCGCCTCGGTCTCCCTGGAGCTGGCCACCTCGGGTCTGCTGGACCCGGCGGCCTCGCTGGTGCTCTACGAGGCCTCGCACGCGGCCCGGCAGTCGCAGGACGAGCACCGCGAGGTGGCGGAGAGCGAGCTGAGCCTGGCACTGCGCGCGGTG
Source organism: Kitasatospora sp. NPDC057015 (assembly GCF_042673745.1). Taxonomy (NCBI): domain Bacteria; kingdom Bacillati; phylum Actinomycetota; class Actinomycetes; order Kitasatosporales; family Streptomycetaceae; genus Kitasatospora; species Kitasatospora sp. NPDC057015. Next base: position 74,066 of record NZ_JBHUSG010000018.1, read on the forward strand.
TTCGCCGAACCGGAGCAGCTGGAGGTGCTGATCGCGGCGCCCGGTGGTGAAGAAGCTGTGAAGGATCTGACGGCCGCGGTGCGCCGGGTGCCGATGGCCAGGCGGTTCCACAACGATGCCGTCCGGGCCGCCCGGGCGGTGCGCGAGCACCGGCTGGTGCGCTACTTCCGCCTTGCGGGCAAGGCGCCGTTCCCGATGGCCTTCGAGATGGACGACGCCCCGCCGCTCGCGCTGACCCCCGAGGGAGCCCCCGCCTAGCACCGGCGAGGAGCTGCCTGGCTTCGGCCTGTTTGTCGTATCCCGGCAGCCGGGATGGACTTGGTGGCGCATGGGCCGGGGCTCGTGTCCGCCTAACATAAGGCGATAGCACTTTCATCTTCGAGTGAGGTCTCACGTGTCCACCACCCCCATCACCGCAGACCAGCCGCAGATCGGTACCGCCCGGGTCAAGCGCGGCATGGCCGAGCAGCTCAAGGGCGGTGTGATCATGGACGTGGTCAACGCCGAGCAGGCGAAGATCGCTGAGGACGCCGGCGCGGTGGCCGTCATGGCGCTGGAGCGCGTCCCGGCCGACATCCGCAAGGACGGCGGGGTCGCCCGGATGTCCGACCCGGACATGATCGACGGCATCATCAACGCCGTCTCCATCCCGGTCATGGCCAAGTCCCGGATCGGCCACTTCGTCGAGGCCCAGGTCCTGCAGGCGCTCGGCGTGGACTACATCGACGAGTCCGAGGTGCTCACCCCGGCCGACGAGGTCAACCACTCCGACAAGTGGGCCTTCACCACCCCCTTCGTCTGCGGCGCCACCAACCTGGGCGAGGCGCTGCGCCGCATCGCCGAGGGTGCGGCCATGATCCGCTCCAAGGGCGAGGCCGGCACCGGCAACGTGGTCGAGGCCGTCCGCCACATGCGGCAGATCCGCGCCGACATCAAGCGCCTCACCACCCTCGACGAGACCGAGCTGTTCGTCGCGGCGAAGAACCTCCAGGCCCCGTACGAGCTGGTCAAGGAGGTCGCGCAGCTGGGCAAGCTCCCGGTCGTGCTGTTCTCCGCCGGTGGCGTGGCCACCCCCGCCGACGCCGCGCTGATGATGCAGCTCGGCGCCGAGGGCGTCTTCGTCGGCTCGGGCATCTTCAAGTCCGGCGACCCGGCCAAGCGTGCCGCCGCCGTCGTGAAGGCCACCACGTTCTTCGACGACCCGAAGGTCATCGCGGACGTGTCGCGCGGTCTGGGCGAGGCCATGGTCGGCATCAACTGCGACACCCTGCCCGAGGCCGAGCGGTACGCCAACCGCGGCTGGTAGTCCCTGCCCGACGGCCCGCCGCGCGGATTCACAGGCGCGGCGGGCCGTCGTGCGTCGTCCGTCCGAGAAGTCTGAAGAGGTAGCAACCGTGTCGAGCCGTACCCCAGTCATCGGAGTCCTGGCCCTGCAGGGCGACGTCCGCGAGCACCTGATCGCGCTTGCCGAGGCCGACGCGCTGGCCCGCCCGGTGCGTCGCCCCGAGGAGCTCGCCGAGGTCGACGCGCTGGTGATCCCCGGCGGGGAGTCGACCACCATGTCCAAGCTGGCGCTGGCCTTCGGGATGATGGCGCCGCTGCGCGAGCGGGTCGCCGCCGGGATGCCGGTCTACGGCTCCTGCGCGGGCATGATCATGCTGGCCGACAAGATCCTGGACGGCCGCGACGACCAGGAGACGGTCGGGGGCATCGACATGACGGTGCGCCGCAACGCCTTCGGCCGCCAGAACGAGTCCTTCGAGTCCGCGATCGAGTTCCGCGGTCTCGCGGGCGAGCCCGTGCACGGCGTGTTCATCCGCGCCCCCTGGGTCGAGGCGGTCGGCGCCGGCGTCGAGGTGCTGGCCGAGCTGTCCGCCGCCGACGGTCCGGACAGCCGGATCGTGGCGGTCCGTCAGGGCAACCTGCTGGCCACCTCGTTCCACCCGGAGCTGACCGGCGACCACCGCGTCCACGAGTACTTCGTCCGGATGGTCGAGGCGGCCGTCCCGCAGGCCGCCGCCTAGCAGCCCGCAGGGGCTCCCGGCCCGGCGCGCGCCGCACGGGTGCCCCCGCCGCACCGCGGCACCGGTAAGATCTCTCCTGTTCATTTCCCTTTTGGCGACGTAAAGGAGCTGGCGATGTCCGGCCACTCTAAGTGGGCTACCACCAAGCACAAGAAGGCCGTGATCGACGCCAAGCGCGGCAAGCTCTTCGCCAAGATGATCAAGAACATCGAGGTGGCGGCGCGCACCGGCGGCAGCGACCCGGCCGGCAACCCGACGCTGTACGACGCCATCCAGAAGGCGAAGAAGAGCTCGGTCCCGATCGACAACATCAACCGCGCCGTCAAGCGCGGTGACGGCGCCGAGGCCGGCGGGGCCGACTACTCGACCATCATGTACGAGGGCTACGGTCCGAACGGTGTCGCGGTGCTCATCGAGTGCCTCACCGACAACCGCAACCGTGCCGCCTCCGACGTGCGGGTGGCGATGACCCGCAACGGCGGCAACATGGCCGACCCGGGCTCGGTGTCGTACATGTTCACCCGCAAGGGCGTCATCATCGTCCCCAAGGCGGACGGCGTGGACGAGGACAAGGTCTTCGAGGTCGTCCTGGAGGTCGGCGCCGAGGAGGTCAACGACCTCGGTGACACCTACGAGGTGATCAGCGCGGCGACCGACATGGTCGCGGTCCGCACCGCGCTGGTGGACGCCGGGATCGACTACGACTCGGCCGACGCCAACTTCGTGCCCAGCGTGCAGGTCGAGCTGGACGCCGACGGCGCCCGCAAGATCTTCAAGCTGATCGACGCGCTGGAGGACAGCGACGACGTCCAGAACGTCTTCGCCAACTTCGACATCCCGGACTCCGTCGGCGCCGAGCTCGACGCCGACTAGGGCCCGTCCCGGGGCCCGAGGCCCCGCACCCCCCGCGCCCGGTGGTCCCAGGGACCACCGGGCGCGGTGCGTCCGGGCCTGCTCGCAGGTGTGTTCGCGGCGTTCGTTGTCAGCGGTGCCCGATACCCTTCGGGTGGTCACGGGAGAGGCGGGCACGGCGTGCGGGTACTGGGAGTGGACCCTGGGTTGACCAGGTGCGGCGTCGGTGTGGTCGACGGGGAGCCGGGCCGTCCGCTGCGGATGGTGGGCGTCGGCGTGGTGCGCACCCCGGCCGACGCCGAGATCGGGCCCCGGCTGCTGCTCGTCGAGCAGGGCATCGAGGCCTGGCTGGAGGAGCACCGGCCGGACATGGTCGCCGTCGAGCGGGTCTTCGCCCAGCACAACGTGCGGACGGTGATGGGCACCGCCCAGGCCAGCGCGGTCGCCATGCTCTGCGCCACCCGGCGGGGCATCCCCGTCACCCTGCACACCCCCAGCGAGGTCAAGGCCGCCGTCACGGGCTCCGGCCGGGCCGACAAGGCGCAGGTCACCGCCATGGTCACCCGCCTGCTGCGGCTCGACGCCCCGCCCAAGCCGGCCGACGCCGCCGACGCCCTCGCGCTCGCCATCTGCCACATCTGGCGCGGTGCGGCCGCCGGCCGGATCGCCGCCGCGGTGGCGAAGGCGCCGGCCGCGAGGTCCGCCGCGGTGGCCGCCCGCCCCGCCGTCCGACAGGAGTACCGCCGGTGATCGCGTTCGTCCAGGGCCAGGTCGCGGCCCTCTCCACGGGTACCGCCGTGGTGGAGGTCGGCGGCGTCGGCCTCGCCCTCCAGTGCACCCCCACCACGCTCGCCGCCCTGCGGATCGGCGACCCGGCCCGGCTCGCCACCTCGCTGGTCGTCCGCGAGGACTCCCTCACCCTCTACGGCTTCGCCGACGAGGACGAGCGCGCCACCTTCGACCTGCTGCAGAACGCCAGCGGCGTCGGCCCCCGGCTCGCCCAGGCCATGCTGGGCGTGCACAGCCCGGACGCGCTGCGCCTGGCCGTCGCCACCGGTGACGAGAAGGCGCTGATGGCGGTGCCGGGGATCGGCAAGCGCGGCGCCCAGAAGCTGCTGCTGGAGTACAAGGACAAGCTGGGCGCCCCGCACGGCAGCGTGCCGGCGCAGAAGCCGCTCGCCGCCGGTCCGGCGCCGTGGAGCGAGCAGCTGCAGGCCGCCCTGGTGGGTCTCGGCTACGCTCCGCGGGAGGCGGACGACGCCGTCGCCGCCGTCACTCCGGAGGCCGAGGCGCAGTCCACGCCGGACATCGGTGTGCTGCTCAAGGCCGCGCTGCGCACCCTGAACCGCACGCGCTGACCCGCGGGCGCCCGGGCGGCCCCGCCGGTCGACGTGTCGACCTTTCGGTCGGGCCGCCCGTCCGCCCGTCCGCTGGCCTCCCGCAGCCCGCCCGCCGTCCACCACCGACCGTCCGAGACTGGAGCCCGCCCCGATGAGCCCGTACGACTCCGAACCGGCCGACCGGCTGGTGACCGCCGCCGCCGACGGCGAGGACCAGGCGGTCGAGGCGGCGCTGCGTCCGAAGCTGCTCGACGAGTTCATCGGGCAGGAGCGGGTCCGCGAGCAGCTCTCCCTGGTGCTCCAGGCCGCCCGCAAGCGCGGCCGGGCGCCGGACCACGTGCTGCTGAGCGGCCCGCCCGGGCTGGGCAAGACCACCCTGTCGATGATCATCGCGGCCGAGCTGAACGCCCCGATCCGGATCACCTCCGGCCCCGCGATCCAGCACGCGGGGGACCTCGCGGCGATCCTCTCCTCGCTCACCGAGGGGGAGGTGCTCTTCCTCGACGAGATCCACCGGATGTCCCGGCCCGCCGAGGAGATGCTCTACATGGCGATGGAGGACTACCGGGTCGACGTGATCGTCGGCAAGGGTCCGGGTGCCACCGCCATCCCGCTGGAGCTGCCGCCGTTCACCCTGGTCGGCGCCACCACCCGGGCCGGGCTGCTGCCGCCCCCGCTGCGTGACCGCTTCGGGTTCACCGGGCACATGGAGTTCTACGCCCCCGCCGAGCTGGAGCGGGTGGTGCACCGCTCGGCCGCGCTGCTCGACGTGGAGATCGACCCGGCGGGCGCCGCCGAGATCGCCGGCCGCTCCCGGGGCACGCCCCGGATCGCCAACCGGCTGCTGCGCCGGGTCCGGGACTACGCGCAGGTCAAGCACGACGGCGTGGTCGACCGGGCGATCGCGGCCCGGGCCCTGAAGGTGTACGAGGTCGACGCCCGCGGCCTGGACCGGCTGGACCGGGCGGTGCTGGACGCCCTGATCAGGCTGTTCGGCGGCGGACCGGTCGGTTTGTCGACATTGGCGGTCGCCGTGGGGGAGGAGTCCGAGACCGTGGAGGAGGTCGCCGAGCCCTTCCTGGTCCGCGAGGGCCTGCTGGCCCGCACGCCCCGGGGCCGGATCGCCACCCCGGCCGCCTGGCAGCACCTCGGTCTGGTCCCACCGGTCCAGACCACTGCGGCCCGCCCGGCGGGCGGCCCGGGTCCGCGCGGGCGGGTGCCCGCCCAGTCCGAGCTGTTCGACGCGGTGGAGGAGGACTGAAGAATCCATGCAGGCGGAGGGTCGCCACTTTCGGCGGCAGGATGCGATGCTTGGCGTTGTCCGATCAGTTCGGGTCGCCTAGACTCCGCCGGACCGCCCCTCTCACCTGACGGGCCGACCAACACCACAGGCCGCCGGGCGGCGGCCCGTAAAGGACCCTGGCTGCAGTGAACCTCATCATCCTTCTCCTCCCGATTATCGCGATCGTCCTGATGTTCCGGTCGCAGAAGAAGCGCCAGCAGCAGCAGCAGTCGATGCAGACCGCGCTGGAGCCGGGGGTCGGCGTGCGCACCATCGGCGGTCTGTACGCCCAGGTGAAGGCGGTCAACGACGAGACCGTCGAGCTGGAGATCGCGCCGGGCGTGGTCGCCCACTTCACCAAGGGCGCGATCGCCGCGGTGCTGGACCCGCAGGAGTTCGACGCGATCATCAACGGCCGTCCGCTGGAGGACGAGCTCGCCGAGCTGGCCGAGGCCGCCGAGTCCGCCGACCAGGCCGACGCGACCGAGGACGGCGACAAGCCGCTCTCGCTCTCGAAGGACGGCGCGGACAAGGGCGACGCCGACTCCGGGGCTCCCACGAGCAAGTAGTACGTTCGGGCACACCCGGCCGCCGCGGCACCGTGCCGCGCGCCCACAGGACCTCAGGGCCTTCGCTCGCCACGTCTTCCCCCCGTCCCGCCCCACGCCGGACGGGGGTGCGGCGGGCGCTGGCATGGACAGGGAGAAACGAGCAAGGTGGCAACACCCAAGTCGCGTCCGCGCGACGGTTACCCGGGACGGGCCCTGGCCCTCATCCTGGTGGTCACCGTCGGACTGGTCGCCCTCATGTTCGGGACGGGCAACACCAAGCCCCGCCTCGGGATCGACCTCGCCGGTGGCACCAGCATCACGCTGACCGCCGAGTCGGACGACCCCAAGGCGATCAACAAGTCCAACATGAACATCGCTGTCGCGATCATCCAGAAGCGTGTCAACGCCATGGGTGTCTCCGAGGCCGAGGTGCAGACCGAGGGCGACAAGAACATTGTCGTCAACATCCCCAAGGGTGGGGACAAGGAGTCTGCGGCCGACCAGGTCGGCACGACTGCGAAGCTCTTCTTCCGCCCGGTCCTGGCCTACGCCCCCAGCGGCGTGCAGGCCCAGGCGCCGACCGCGAGCCCGAGTGCCTCGGCCTCCGGCAGCGCGGCGCCCGCTCCCACGGCGACGGCCACCGGCGGCTCCACGGCCGCCGCCCCGACGCCCTCCGCGAGCGGCACCAAGGCCGGCCGCGCCCTCGGTGAGGCCCTGACCGCCGACGCCGCGTCGCCGTCCCCGACGGCCACCGCGCCGGCCGCCTCCCCGGCCGCGAGCGCACCGGCCGCGGCGCCCAGCGCCGCCGCCACCGCGCCGTCCGCCGCGGACCTCTCCGCAGCGCTGACCCAGGGCACCGTCCCGGCCGACCTGCAGGCGCAGTTCGCGGCCCTGGACTGCTCGGTCGACGCGCAGCGCAAGGACTACCAGAACGCCGACCTCACCAAGCCGACGGTCGCCTGCAGCTCCGACAAGGAGCAGGGCTACTACAACAAGTTCGCCCTCGGCCCCGTCCAGGTGAACGGCTCGGACATCTCCAAGGCCCAGGCCACCATCGACACCCAGAACGCCGCCGGCTGGCAGGTCCAGCTGCAGTTCAACGACAACGGGTCGAAGGCCTTCGCCACCACCACCGGCCAGCTGGCCACCCAGGCCCCGCCGGCCAACCAGTTCGCGGTCGTCCTGGACGGCGGCGTGGTCTCCCACCCGCAGGTCCGCGAGTCGATCCCGGGCGGCTCCGCCGTCATCTCCGGCAGCTTCACCCAGGACGAGGCCCAGGGCCTGGCCAACGTGCTGAACTTCGGCGCGCTGCCGCTCAGCTTCGCCCAGAGCGACGTGGTCACCGTCTCGCCGCAGCTCGGCGGGGACCAGCTGAAGGCGGGCCTGATCGCCGGCCTGATCGGCATGATCCTGGTGATCCTCTACTCGCTGGTCTACTACCGCGGCCTCGGCCTGGTCTCGATCGCCGGTCTGCTGGTCTCGGCCGCGCTGACCTACTCGATCATGAGCCTGCTCGGCGCCGGTATCGGGTTCGCGCTCAACCTGCCGGCCGTCTGCGGTGCGATCGTCGCGATCGGCATCACCGCCGACTCCTTCATCGTGTACTTCGAGCGCATCCGCGACGAGGTCCGCGAGGGCGCCCCGCTGCGCCCGGCCGTGCAGCGCGCCTGGCCGCGCGCCCGGCGCACCATCCTGGTGTCGGACTTCGTCTCCTTCCTCTGTGCCGCGGTCCTCTACCTGGTCTCGGTCGGCAAGGTGCAGGGCTTCGCCTTCACCCTCGGCCTGACCACCGCGCTCGACGTCGTGGTGATCTTCCTCTTCACCAAGCCGCTGATCACGCTGCTCGCCCGGAAGAAGTTCTTCTCGGACGGCCACCCGTGGTCCGGCCTGGACCCGAAGCGCCTGGGCGCCCGCCCGCCGATCCGCGGCACCCGTCGCCGGACCTCCGCTCCCGCCGCCACGAAGGAGGCCTGACGTCATGTCACGCTTCTCCAATCTGGGCCACCGGCTCTACCAGGGCGAGGTCAGCTTCGACTTCGTCGGGCGCCGCAAGCTCTGGTACAGCATCTCCGGCGTCATCGTGCTGGTCGCGGCCATCGGTCTGGCCATGGGCCTGCACCTGGGCATCGAGTTCAAGGGCGGCTCGGTCTACACCGTCCAGAAGTCCGGCCTGACCGTCGCCCAGGCGCAGACCGCCGTCAACGACGTGACCCACGGCACCACCGCCCTGGTGCAGTCCACGGACAACGGCAAGGTCCGGATCCAGATCAGCTCCGAGATCGAGCAGACCCCGGACACCATCCGCACCGGTCTCGCCAAGGAACTGAACGTTCCGGTCGCGGAGATCGACAGCCAGGTGATCGGCCCCAGCTGGGGTGAGCAGATCTCCCAGAAGGCCCTGCTCGGCCTGGTCATCTTCATGGTCCTGGTGACGGTCTACATGGCCATCGCCTTCGAGTGGCGGATGGCGGTGGCCGCCCTGGTCGCCCTCATCCACGACCTCCTGATCACCATCGGCGTGTACGCCCTGGTGGGCTTCGAGGTCACCCCCGGTACGGTGATCGGCTTCCTGACCATCCTCGGGTACTCGCTCTACGACACGGTCGTCGTCTTCGACACCGTGAAGGAGAACACCAAGGGGCTCACCAAGCAGAGCAAGCTCACCTACAGCGAGGCGGCCAACGCGGGCCTCAACCAGACCCTGGTGCGGTCCATCAACACCACCGTGGTCGCCCTGCTGCCGGTCGCCGCGCTGCTCTTCATCGGCGGTGGCCTGCTGGGCGCCGGCACCCTGAACGACATCTCGCTCGCGCTGTTCATCGGCCTCGCCGCCGGTGCCTACTCCTCGATCTGCGTCGCCACCCCGCTGCTCGCGCAGCTCAAGGAGGAGCAGCCCGAGATGAAGGCGCTGGCCAAGCGGGTCGCCCAGCGGCGCGCCTCCGAGGCCAAGGCCGCCGCCGAGGCGGCCGGGGAGGGCACCCCCGAGGGCGAGGAGTTCGCCGACGAGGACCTGCCTGCCGGTATGGTCGGTCAGCGTGGCCAGGCGGCCGGGCGCTCGCGCGCCAAGGGCCGTCCGACCGGCAAGCGCTGAACCCTCCCCTTCGTAAGGACTCCTCGTGACCTCCCCCGCCACCGACCTCGCCGGCCTGCTGAGCAGCAGGATCCGCGACGTTCCGGACTACCCGAAGCCCGGCGTGCTGTTCAAGGACATCGCGCCGCTGCTCGCCGACGCCGAGGCCTTCGCGGCCCTCACCCGGGCGCTGGCCGAGCGGGCCACGGAGCTCGGGGCGACCAAGGTGGTGGGCCTGGAGGCCCGCGGCTTCGTGCTGGCGGCCCCGGCGGCCTTCGCGGCCGGGCTCGGCTTCGTGCCGATCCGCAAGAAGGGCAAGCTGCCCGGCGAGGTGCACGCGCAGTCCTACGAGCTGGAGTACGGCTCGGCGACGCTGGAGGTCCAGTGCGACGCGTTCACCCCGGGTGAGCGGGTCCTGGTGGTCGACGACGTGCTGGCCACCGGTGGCACCATCGGCGCCTCGCTGGACCTCGTCCGGCGGGCCGGGGCCCGGCTCGCCGGTGTGGTCGTCCTGATGGAGCTCGGCTTCCTGGACGGCCGGGCGCGCCTCGCGGCGCACCTGGACGGCGCTCCGCTGGAGACGCTGGTCCGGGTCTGAGGGCAGCTGCACGGAGCATTCGGGGGCGGTGGTCGCGGTCGCGACCACCGCCTTCGTCGTCCGCCCGGCCGACACGTGCGGGGACGCGGCGGAACACCGGCCCGCCGGGCTCGGTACCATGAAGATTCATCCCTTGCCGCCTGCGCGAGGGATAGGCCCCGCGCCCCGAGGAGTGTCCTTGCCCGACGAGGTTGTGCCCACGGCCGCACCGTCCGCCCCCGAGAACGAGCCCGCGCCCGCGGGGGCAGCCCAGGCACGCCCTGCCGCACCCTCCTCGCGCCCGGCCGCCACCGCCGCCCGCCCCACCTCGCCGAGCGGCATGCGGGCCCGCCTCGCCCGGCTCGGCGGCCAGCGCGGCACGGTGCTCAACCCGGTGCTGGAGCCGCTGTTCCGCAGTATCCGGGCCAACGACCCGAAGGCCGATCCGGTCCTGCTGCGCGACATCGAGCGCGCGTACGCCGTCGCCGAGAAGTGGCACCGCGGCCAGAAGCGCAAGAGCGGCGACCCGTACATCACCCACCCGCTGGCCGTCTCCACCATCCTGGCCGAGCTGGGGATGGACGCCGCGACGCTGATGGCCGGCCTGCTGCACGACACCGTCGAGGACACCGACTACGGCCTGGAGACCCTGCGCAAGGACTTCGGCGACTCGGTGGCCCTGCTGGTCGACGGCGTGACCAAGCTGGACCGGGTGAAGTTCGGCGAGGCCGCGCAGGCCGAGACCGTCCGCAAGATGGTCGTGGCGATGGCCAAGGACCCGCGGGTCCTGGTGATCAAGCTCGCCGACCGGCTGCACAACATGCGCACCATGCGCTACCTCAAGCGGGAGAAGCAGGAGGCGAAGGCCCGCGAGACGCTGGAGATCTACGCTCCGCTGGCGCACCGCCTGGGCATGAACACCATCAAGTGGGAGCTGGAGGACCTCGCGTTCGCGATCCTCTACCCCAAGATGTACGACGAGATCGTGCGTCTGGTCGCCGAGCGCGCCCCCAAGCGGGACGAGTACCTGGCCACCGTCATCGACCAGGTGCAGGGCGACCTGCGCGGCGCGCGGATCACCGCCTCCGTCACCGGCCGGCCGAAGCACTACTACTCGGTCTACCAGAAGATGATCGTGCGGGGCCGCGACTTCGCCGAGATCTACGACCTGGTGGGCATCCGGGTCCTGGTCGACACCGTCCGCGACTGCTACGCGGCGCTGGGCACCATCCACGCGCGGTGGAACCCGGTGCCGGGGCGGTTCAAGGACTACATCGCGATGCCCAAGTTCAACATGTACCAGTCGCTGCACACCACGGTGATCGGCCCCGGCGGCAAGCCGGTCGAGCTGCAGATCCGGACCTTCGACATGCACCGCCGGGCCGAGTACGGCATCGCGGCGCACTGGAAGTACAAGCAGCGCGCGGTGGCCGGCGCCTCCAAGGTCAGGACCGACACGCCCTCGCAGACCCGCAAGGACGACAAGGCCGGCGCCGTCAACGAGATGGCCTGGCTGCGGCAGCTGCTGGACTGGCAGAAGGAGACCGAGGACCCGAGCGAGTTCCTGGAGTCGCTGCGCTTCGACCTCTCCAACAACGAGGTCTTCGTCTTCACGCCCAAGGGCGACGTGATAGCGCTGCCCGCCCAGGCCACGCCGGTGGACTTCGCCTTCGCGGTGCACACCGAGGTCGGGTACCGCTGCATAGGGGCGCGGGTCAACGGGCGGCTGGTGCCGCTGGAGTCCACCCTGGAGAACGGCGACACCGTCGAGGTGTTCACCTCCAAGGCGGAGAACGCCGGGCCGTCCCGGGACTGGCTGGGCTTCGTCAAGTCCCCGCGCGCCCGGAACAAGATCAAGGCCTGGTTCTCCAAGGAGCGCCGCGAGGAGGCGATCGAGCAGGGCAAGGAGGCCATCGCCCGCGCCATGCGCAAGCAGGGTCTGCCGATCCAGCGGATCCTCACCGGGGACTCGCTGGTCACGCTGGCCCACGAGATGCGCTACCCCGACATCTCCTCGCTGTACGCGGCGATCGGCGAGGGCCACGTCTCGGCCCAGAACATCGTCCAGAAGCTGGTGCAGGCGCTCGGCGGCGAGGAGGGCGCCACCGAGGACCTGGCCGAGACGGCCACTCCGACGCACGACGGCGGCCGCACCATGCGCCGGCGGGCCAAGGGCGACCCGGGCATCATCGTCAAGGGCGTCGAGGACCTCTGGGTCAAGCTCTCGCGCTGCTGCACCCCGGTGCCCGGCGACCCGATCGTCGGCTTCGTGACCCGCGGCAACGGCGTCTCGGTGCACCGCGCGGACTGCGTCAACGTGGAGTCGCTGAGCCAGCAGCCCGAGCGGATGATCGAGGTCGAGTGGGCGGCCACCCAGTCCTCGGTCTTCCTGGTCGCGATCCAGGTCGAGGCGCTGGACCGCTCCCGGCTGCTCTCGGACGTCACCCGGGTGCTCTCCGACCAGCACGTCAACATCCTGTCGGCGGCGGTGCAGACCTCGCGCGACCGGGTGGCGATGAGCCGCTTCACCTTCGAGATGGGCGACCCCAAGCACCTGGGGCACGTGCTCAAGGCCGTCCGCGGCGTCGAGGGCGTCTACGACGTCTACCGGGTCACCTCGGCGCGCAGCAAGTAGGCCGGAACGGGTGAGGGCCCCACCGCCGCGGCGGTGGGGCCCTCACCCGTACGAGGAGGAGCGGGGATCAGCCGCTGAACTCCTCCAGGCTCTTCTGGGCCTGGTCCAGCAGGGTCTGCAGGCCCGCCAGCTCGCCCTCCAGCTTGGCCACCCGGGAGGCGTTGCCGGCCGCGCGGGCCTTCTCCAGGTCGGCGTTCAGCTTGTCGGACTTGGCCTGGAGCAGCCCGGCCATGCCGGCCGCGCGGGCCTTGGCCTCCGGGTTGGAGCGCTGCCACTCGGCGTCCTCGGCCTCGCGGATCGCCCGCTCGACCGTGCCCAGACGCCCGTCCAGCTTCGGCCGGGCGTCCCGCGGGACGTGGCCGATGGCCTCCCAGCGCTCGCTGATGTCGCGCAGCGCCGCCTTGGCGGCCTTGAGGTCGCCGATCGGCAGCAGCGCCTCCGCCTCGGTCGCCAGCGCCTCCTTCAGCTTCTGGTTCTCGACCTGCTCGGCGTCGCGCTCGCTGAACACGGCGGAGCGGGCCTGGAAGAAGACGTCCTGCGCGCCGCGGAACCGCGCCCACAGCTCGTCCTCGACGTCGCGCTGGGCGCGGCCGGCGGCCTTCCACTGGGTCATCAGGTCGCGGTAGCGGGCCGCGGTGTCGCCCCACTCGGTCGAGCCGGACAGCGCCTCGGCCTCGGTGACCAGCTTCTCCTTGGCCGCGCGGGCCTGGTCGCGCTCGGCGTCCAGGGTCGCGAAGTGCGCCTTGCGGTGCTTGGAGAAGACCGAGCGCGCGTGCGAGAAGCGGTGCCACAGCTCGTCGTCGCTCTTGCGGTCCAGGCGCGGCAGCGCCTTCCAGGTGTCCACCAGGGCGCGCAGCCGGTCGCCGGCCTCCCGCCACTGGGTGGACTCGGCGAGCTGCTCGGCCTCGGCGACCAGCTTGTCCTTGGCCGTGCGGGTCTCGTCCTGCGCCTTGGCGCGGGCGGCCTTGCGCTCCTCGCGACGGGTCTCGATGTCGGCGCCCAGCGCGTCGAGGCGCTTGGCCAGCGCGTCCAGGTCTCCCACCGCGTGCGCCTCGACGACCTGGGTGCGCAGGTGCTCAAGCGCCGCCTGGGCGTCCTTGGCCGCGAGGTCGGTGGTCCGAACCCGCTTCTCCAGCAGGCCGATCTCGACGGCGATGCCCTGGTACTTGCGCTCGAAGTAGGCGAGGGCCTCCTCGGGCGAGCCGGCCTGCCAGGAACCGACGACGCGTTCGCCGTCCGCCGTCCTGACGTAGACCGTCCCCTGCTCGTCGACACGGCCCCACGGGTCGCTGCTCATAGCGCGTCCTCCACATGACGTCGCGCCCGCGCCGGGGCGGCACGCGTCCGTCGTCCACAGTTGATGTGCGGCGGACCGATGAGTCCGCCGTCCCGCCCGTCGTACTGCTGATGCCGAGGGTGACGGCCGACGGGTCTGGGCACCCTATACAACGCCAACATAGGCGACCGGGGCGGGTGCTGTCCGCATCCCCGGCCGGACGATTTCACCGCCGCGCCGCGCGACCGACCCCCGGACGGGGCCGGCGCGCGGCGCGGCGGAGGATCAACCCTTCGCGGTGGTCACCGAGTTGAGGGTGACGTCGGCCATCGGGGCGCCGTCCGAACCGCCGTCCAGGGTGCCCGCCGCGGCGATCTTCTGGAGAGCGTCCAGCCCGCCGGTGATCGTCCCGAACGGGGTGTAGTTCGGCGGCAGCTGGGTGTCCTTGTAGACCAGGAAGAACTGGCTGCCGTTGGTGCCCGCGCCGGCGTTGGCCATCGCCACGGTGCCCGCCGGGTAGGTGGCGCCGGTCAGGTTCTCGTCGGCGAACTTGTAGCCCGGGCCGCCGGATCCGCTGCCGGTCGGGTCGCCGCACTGCAGCACGAAGATGCCGTCCGTGGTGAGGCGGTGGCACTTCACGTGGTCGAAGTACTGCTCGCCGGAGAGGAAGGCGAAGGAGTTCACCGTGTGCGGGGCCTTGGCGGCGTCCAGCGCGATCGTCACCTTCCCGCAGTTGGTGTCCAGCGTCGCCGTGTACTTGGCCTTGGCGTCGACCGTCAGGGCCGGCTCGGCCGTCCACTGCTTGCCGTTGGGCTTGCCGTCCGCCGGGGCGGCGCAGCCCTCGACCGGCTTGCGGGTCGGGGCGGCCGTCGGATCGGCGACGGTCGGGGTGGGCGCCGCCTGGGCGCCCTTGTCCTTCTTGTCGCCCGAGTCGAACACCCCGCCGACCGCGGCACCGCCGACCGCGAGCACGACGACCGCGAGCGCGGCGCCGATCACGGTGTTGCGGCGCCTGGCCTTCTGCTGGGCCTCGGCCCGGCGCTCGGCCTGACGCTCGTACTTCTCGCGGGCGAGCTGCCGCCGCCGCTGTTCGCTGGTGACCACCGGCCGTGTCTCCTACATATGCGCTGGGGCCTCCCGTCCGCTGGCGGACGAGGAGGGGGCTTGGGTTGCTGCGTCTGAGGGTGTCGCTGCGGATCATCGCACCCATTGGCGGCCAAGTGTAGGGACCTCGCACGTAAGACCGGGGTGAGGCGCAGCCACCCGTCGTCCGTCCGCACGTCCGGGTGGTCCGTGGACGAGCCGGGGTGGCGGCGGCTATCTGGTTCGCAACCGGTGGCACGGCGCCGGTAGGCTGCATGAGGACTTGTACCGAACCACCACCCGACCGAGGGCCGACCACAGAGGACTCGCGTGTTCATCGCCGGATTCCCCGCGGGAGCCTGGGGCACCAACTGCTACCTGGTCGCACCTGCTCCCGGCGAGGAGTGCGTGATCGTCGACCCGGGCCACGAGGCCACCCAGGGCGTCGAGGACCTGATCCGCGAGCACCGGCTGAAGCCGGTCGCGGTCGTCCTCACCCACGGGCACATCGACCACGTCGCCTCCGTCGTCCCGGTCTGCGGCGCCCAGGGCGTCCCCGCCTGGATCCACCCCGAGGACCGCTACATGATGGCGGACCCGGAGCGGGCGCTCGGCCGCTCGCTCGGGCAGCAGCTGATGGGCTCGATCACCGTCGGCGAGCCGGACGACGTCCGGGAGCTCAAGGACGGCAGCGTGCTGGAGCTGGCCGGCCTGCGGCTCACCGTCGACCACGCGCCCGGCCATACCAAGGGGTCGGTGACCTTCAGGACGCCGGCGGCAGCGGACCTCCCTCCGGTGCTGTTCTCGGGCGACCTGCTCTTCGCCGGCTCCATCGGGCGCACGGACCTCCCGGGCGGCGACGGCGACGCGATCATGCGCTCGCTGGCCCGGGTCTGCCTGCCCCTCGACGACGCCACCGTGGTCCTCTCCGGCCACGGC
The DNA here is from genome assembly GCF_042673745.1 of Kitasatospora sp. NPDC057015. Lineage (NCBI taxonomy): Bacteria > Bacillati > Actinomycetota > Actinomycetes > Kitasatosporales > Streptomycetaceae > Kitasatospora > Kitasatospora sp. NPDC057015. The sequence goes on from NZ_JBHUSG010000018.1 coordinate 89,695, forward strand.
ACCCAGACCACCATCGGCCGCGAGCGCGCCACCAACCCCTACCTCCAGCAGGCGGCCGGTGCGCACGGCGCACCCGGCCTCCCGCGACGAGGAATGTGACGGAAGAGACGTTGAGCACCTTCAGCGCCCCCAAGGGCACCTACGACCTGCTGCCGCCGAGCTCCGCGACCGTCCTGGCGGTCCGCGAGCGACTGGCGGCCCCGCTGCGCCGCTCCGGCTACGGCTACATCGAGACGCCGGTCTTCGAGGACATCAAGCTCTTCTCCCGCGGTGTCGGCGAGTCCACCGACATCGTCAGCAAGGAGATGTACAACCTCACCACCAAGGGCGGCGACGAACTCGGCCTGCGGCCCGAGGGCACCGCCTCGGTGGTCCGCGCCACCCTCCAGGCCAACCTGCACAAGCTCGGCAACCTGCCGGTGAAGCTCTGGTACTCCGGCTCCTTCTACCGCTACGAGCGGGCCCAGAAGGGCCGCTACCGCCAGTTCGCCCAGGTCGGCGCGGAGGCGCTCGGCGCCGAGGACCCGGCCCTGGACGCCGAGCTGATCATCCTGGCCGACGACGCGTTCCGCTCGCTCGGCCTGCGCGACTACTCGCTGCTGCTCAACAGCCTCGGCGACGCGCAGTGCCGCCCGGTCTACCGCACCGCCCTGGTGGAGTTCCTGGCCGGCCTGGACCTCGACGAGGACACCCGCCGCCGGGCGGAGATCAACCCGCTGCGCGTCCTGGACGACAAGCGCGAGAGCGTCCAGGCCCAGCTGACCGACGCCCCCCGGCTGCGCGACTTCCTCTGCGAGGACTGCAAGGCCTACGACGAGAAGGTGCGCGAGCTGCTCACGCTCGCCGGCGTCGCCTTCGTCGACGACCCCAAGCTGGTCCGCGGGCTGGACTACTACACCCGCACCACCTTCGAGTTCGTGCACAACGGCCTCGGCGCCCAGTCCGCGATCGGCGGCGGCGGCCGGTACGACGGCCTCTCCGAGATGCTCGGCGGCCCGGCCCTGCCGTCGGTCGGCTGGGGCCTGGGCGTCGACCGCACCTGCCTCGCGCTGGAGGCCGAGGGCATCGTCCTCGACCTGCCGGCGGCCACCTCCGTCTACGCCGTCGCGCTCGGCGAGGAGGCCAAGAACGTCCTGTTCGCCAAGGTGGTGGAGCTGCGCCGGGCCGGCGTCGCCACCGACCTCGCGTTCGGCGTCAAGGGCATCAAGAACGCCATGAAGTCCGCGGACCGCTCCGGCGCCCGCTACGCCCTGGTCGCCGGCGACCGGGACCTCGCCGAAGGCGTCGTCCAGCTCAAGGACATGGCCACCGGCGAGCAGACCCCCGTCGCCCTCGACGCACTCGTCACCACCCTGAAGGAGAAGCAGCAGTGATCCGCACGCACGACGCGGGCACGCTCCGCGCGGAGCACGCCGGCACCACCATCACCCTGGCCGGCTGGGTCGCCCGCCGCCGCGACCACGGCGGCGTCGCCTTCATCGACCTGCGCGACGCCTCCGGCACCGTGCAGATCGTAGTGCGCGACCTGGACTCCGTGCACGGCCTGCGCGCCGAGTACTGCGTCAAGGTCATCGGCGACGTCCGGGTCCGCCCCGAGGGCAACGAGAACCCGGACATTCCGACCGGCGCCGTCGAGGTCGTCGTCAGCGAGATCGAGGTGCTCTCCGAGGCCGCCCCGCTGCCCTTCCCGGTCGCCGAGTACGAGCCCGGCACGGTCAACGAGGAGGTCCGGCTGCGCTACCGCTACCTGGACCTGCGCCGTGAGGGCCCGGCCAAGGGCCTGCGCCTGCGCTCCAAGGTGAACAACATCATCCGCCGGGTGATGGAGGAGAACGACTACCTCGACATCGAGACGCCGTACCTCACCCGCTCCACCCCCGAGGGCGCCCGCGACTTCCTCGTCCCGGTCCGCCTGCAGCCGGGCCACTGGTACGCCCTGCCGCAGTCCCCGCAGCTGTTCAAGCAGCTGCTGATGGTCGCCGGCATGGAGCGGTACTACCAGATCGCCCGCTGCTTCCGCGACGAGGACTTCCGCGCCGACCGCCAGCCGGAGTTCACCCAGCTGGACATCGAGGCCTCCTTCGTCGACCAGGAGGACATCCTGGCCCTCGGCGAGAAGGTCGTCGGCTCCATCTGGCGCGAGGTGCACGGGTACGAGCTGCCGAACCCGCTGCCCCGGATGACCTACGCGGACGCCATGAGCCGCTACGGCTCCGACAAGCCGGACGTCCGCTTCGGCCAGGAGCTCACCGACCTCACCGAGTACTTCAAGGGCACCGAGTTCCGGGTCTTCCAGGCCCCGTACGTCGGCGCGGTCGTCATGCCCGGCGGCGCCTCGCAGCCGCGCAAGCAGCTCGACGCCTGGCAGGACTGGGCGAAGGCGCGCGGTGCCCGCGGCCTGGCCTACGTCGTCATCGACGCCGAGACCGGCGAGCTGCGCGGCCCGGTCGCCAAGAACCTCAACGAGGAGCACCTGGCCGGCCTCGCCGCCGCCGCGGGCGCCAAGAACGGCGACGCGATCTTCTTCGCGGCCGGCAAGAAGACCCCCTCGCAGGAGCTGCTCGGCGCGGCCCGGCTGGAGATCGGCCGCCGCTGCGACCTGATCGACGAGTCGCAGTGGGCCTTCCTCTGGGTGGTCGACTTCCCGATGTTCGAGCCGATCGAGGACGACAAGGGCGAGTTCCAGGGCTGGCACGCCGTCCACCACCCCTTCACCGCGCCGACCGCCGAGTCGCTGGCCACCTTCGACACCGACCCGGGCAACGCGCTCTCCAACGCGTACGACCTGGTGCTCAACGGTTCGGAGCTGGGCGGCGGTTCGATCCGTATCCACCAGCGCGACGTCCAGAAGCGGGCGTTCGACGCGATCGGCCTGTCCGAGGAGGAGGCGCAGTCGCAGTTCGGCTTCCTGCTGGACGCCTTCAACTACGGCCCGCCGCCGCACGGCGGGGTCGCGTTCGGCCTCGACCGCATCGTCACGCTGCTCGGCGGGTACGACACCATCCGGGACGTCATCGCGTTCCCGAAGACGTCCACCGGCGGCGACCCGCTGACCGGTGCCCCCACTCCGATCACCCCGGCGCAGCGCCGCGAGGCGGGCGTCGACGCGCAGCCCAAGGTTCGCGAAGAGGCGAAGCCCAAGGGCGAGACCGGGCAGCAGGCCTGACGCCCGGTCTGGTATACCTTCACGGCCCCGGAACGGACGCTGACCACGCGTCCGGGCCGGGGCCGGTCCACAATGGCGTGCGACACCGAAGGAGCGGGGAATGACCCTGCGTACGAGAGTTGAGACCCCTGAGGACGCCCCGGCCACCCGCCGCGTCCACATGGCGGCCTTCCCGGGCCCGGACGAGGCGGACCTGGTCGACGCCCTGCGGCGTGACCCGGCCTGGCTGCCGGAGCTGTCCCTGGTGGCGGTCGACCGGAGCGGGCTCGTGATCGGGCACGCGCTGCTGACCCGCCTCCGGATCGGCGACGGTGACGGGCTGGCGCTCGCCCCCGTGGCGGTGGCGCCCGAGTGGCAGCGCAAGGGGGTCGGCGAGCTGGTGGTCCGGGCCGCGCTGACGGCCGCCGACGAGGCGGGGGAGCGGGTCGTCGTCGTGCTCGGCGACCCCGACTACTACGCCAGGTTCGGCTTCGCGCCGGCCGTCGACCACGAACTGTCCGGCCCGTTCGAGGTGCCCGACAGCTACTTCCAGGCGCTCCCCCTCAGCGCCTACGACGGCGGCCCGCGCGGCCTGTGCCGCTACCCGGAGCCCTTCGCCGCGGTCTGATTCCGGACGCCGTCGGGGGAGCTGCGCTGGCCGGGGACGGCCGGGGCGGCTGCGCCCCCGGCGCCGTCCCGGGCCGGCCGGCGGCAGGGGGCGTCCAGCACGCCGATCTCCACGGTGGCCAGGCAGCTGCGGATGAAGGCGGTCATCGCGGGCGTGCAGGGCCGCTCCCTGGGCCAGTACAGCCCCAGCCGGCCCGGGCTCAGGCCCCGGAGCGGGCGGAACACCACGCCCGGCCGGACGCTCAGGCGGCTGATGGTCTCCGGGGCGAGGCCGATGCCCTGCCCGCAGGCCACCGCCGCCAGCCACTCGTCCGCGTTGTGCGCCACCGCGCCGATCCGGGTCGGGTGCCCGCCGCGCTCCTGCATCCCCAGCCAGTAGTCGCGCCAGTGGCCCGACTCCTCGGGCATCGCCACGAAGGGCTCGTCGAGCAGGTCGGCGAAGTCGACGGTGGCGGCCCCGGCCAGCCGGTGGCCGACGGAGAGCGCCAGACAGCGCCGGTCGATCCCGAGCAGCTGCATCTGGTAGTGCTCGGCCATCCACGGCGGTGCGTGCCACAGGGCGAGGTCCACCTCGCCGGCGGTCAGTCCGGCCGCCGGGTCGAACCAGCTGTTCTGCCGTATCTCGACCTGCCAGCCGGGCATCCGGGCGGTGAAGTCCGTCAGGGTCGGCCGGCCGATGAGGTTGATCGTGCCGCCCTCGAAGCCCACCCGGAGGGTGGCGCCGCCGCCGGCCGCCGCCTCCCGGGTGGCGCGCAGCGCGCGGTCCCAGGAGCCCAGCAGGTCGCCGGTGTGCGCGGCGAGCGCGTTGCCGGCGGCCGTGGGGGTCATCCCGGCCCGGGAGCGCCGGAACAGCTCTGCGCCCACCCGTTCCTCCAGCTGCCGGATCTGCTTGGTGAGGGCCGGCTGGGACATCCGCAGCCGGGCGGCCGCGGCGGTGAGCTGGCCCTCCTCGCAGACCGCGGCGAAGGAGCGCAGCAGCCGGGTGTCGATTTCCATTCCGCCAGGTTATGGAACCGGGAATTGGACCCGTCGGGCAGGTCTGCGCCAGAGTTGACCGGCCGGACGGGGGACGGCGGCACCAGGGGGGATCTTGGGGTCGCCGGGCCGGCTGCGCGGGGCGTCGCGGGGGAGTGCGCCGCGCACACGGGGGCGGTGCGTTGGGAGTCGGACGGGGGGCCGGTTTCCAACGCCCGGTCCCGCCCCGCCGCCCGGGCGCCCGACGCCGCGCGCTGATCCGACGCGAATCGTCGGACACCGCCTAGCGTGAGTGCTCATAGGCACCGGCGTACGGAGGGCCCCAGATGGCAGGCAAGGCCGGACACGATCGGCTCGCGAGGAAGCCCTACGAGCGGGAACTGCTGCGGCTGCAGGGCGAGCTGGTCAAGATCCAGGAGTGGGTGCGCGCCGAGGGCGCCCGGCTGGTGGTCGTCTTCGAGGGCCGCGACGCCGCCGGCAAGGGCGGCGCGATCAAGCGGGTGACGGAGTACCTGAACCCCCGCATCGCCCGGGTCGCCGCCCTCCCCACCCCGACCGAGCGCCAGCGCACCCAGTGGTACTTCCAGCGGTACGTGGAGCACCTGCCGGCGGCCGGCGAGATCGTCCTGTTCGACCGCAGCTGGTACAACCGGGCCGGGGTCGAGAAGGTCATGGGCTTCTGCACCGAGGAGGAGTACTGGCAGTTCCTGCACCAGTGCCCGACCTTCGAGCGGATGCTGATCGAGTCGGGCGTCCTGCTGCACAAGTACTGGTTCTCGGTCAGCGACACCGAGCAGGAGCGCCGGTTCCGCGGCCGCCTGGAGGACCCGATGCGGCGCTGGAAGCTCTCCCCGATGGACACCGAGTCGATCACCCGCTGGGAGGACTACTCCCGGGCCAAGGACACGATGTTCGTCCACACGGACACCCCCGAGTCGCCCTGGCACGTGGTGGAGAGCGACGACAAGCGCCGGGCCCGGATCAACATGATCGCCCACCTGCTGTTGGTCGTCCCGTACCGCGACGTGGTCCGGCCCGAGACCGTGCTGCCCGTCCGGCCGCCGTCCGAGGGCTACCGGCGCCCGCCGCGCGACCTGCAGAGGTACGTCCCCGACCACGCGGCCACGCTGGCGGACTGACCCGCGGCCCGCGCGGACGGGCCCCGCGCCGCAGGTCGCGCCGTCGCGCGGCCCCGGGCTGTCGGCGCCCTCGCATAGGCTGCTCATGTGGACGAACCGGACCTCTTCACCGCAGCCGCCGAGGAACGCCAGGCCAGGGAGCCCGGGCGGGCCCCGCTCGCCGTACGGATGCGCCCGCGCACCCTGGACGAGGTCGCGGGCCAGCGGCAGCTGCTCAAGGACGGCTCACCGCTGCGCCGCCTGGTCAGCGGCTCGCGCGGCCCGGCCGCGACCAGCTCGGTGATCCTCTGGGGGCCGCCGGGGACGGGCAAGACCACCCTGGCGCACGTGATCAGCCAGGCGGTGGAGGGCCGATTCGTGGAGCTGTCCGCGATCACCGCCGGGGTGAAGGAGGTGCGGGCCGTCATCGAGGGGGCCCGCCGGGCGGTCGGCATGAGCGGCCGGGAGACGGTGCTCTTCCTGGACGAGATCCACCGCTTCTCCAAGGCCCAGCAGGACTCCCTGCTGCCCGCCGTGGAGAACCGCTGGGTCACCCTGATCGCCGCCACCACCGAGAACCCGTACTTCTCGGTGATCTCCCCGCTGCTGTCGCGCTCCCTGCTGCTGACCCTGGAGTCGCTGACCGACGACGACGTCCGGGCGCTGCTGCACCGCGCGGTCGCCGACGAGCGCGGGCTCGGCGGCGCCGTGGAGCTCGACCCGGAGGCCGAGGAGCACCTCGTGCGGCTGGCCGGCGGCGACGCGCGGCGGGCGCTGACCACCCTGGAGGCGGCGGCCGGCGCGGCGCTGGAGAAGTCCGAGCACGTCATCACCCTGGCGACCACCGAGACGGCCGTCAACAAGGCCGCGGTGCGCTACGACAAGGACGGCGACCAGCACTACGACGTGGCCAGCGCGCTGATCAAGTCGATCCGGGGCAGTGACGTGGACGCCACCCTGCACTACCTGGCCAGGATGATCGAGGCGGGGGAGGACCCGCGGTTCATCGCCCGGCGGCTGATGATCTCCGCCAGCGAGGACATCGGCCTGGCCGACCCGACCGCCCTGCAGACGGCCGTGGCGGCGGCGCAGGCGGTCGCGCTGATCGGGTTCCCGGAGGCGCGGATCATCCTCTCCCAGGCGGCCATCGCGCTGGCCCTGGCGCCGAAGTCCAACGCCGCCTACCTGGCGATCGACGCGGCGCTGGCCGACGTCCGGCAGGGGCTGGCCGGCGCCGTGCCGCCGCACCTGCGGGACGCGCACTACGGCGGCGCCGGCAAGCTCGGGCACGGCCGCGGCTACCAGTACCCGCACGACCTGCCGGGCGGCATCGCGGCCCAGCAGTACGCGCCGGACTCGGTGCACGGCACGGTCTACTACCGGCCGACCCGGCACGGCGGTGAGGCCCGCTACGCCGACGTGGTCGAGTGGACCAGGGGCCGGCTCGCCGGGGCGGCGGCCGGTCCGGCCCGCGGGAAGTCGGCGCCCCGGGAGCCCGCGGGGGCGCGGGGGAGTGCCGAGGGGCCGGGCGGGGCCGCCGTCGCGAACGGCGCGGCGCAGCCGGGCGGGGCCGAGGGCGGCGGCGGGGACGACGGCGGGGAAAAGACCGGGTGATCGCCGGGTATACTCGGTCGGAGTGCCATGTCCCGGGACGGCAGCAGGGGTGACCCTGATCTGACCGGCCGCACCAGCGGGGCATCGGCCCGAGGCTCCCCCGCGGAGCCTCCAGGAGCGTCGCGCACCGTTTCGGTGTCGCGGGCAGCCCACCACGTACGCGTCGGTGGGCCGCTCGTGTGCAAGCACATCCGTGCCCGGCTCCGGAGAGCGGCTGATCACCCCTCGGGGTGGTTTTTCTCCGGGTCGCGAGGAGCGACCTCCGTCAACACCTGGTGAAGCCGTATTGGAAGAGCAAGGAAGGTTTGGTTCATGGCGAACCAGAAGCGTCCCAAGGTCAAGATTGCCCGTGCGCTGGGTATCCCGCTGACCCCGAAGTCCGTCAAGTACTTCGAGGCCCGCCCGTACCCGCCCGGCCAGCACGGCCGCGGCCGCAAGCAGAACTCGGACTACAAGGTCCGTCTGCTCGAGAAGCAGCGTCTGCGCGCGCAGTACGACCTGAGCGAGACCCAGATGGCCCGCGCGTTCGACCGCGCGAAGAAGGCCGAGGGCAAGACCGGTGAGGCGCTCGTCGCCGACCTGGAGGTGCGCCTCGACTCCCTGGTGCTGCGTTCGGGCATCGCCCGCACCATCTACCAGGCCCGCCAGATGGTCGTTCACGGCCACATCGAGGTCAACGGCCGCAAGGTCAACAAGCCCTCGTTCCAGCTGAAGCCGGGCTACGTCGTGACCGTTCGCGACCGTAGCAAGGAGAAGGTCCCGTTCCAGGTCGCCCGTGAGGGTGGCTACGCGGGCGAGGGCCAGACCCCGAAGTACCTCGAGGTCAACCTCAAGGCCCTGGCCTTCCGCCTGGACCGCGCCCCGCAGCGTCGTGAGATCCCCGTGATCTGCGACGAGCAGCTGGTCGTCGAGTACTACTCGCGCTGATCCGCGAGCGGTACCAGCAGGACCCGACGAGCCCCCACCGCCTTTCGAGGCGGTGGGGGCTCGTTCCTTTAGCCCGTGCTTCCGGTCGGGGCGGGCGGGCCGGCGGTCAGAGCTCGGTGCCCATCGCCGCGGCCAGCCGCAGCTGGGCCCGGGCCTCCTCGGGCCGGCCCTGCCGCTGGAGGGTACGGCCGAGCAGCAGCCGGGCGTAGTCCTCGGCCGGGTCCTGCTCCAGGATGCGGCGCAGCTCGGCGGCGGCCCGCGACAGCTGCGCGGAGTGGTAGAGGCTGCGGGCCAGCAGCAGCCGGACCGACAGGTTCGCCGGCTCGGCGGCCACCACGGTCTCCAGCAGGCGGGCGGCGTCGGTGTACGCCTTCGCCTCGAAGTGGAACCGGGCCAGGGCGTACTCCCTGGAGCCGTCGGGGCCGGTGGTCGTGATCGGGGCCGTGGTCGGGGTGGTCACCGCTGTCATGGCGGGTGCTCCTCTCGGGTTCTGCCGCCGACAGCAATGATGAAGGTTCAACTATTCCCGGGGTCGGCCCGGCCCCGGCCCGGCCCCGGCCCGGGAGTCGTCGGCTCAGGGGTTGCGGGCCGGCGAGGGCGCCGGCCAGCGCGGCGCGGGGTGGGGGCCCGGCAGCGGCCCGGTGTCGTCCGGCCGCTCCTCGTCGCCGAGCGCCCGGCCGACCGCCGCGTCCAGGTCCAGGACGGCGCCGAGCTCGAAGGCCGCCAGGAACTCCTGCTCGGTCAGCCCGGCCCGGGCCCGGGCCTCGCACTCCCGGTGCGCGCCGTTGAACGTCCGCGAGCCGAAGAACGGCTTGCCGACGCCCTGCCAGATCCGGTGCGCGGCGCCCTGCAGCACCCGGGCCTCGACCAGGTCGCAGTCCTCGCCGGGTGCCTCCGGCTCGGTCTCCAGCAGGGCGAGCACCTCCATCCCCAGCACGATTCCCAGCAGGTCCCGGAAGAGGTAGTTCAGCCGGACGCACTCGCGCGCGTAGGCCCGGGCGAGCCGGACGTCCCCGGTCAGCCACTGCGAGTAGGCCATCGCGTAGAGCCCGTAGGCGTACGCCCACTGCTCGCCGTGCTCCTCGCAGAGCTCGCGGACCCGGCCGATCCAGAGTTCGCCGTTCTCCGTGTCGCCCTGGAAGAGGTGGGCGATGCCCAGCTCGAACATGGCCATCAGGACGTTGCTGTTGAGTTCGCCGAGCGTGTTGTAGTGCCACAGCGCCTCCTCGAACAGCTCGGCCGCGCGCCGGGGTTCGTCGCCGATGAGGGCGGCGCAGCCCTGCCGGTGGACGGCGTAGGCGAGCGCGCGGTCGTCGCCGGTCGCCAGCGCCTGGCGGCGGCACTCCTCCAGGGCGGGCCCGGCCCGGTTGAGGTCGCCCTGCAGGGTGGCCATGTAGCCGGTGACCCAGAGCGCCTTGGCGCGGGCCTCGGTGGGCTCCGGGGCGAGCGCGAGGGCGCGGTCCAGCCAGTGCCGGCCCTCGCCCAGGTGGCCGCTGCCCACCCAGTAGAACCACAGGGTGCCGGCCAGCAGCAGGGCGGTCTGCTCCTCGCCGGGCTCGGCCAGGCAGAACTCCAGCGCCGCACGGAGGTTGGGGTGGGCCAGCTGGGTGCGCTCGGCGGTCTGCGCCTGCCGGGGGCCGAACCACTCGACCTCGCCCCAGGTGGCCACGCCCAGGTACCAGTCGCGGTGGCGGCGCAGCAGTCGCTGCTCGTCCCCGGTGGCCCGCAGCCACTGGCCGCCGTACTCGCGCAGGGTGTCGAGCATCCGGTAGCGCACGGCGCCGGCGTCGTCCTCCGACCGGTCCGCCTGCTGGGCGCCCGCCTGTCCGGCCGGTCGGTCGGCGGGGGCGCCGACGCGCAGCAGCACGGACTTGTTGATCAGATCGCCGACGAGGTCGAGCATCTCGTCCGCCTCGATGCCGTCCCCGGCGCAGACGTACTCGGCGGCCTCCAGCTCGAAGCTGCCCGCGAAGACCGAGAGCCGGGCCCAGAGTAAACGTTCCTGCACCGTGCAGAGTTCATGACTCCAGCCGATGGTCGTGCGCAGGGTCTGGTGGCGCGGCAGCGCGCTGCGGGAGCCTCCGGTGAGCAGCTTGAACCGGTCGTCCAGCCGCGCGGTGATCTGCTCGACCGACAGCACGCGCAGCCGTCCGGCGGCCAGCTCCACCGCCAGCGGGATGCCGTCCAGCCGGCGGCAGAGGTGGGTGATCTCCGCCTCGTTGGCCGGAGTGAGGGCGAAACCCGGCAGCATCGCCCGGGCGCGGTCGGTGAACAGGGCCACCGCGTCCGCGCGTGCGGCCGGCGCGGACTCCACCGGCAGCGGGGCGACGGGCAGCAGGTGCTCGCCCGCCGACTGCAGGGACTCCCGGCTGGTCGCCAGCACCCGCAGCCCCGGCAGTGCCCGCAGCAGGGTGTCGGCCAGCTCGGCGCAGGCGGCCACCAGGTGCTCGCAGCCGTCCAGCACCAGCAGCAGCCGGCGCCCGGCCAGCTGCTCGACCAGCACGTCCAGCGGCGGGCGGGCCGTCGAGTCGGTGAGCCGCAGGGCCTCCAGCACGGCGTGGCCGAGCAGCAGGGCGTCCTGGACCTCGGCCACCTCGACCAGCCAGACGCCGTCCGGGAAGCCCCGGGCGGCCTGCGCCGCGGCGCGCACCGCCAGCCGGCTCTTGCCCACCCCGCCGGGGCCGGTCACCGTCACCAGCCGGGCCTGGGCGAGCAGTGCCGCCAGGGCGGCCAGCTCCTCCCGGCGGCCGACGAAGCTGGTGACCTCGGCCGGGAGACGGCCCGCCGCCGCACCCCGCCGCCCTGCTGCCGACTCGCTGGACAACCCGCCGCTCCTCGGATCCGTTCGGTTCGCGCGCCCACCGGCAGGGGAGCCCGCGCGGGCCGCCGCCTACCGGCCCGACAGCCCAACGAGGTGACCGGCCGGTAGGTTACGCGCCGCGGACGGGCCGCCGGCGACGCGCGCCGGCCGGTAACCCGGTCCGGAAACCGGCCACGATCGCGATAGGGTTCCCCCCTGAGGGGAAGCAGCAAGGCGAGGGAGCGCGCAAGGTGTCCGTGGGAGAGCTGGCCGGCCTGCTCGTCGCCGTGTTCTGGGCGGTCCTGGTCACCCTGCTCGCGGTCGTCCTGGTCCGGCTCTCACGGGTGCTCAGGGAGGCCGCCGCGCTGGTGTCCGCCGTCACCGAGCAGGCCGTTCCGCTCCTGGTCGACGCCGGCAGCGCCGTCCGCAGCGCCAACGAGCAGTTGGAGCGCGTGGACGAGATCACCGCCAACGTGCAGGACGCCGCCGCCAACGCCAACGCGCTCTCCTCCACCGTCGCCGCCACGCTGGGCGGCCCGCTCGTCAAGGTGGCGGCCTTCAGCTACGGCGTCCGCAAGGCCGTCGCCAAGCAGAACGGCACGCCGCCGCTGCCGCAGCAGCCGGGCGAGCGCGAGGCGCTGGCCCGGCTGGTCCGGGCCGAGGTGCGCGCCGCGACCGCGCCGCGCGGCGGCCTGCTCTCCAGGGTCCGGCGCGCGGTGAGGGGCTGACGGCATGGTTCGGCGCATCTTCTGGATGGCGGTCGGCGCCGGCGCCACCGTCTGGGCCATGAACAAGGCCAACGAGGCCGTCCACCGGCTCACCCCCGACAGCCTCTCCGGCACCGCCGCGCGCGGCGCGCTGCACCTGGGCGACGCGGCCAGGCGGTTCGCCGGCGACGTCCGCGCGGGCATGGCCGAGCGCGAGGAGCAGCTGCGCGCCGACCTCGGCCTGGACGGCACCGCCGTGGTCGAGCCGCGCCGGCCGCGGGCGCTGCGCGGCGAGCCCGAGTACCGAGCTATCTCGGCGGCGCCCGGTAGCCCGGCCGCCGCCCTGCCTCCGTCCAGCAGTGCCCGCACCACCCCCAGAGCCATCGAACCGACGCCCCGGCGGCCGCAATCGCCGCGGGGCGGTACCCCGAACCGGAAGGACCAATAATGGAGTCGGCAGAGATCCGCCGCCGCTGGCTGCGCTTCTTCGAGGAGCGCGGACACACCGTCGTTCCGTCGGCGTCCCTGGTCGCCGACGACCCCACCCTGCTGCTGGTCAACGCCGGCATGGTGCCCTTCAAGCCGTACTTCCTCGGCGAGGTGAAGCCGCAGTTCTCGCGCGCGACCAGCGTGCAGAAGTGCGTGCGCACCCTGGACATCGAAGAGGTCGGCAAGACCACCCGCCACGGCTCGTTCTTCCAGATGTGCGGCAACTTCTCCTTCGGCGACTACTTCAAGGAAGGCGCCATCAAGTTCGCCTGGGAGCTGCTCACCGGCTCCGTCGCGGACGGCGGCTACGGCCTGGAGAAGGAGAAGCTCTGGATCACCGTCTACCAGGACGACGACGAGGCCGAGCAGATCTGGCGCGACGTCATCGGCGTGCCGTCCGAGCGCATCCAGCGCCTCGGCATGAAGGACAACTTCTGGTCGATGGGCGTCCCCGGCCCGTGCGGCCCGTGCTCGGAGATCAACTACGACCGCGGCCCCGCCTACGGCGAGGAGGGCGGCCCGGCCGTCAACGGCGAGCGCTACCTGGAGATCTGGAACCTGGTCTTCATGCAGTACGAGCGCGGCCACGGCGACGGCAAGGACGGCTTCGAGATCCTCGGCGACCTGCCGAGCAAGAACATCGACACCGGCCTCGGCCTTGAGCGCCTCGCGGCCATCCTGCAGGACGTCGACAACCTCTTCGAGATCGACACCAGCCGGATGATCCTGGACCGGGCCGCCGAGCTGACCGGCCACACCTACGGCGCCGACCACAAGTCGGACGTCTCGCTGCGCGTGGTCACCGACCACTTCCGCACCGCGGTGATGCTGGTCGGCGACGGTGTGACCCCCGGCAACGAGGGCCGCGGCTACGTGCTGCGCCGCATCCTGCGCCGCGCCATCCGGAACATGCGCCTGCTCGGCGCCACCGAGCCGGTGGCCAAGGAGCTCACGGACATCACCATCAAGGCGATGGCCCCGCAGTACGCGGAGCTGGAGAGCGACCGCAAGCGCATCGAGACGGTCGTCACCTCCGAGGAGACGGCCTTCCTGCAGACCCTGCGCAGCGGCACCAACCTGCTGGACGCCGCGGTCACCGAGACCAAGCAGTCCGGCGGCGCGGTGCTCTCCGGCGACCAGGCGTTCAAGCTGCACGACACCTACGGGTTCCCGATCGACCTGACCCTGGAGATGGCCGAGGAGCAGGGCCTCCAGGTCGACGAGGCCGGCTTCCGCCGCCTGATGCAGGAGCAGCGGGACCGCGCCAAGGCCGACGCCAAGGCCAAGAAGATGGGCCACGCCGACGTCGCCGCGTACCGCGCGGTGGCCGACCAGGCCGGCGCGTCCGTGTTCACCGGCTACACCGCCACCGAGGGCGAGGCCACCGTGGTGGGCCTGCTGGTGGACGGCGTGCCGGCGCCGGCCGCGAGCGAGGGCGACGAGGTCGAGATCATCCTCGACCGCACCCCGTTCTACGCCGAGGGCGGCGGCCAGCTCGCCGACCACGGCCGGATCCGGCTGGACTCCGGCGCGGTCGTCGAGATCCGCGACGTGCAGCAGCCGGTACCGGGCGTGACCGTGCACTCGGGCGGCGTGCTGTTCGGCGAGGTCGTGCTCGGCGCCTCCGCGTACGCCAGCATCGACGTGGACCGCCGCCGGGCCGTCTCGCGCGCCCACTCGGCCACCCACCTCACCCACCAGGCGCTGCGCGACGCGCTCGGCCCGACCGCCGCCCAGGCCGGTTCGGAGAACGCGCCGGGCCGCTTCCGCTTCGACTTCGGTTCGCCCGCCGCCGTTCCCGGCTCGGTGCTGACCGACGTGGAGCAGAAGATCAACGAGGTGCTGGTCCGCGAGCTGGACGTCACCGCCGAGGTCATGACGATGGACCAGGCCCGCAAGGCCGGCGCCATCGCGATGTTCGGCGAGAAGTACGGCGACGCCGTCCGGGTCGTCACCATCGGCGACTTCTCCAAGGAGCTGTGCGGCGGCACGCACGTCGGCAACACCGCCCAGCTGGGCCTGGTGAAGCTGCTCGGCGAGTCCTCGATCGGCTCCGGCGTGCGCCGGGTCGAGGCGCTGGTCGGCGTGGACGCGTACAAGTTCCTGGCCCGTGAGCACACGGTCGTCGCCCAGCTCACCGAGCTGGTCAAGGGCCGTCCGGAGGAGCTGCCGGAGAAGATCTCCGGGATGCTCGCCAAGCTCAAGGACGCCGAGAAGGAGATCGAGCGGTTCCGCGCCGAGAAGGTGCTGGCCGCCGCCGCGGGTCTGGCCGAGGCGGCCGAGGACGTCCGGGGCGTGGCCCTGGTCGCCGCCCGGGTCGCCGACGGCGTGGGCGCGGACGAGCTGCGCAAGCTGGTGCTGGACGTCCGCAACCGGCTGGGTTCGCGCCCGGCCGTGGTCGCGGCCTTCACCGTGGTCAACGATCGCCCGCTGACGGTGATCGCCACCAACGAGGAGGCCCGCACGCGCGGCGTCAAGGCCGGCGAGCTGGTCCGCACCGCGGCCAAGACCCTCGGTGGCGGCGGCGGTGGCAAGGACGACGTCGCCCAGGGTGGCGGCACCAACCCGGCCGCCGTGGACGAGGCCGTCGCCGCGGTCCGGTCCCTGGTCGCGGAGCGCGCCTCCTGATGTCCGACCGGTACCGGGACGTTTCGCACGAGGGCGAGCCGCAGCCGGCCGAGCGCCCGGCCTGGCGCCGGGGCCGGCGGATCGCCGTCGACGTCGGCGACGCCCGGATCGGGGTCGCGTCCTGCGACCCCGACGGGATGATCGCAACGCCCGTGGAGACCGTCCCGGCCGGCGGGCGCTCGCAGGCCCGGATCGTCGCCATCGCCGAGGAGTACGAGGCGATCGAGGTGATCGTCGGCCTGCCGCGCTCGCTCAGCGGCAAGGAGGGCCCGGCCGCCGCCAAGGTCCGGCTGTACGCCGGGCAGCTGGCGGGGCGGCTCGCGCCGGTGCCGGTGCGGCTGGTGGACGAGCGGATGTCCACCGTCACGGCGACGCACGGGCTGCGCGCCTCGGGCGTGAAGGCGAAGAAGGGCCGTTCGGTGGTCGACCAGGCCGCCGCCGTGGTGATCCTGCAGAGCGCGCTGGAGGCCGAACGGGTGAGCGGCAGGCCGCCCGGCGAGAGCGTCGGACCGGTCATCTGATCGGGCTGGACTAGCGTCCCTGACGAGGGGCCCGTGCGGACGCGTCCGCACGGGCCCCTCGTTCCTTTCCCAGCACGTGCGGGCGCCTTCGAGCCCGTCCGGGACAGCCGAGGGGGCAGCGCCATGACCGACCAGGACTTCACGCCCGGGCTCACCCCGGGCCATCTCGGAGCTCCCCCGAGCGAGCCGGAGGGGCGCCCGCCCGGCCAGGGCCCGCTGCACGAGCCGCCGGACCCGGAGCGCCTGCGCACCCGTCTGGCCTGCGCCCTGACCGCGCTGGCGCTGGTCGCGGTGTTCGGCGGGGTGGGCCTGACCGGCTACTCCTGGTGGCAGGGCCAGCACGGGCACCCCATGGAGGACTACGCGGGCAACGGCACGGATGTGGTGGAGATCTCGGTGCCGCAGGGCGCCGGCCTGATCCAGATCGCCGGGGTGCTGGTCCGCAAGGGGGTGGTGGCCAGCTCGCAGGCCTTCACCAGGGCCGCGGCGGGGACGGGGGCCGCGGCGGGGCGGATCCAGGCCGGCACCTACACCCTGCACCTGAAGATGTCGGCGGCCTCCGCGCTGGCCGTCCTGATCGACCCGGCGAACGCCAACGGCCTGACCATCCCCGAGGGTTGGCGCGGTACCCAGGTGTTCGCGGCGATCGACGAGAAGCTCAAGCTGCCCAAGGGCAGCACCGAGCGCACCGCGCAGGAGCAGGCCGCCGAGCTCGGCCTGCCGGAGGTCACCAACGGCCGGCCCGAGGGCTACCTCTTCCCGGCGACCTACTCCGTCACCGGCGACACCACCGCGATCGAGCTGCTCAAGGAGATGGTCCAGCAGGCCGGCAAGGACTTCGCCAGCGAGGACGTCGAGACCGTCGCGACGAACCTGGGCCAGACCCCGTACGGCGTGCTGACGGTGGCCAGTCTCGTCCAGGGGGAGGCGGACAACTCCGAGGACATGGCGAAGGTGGCCCGGGTGATCTACAACCGGCTGGCGCGCAAGATGCCGCTGCAGCTCGACTCCACCATCAACTACGCGCTCGGCCGCAGCACCCTCGACACCACCGTCACCGACACCCAGCTGGACTCCCCGTACAACACCTACCTGCACCAGGGGCTGCCGCCGACGCCGATCTCCAATCCCGGGCGGCAGGCGATCCGGGCGGCCGCCGAACCGGCGGCGGGGGACTGGCTCTACTTCGTGACGGTCAAGCCCGGCGACACCCGTTTCACCGACAGCCTTGAGCAACACGGCCGCAACGTAGCCGAGTTCAACGCGCTGCGGGCTGCCCAGGGCAGCCCCTCGGCGGGCGCGGACAAGCACTGACGGGGCCCGGGCCGAGCCGATCGGCGTGCTGCGGTACGGTAACGTCTCCCTTCAGGCGCTGCGGTAGCACGCCGGTTCGAGTATTTGCCGGGACGCCGTCCCGGACGGCCGATCGGATCCGTCGGTCGTCTCCGTCGGCATAAGGGGATCGATGACTGATCTGGGTCGGGGCTACGGCTCCCAGGGCTCCGAGCCGTGGCGCCCTGGCGATCCGGTGTACGGCGGTCAGCAGCAGCCGGTCCCCGGCCAGGAGGACGGCGGCTGGCAGCAGCAGAGCCCGGCCCAGCAGCCCGACCCCTTCAACCAGGGCGGGCAGCAGTACGGCCAGCACGGCTACCCGCAGCAGGGCCAGCCGCAGTACGGCCAGGGCCAGCAGCAGTACGGGCAGCAGGGCCAGCCGTACGGCCAGGGCCAGCAGCAGTTCGGCCAGCAGGGGTACCAGCAGCAGCCGAACCCGATGCAGCCGAACCCGGTGCAGCAGGGCCAGCAGTACGTCCAGGGTCAGCAGCAGTACGGGCAGCAGGGGTACCAGCAGCAGCCCGACCCGATGCAGCCGAACCCGGTGCAGCAGGGCCAGCAGTACGGCCAGGGCCAGCAGCAGGGTCAGCAGCAGTACGGCCAGCAGGCCTACCCGCAGCAGGGCCGGCCGCAGGCACCGGGCCAGCTGCCGCCGCAGCAGGGCCAGCCGCAGCAGGGATTCCCCGGCCAGCAGCAGCCGCCGTTCGACCAGCAGCCGCGGCCCGTCCAGCAGGCCCGGCGCCCGCAGCAGGCGGAGCCCGTCGGTCCCGGCCCGGACGGCATCGACTGGGAGGCGGAGGCCGCGGCCCTGGAGGCCGGCGGCGCCGCCCCGGCCGAGGCCGAGCCGGACGCCGAGCAGTGGGACGCCGCGGAGGACGAGTACCAGGACGAGCCCGAGGAGGAGCAGGGCTCCTTCCTCGGAGCGGAGGACGACTCCCGCGAGGGCAAGCGCAAGCGCAAGGAGAGCGGCAAGAAGTCCGGCCGCCGCAACGGCGGCGCCTGCCTGCTGGTGGCGCTGGTGCTGCTCGGCGGCGTGGCCGGTGGCGGCTGGTGGGGCTACGGCTTCTACCAGAGCCACTTCGGGCCGCCGCCGGACTACAAGGGCGAGGGCACCGGCACGGTCAGCGTGGAGATCAAGCCCGGCTCCCTCGGCCAGATGGGCCTCGCGCTGAAGAACGCCGGCGTGGTGAAGAGCGTCGACGCCTTCACCGCCGCCACCGAGAAGGACCCGGTCAAGGCCAAGAGCATCCAGCCGGGCTTCTACACGCTGCACCGGGAGATGTCCGCCGAGGCGGCGATGAAGATCCTGGTGGACTCGGCCGGTGGCGACACGCTGATCCTGCAGGAGGGGCTCAGCTCCGCCGAGATCTACGCCAAGATCGACGACAAGCTGAAGCAGGCGAAGGGCACCACGGCCGGCGTCGCCAAGGCCCAGGTCGCCGACCTCGGCCTGCCCGCGTACGCCAACGGCAACCCCGAGGGCTTCCTCTGGCCGGCCCGCTACGCGGTCGGCGAGGGCATGAAGCCGGTGGACCTGCTCAAGCAGATGGTCGCCAAGTCCGCCGAGGAGTACCAGAGCATGAACCTGGACGCGGCGGCGCAGAAGATCGGCCTCAAGAACGCCTACGAGGTCGTCATCGAGGCGAGCATCCTCCAGAAGGAGGGCAACAACTCGGCGGACTTCGCCAAGATGGCCCGCACCATCCAGAACCGGCTGGCCGACCAGGCCCAGACCCAGCACCGGCTCGGGATGGACACCACGCTGCAGTACTCGCTCGGCCGCAAGAACCTGACCACCAAGGACATGGACGACGCGTCGAACAAGTACAACACCTACCTCAACGCGGGCCTGCCGCCGACGCCGATCTCCAACCCCGGCGAGGACGCCATCAAGGCGGTGCTCAACCCGGCGGAGGGCAAGTGGCTGTTCTTCATCGCCATGTCGCCGACCGAGACCAGGTTCGCGGACACCTACACCGAGCACCTGGTCAACGTGCAGAAGTACTGCACCGACGCCGGCCAGGGCTTCGACAAGGCCCGCGGCCACTGCACCACCAAGTAGCACCACCCGTCGGGACCAGCGGAGACAGCAGGACGAACGTGACGACCAAGCACAGGGCGGCCGTACTCGGCTCGCCGATCGCGCACTCGCTCTCACCCGACCTGCACCGGGCGGCCTTCGCGGCGCTCGGCCTGGAGCGGTGGAGCTACGAGCGCTTCGAGGTGGACGAGGCCGGGCTGCCCGGCTTCGTCGCCGGGCTGGACGAGCCGCAGTGGGCGGGTCTCTCGCTCACCATGCCGTTGAAGCGGGCGATCATCCCGCTGCTCGACGAGGTGAGCGACACCGCCCGCTCGGTGGACGCCGTCAACACGGTGGTGTTCCACCCCGACGGTCGTCGTACCGGTGACAACACGGACGTCCCCGGCCTGGTGAACGCCCTGCGCGAGCGCGGTGTCGAGAGCGTCCCGGCGGCCGCCGTGCTGGGGGCCGGCGCCACCGCCTCCTCGGCGCTGGCCGCACTGGCCCAGATCTGCACCGGCGAGGTGACGGTCTACGTCCGGAGCCCCGAGCGGGCCCGCGAGATGGCCGAACTCGGCGAGCGGCTCGGGCTGCGGTTGCGCACGGCCGAGTGGGAGCGCGGCGCCGAGGCCCTGGAGCGTCCGCTGACCGTCTCCACCACCCCGGCGGGCGCCACCGACGCGTTCGCCGCGGGGCTGCCGGCCGCGCCCGGCGCGCTGTTCGACGTGCTCTACCACCCGTGGCCGACCAGGCTGGTCGCGGCCTGCGCCGAGCGCGGCGCCACCGTGCTGGGCGGGCTGGACCTCCTGGTGCACCAGGCCGTGCTGCAGAGCGAGGCGTTCACCGGGATCACGCCGGGGCCGCTGGTCGCGATGCGGGCGGCGGGCGAGGCCGCCCTCGCCGGGCACTGAACCCGCCGCCGCGACCCGGCCGCGGCCGTCCGGGCGACGGCCGCCGCCCTGCTCGTGTGCCGAGCGGGTCGGTCGGCCGGCCGTCCCGGCTGGTGGCGAGCACTGTCCGCAACGCGGACCGTGCGTCCGGTGGCCGCCCGGGCATGAAAGGATTCGGGGGAGAGATGCGGGCCGGCACGACCTGGGCCCGCGGTAGGAACGCCCGGTCGGCCCGCGCGGTGCGCGCCGCGGCCGGTCCGCTGACGAAGGAGCTCCGTTGGGTACGTTGCGCTGGCTGACCGCGGGGGAGTCGCACGGCCCCGCACTCGTCGCGACGCTGGAGGGCCTGCCCGCCGGCGTACCGGTGACCACCGAGATCGTGGCCGACGCGCTGGCCCGCCGCCGGCTCGGCTACGGGCGCGGCGCCCGGATGAAGTTCGAGCAGGACGAGGTGACCTTCCTCGGCGGCGTCCGGCACGGCCTGACCATGGGCAGCCCGGTGGCGATCATGGTGGGCAACACCGAGTGGCCCAAGTGGGAGCAGGTCATGTCGGCCGACCCGGTCGACCCCGAGGTCCTGGCCGGCCTGGGCCGCAACGAGGCGCTCACCCGCCCCCGCCCCGGCCACGCCGACCTCGCGGGCATGCAGAAGTACTCCATCGACGAGGCCCGGCCGATCCTGGAGCGCGCCAGCGCCCGCGAGACGGCCGCCCGGGTGGCGCTGGGCGCGGTCGCCCGCTCGTACCTGAAGGAGACCTGCGGCATCGAGCTGGTCTCGCACGTGGTCGAGCTGGCCGCCGCCAAGGCCCCGGCCGGCGTGCTGCCGCTGCCCTCCGACGAGGCCCGCCTCGACGAGGACCCGGTGCGCTGCCTGGACGCCGACGCCTCCAAGCGGATGGTCGCCGAGATCGACCAGGCCCACAAGGACGGTGACACCCTCGGCGGCGTCGTCGAGGTGCTGGCCTACGGCCTGCCGCCGGGCCTGGGCTCGCACGTGCACTGGGACCGCCGCCTGGACGCCCGGCTCGCCGCCGCGCTGATGGGCATCCAGGCGATCAAGGGCGTCGAGGTCGGCGACGGCTTCGAGCTGGCCCGGATCCCCGGATCGCAGGCGCACGACGAGATCATCCCGACCCCCGAGGGCGTCAAGCGCGCCACCGGCCGCTCCGGCGGCACCGAGGGCGGGCTGTCCACCGGTGAGCTGCTGCGGGTGCGCGCCGCGATGAAGCCGATCGCGACCGTCCCGCGGGCGCTGCAGACCCTGGACGTGCGCACCGGCGAGCCCGCCAAGGCGCACCACCAGCGCTCCGACGTCTGTGCCGTGCCGGCGGCGGGCATCGTCGCCGAGGCGATGGTGGCGCTGGTGCTGGCGGACGCGGTGAGCGAGAAGTTCGGCGGCGACAACGTCTCCGAGACCCGCCGCAACGTGCAGGGCTACCTCGACAACCTGATCGTCCGATGACCGCACCGGTCCTCGTGCTGGTCGGCCCGCCCGGCAGTGGCAAGACCACCGTCGGGCGGGAGCTGGCCGCGCGCCTCGGCGTGGAGTTCCGCGACACCGACGCCGACGTCGAGGCGCTGGCGGGCAAGCCGATCGCGGAGATCTTCATCGACGAGGGCGAGCCGCACTTCCGTGAGCTGGAGGCCCGCGCCGTGCGCGAGGCCGCCGAGGGCCACCCCGGCGTGCTCGCACTGGGCGGCGGCGCGGTGCTGGCCGAGGCCACCCGCGCCGTCCTCGCCGACCTGCCCGTGGTGTTCCTGGAGGTGCCGCTCGGCGACGCCGTGAAGCGCGTCGGCCTGGACGCGCCGCGCCCGCTGCTCGCGGTCAACCCGCGGGCCCGCTGGCGCGAGCTGATGGAGGCCAGGCGCCCTCTCTACCTGGAGGTGGCGACCGCCGTGGTCACCACCGAGGGGCGCTCCCCGGAGCAGGTCGCCGACGCCGTACTCGAAGCACTGGAGCTGCAACCGAAATGAACGAGCAGGGGCCCATGACCGACACCGTGACCATCCACGTCGGTGGCAGCGCCGGCCACGACCCGTACGACGTGCTGATCGGCCGCCAGCTGCTCGGCGAGCTGGGCCGGCTGATCGGGACCCAGGCGCGTCGGGTCGCGATCATCCACCCGGAGGCCCTGGAGGCCACCGGCGAGGCGATCCGCGAGGACCTCGCGGCCGAGGGCTACGAGGCGATCGCCCTCCAGGTGCCCAACGCCGAGGAGGCCAAGAGCGCCGAGGTCGCCGCGTACTGCTGGTCGGTGCTCGGCCAGACCGGCTTCACCCGCAGCGACGTGATCGTCGGCCTCGGCGGCGGCGCCACCACCGACCTGGCCGGCTTCGTCGCCGCGACCTGGCTGCGCGGGGTGCGCTGGGTCTCCATGCCCACCACCCTGCTCGGCATGGTCGACGCGGCCGTCGGCGGCAAGACCGGCATCAACATCGCCGAGGGCAAGAACATGGTCGGCGCGTTCCACCCGCCGGCCGGTGTGCTCGCCGACCTGGACACCCTGGAGACGGTGCCCAGGCACGACTACGTCTCCGGTCTCGCCGAGGTCATCAAGGCCGGCTTCATCGCCGACCCGGTGATCCTCGACCTGGTCGAGGCCGACCCCGAGGGCGCCAAGAGCCCGGCCGGCCCGCACACCCTGGAGCTCATCCAGCGGGCCATCCAGGTCAAGGCCGACGTGGTCTCCGGCGACCTCAAGGAGGCCGGGCGCCGCGAGATCCTCAACTACGGGCACACCCTCGCGCACGCCATCGAGCGCAACGAGCGCTACAAGTGGCGGCACGGCGCGGCCGTCTCGGTCGGCATGGTCTTCGCCGCCGAACTCGGCCGGCTCGCCGGGCGCCTCGACGACGAGACCGCCGACCGGCACCGCACCGTGCTCGCCTCGGTCGGCCTGCCGCTCACCTACCGCGGTGACGCCTGGCCCAAGCTGCTGGACGCCATGAAGATCGACAAGAAGTCGCGCGGCGACCTGCTGCGCTTCATCGTCCTCGACGGCCTGGCCAGGACCTCCGTACTGGAGGGCCCCGACCCGTCGCTGCTGGTCGCCGCCTACGCGGAGGTCTCCGCGTGAGCCGCGTGCTGGTGCTCAACGGGCCCAACCTCGGCCGCCTCGGCAGCCGCGAGCCCGACGTCTACGGCGCCACCTCGTACGCCGGGCTGGTCGAGCGCTGCGCCGTGCTCGGCAAGGAGCTGGGCTTCGAGGTCGAGGTCAAGGAGACCAACTCCGAGCAGCAGATGATCGAGTGGCTGCACTGGGCCGCCGACGAGCGGACCCCGGTGGTGATCAACCCCGGGGCGTTCACCCACTACTCGTACGCGATCCGCGACGCCGCCGCCCAGCGGACGGCGCCGCTCATCGAGGTGCACATCTCCAACCCGTACGCGCGCGAGGAGTTCCGGCACACCTCGGTGATCGCCGCGGTGGCCTCCGGGACCATCGCGGGCTTCGGCCTCGGCTCGTACGAACTGGCCCTGCGCGCCCTCGCGGAGCAGCTCACCACACGCTGAAGCAAGATCAACGGCCCGGTGGCGGACTGTGCCCGCCGCCGGGCCGGCGTGTAGTGTCCCCGTCGAAGACGGTGTCGGGAGGTGACCGTGACGCAGTACCCAGGGGGAGGACAGCTGCCTCCACGGCCGGTGACCCCGCCGGCGACACCCACCGCACCGGCCCCGCAGACCGGGCCCGTACCGGCGGCCGGACCGCTCGGCGCACCGCAGCCCGCAGCCGGCCCGCAGTCCGTCGCTGCCGTCGGCCCCGGCCCGCAGCCCGCACCGGCGCCAGCTCCGCTCGTGCCCCCGGCCGCCGCACCCGCGCGCGGCGCCGGGCCGCTCTTCGCGGCGCCGACCGCGGCCGGCCCGCCCGGCGGCCACCCCGCACCCCGGCACCCCTACGGTGACCCGGCGCTGCGTGCACGGAGCGCCCCCGGCCCGGCCGGCCCACCGGCGCCGGCCGGCGCCACGGGGCACTTCCTGCTGCCGTCCGGGGCACCGGTCCAGCTGCCCGCGCATCCGCAGCCGCACGCTCCCACCGGCCCGATCGCCGTCCTGCTGATCGGCCCGGCCGGCGCCGGCAAGACCACCGTCGCGCGGCACTGGGCCGAACGCCGCCCCTCCCCGACCGCGCACATCAGCCTGGACGACGTCCGGGAGTGGGTGCAGTCCGGCTTCGCCAACCCGCAGTCCGGCTGGAACAACGCCTCCGAGGCCCAGTACCGGCTGGCCCGCCGCACCTGCGGCTTCGCCTGCCGCAACTACCTCGCCAACGGCATCTCCTGCATCATCGACGACGCGGTGTTCCCGGACCGCCCGGCGATCGGTCTCGGCGGCTGGAAGCGCCACATCGGCCCCGGCATGATCCCGGTGGTGCTGCTCCCCGGGCTGGACTCCGTCCTCGCCCGCAACGCCCGCCGCAGCGGCAATCGGCGCCTCAGCGACGAGGAGGTCGCCCGGATCCACGGCCGGATGGCCGGCTGGTACAACTCCGGGCTGCCGATCATCGACAACTCCCAACTGGACGTCGGCGCCACCGCCGCCGCCCTGGACCAGGTCATCCTGGCCCGCCTGCTCGGGCGCCCCGTACGCTGACCAGGGCCTTCCCGCCGCCGCCCGCCGATCGCCGCCACACCGGGCTGTCAGTGCCGGCTGGGATGATGGACCCGTCCTGCTGATCCACCGGGGGAGCCGTTCCGTGCCCGAAGGCCACATCATCCACCGCCTGGCCGCCCAGAACTTCCAGGCCTTCGGCGACCGCCCCGTCCGGGTCTCCAGCCCGCAGGGGCGCTTCGCCGACGGCGCCGAGCTGATCGACGGCCAGGCACTCGTCTCGGCCGAGGCCACCGGCAAGCACCTCTTCCTCGGGTTCGAGGAGGGCGCCTGGCTGCACGTCCACCTCGGCCTGTACGGCGGCTTCACCTTCGGCGAGGGCCCGGCCCCGCGGGCGGTCGGCCTGGTGCGGCTGCGGCTGGAGAACGACGACGCGTACGCCGACCTGCGCGGCCCCACCACCTGCGAGCTGCTCACCCCGGGCGAGAAGGCGGCCGTCGCCGCCCGGCTGGGGCCGGACCCGCTGCGCGCGGACGCCGACCCGGTGCTGGCCTGGCGGCGGATCTCCGCCAGCCGGACGACGGTCGCGGCCCTGCTGATGGACCAGAAGGTGCTGGCGGGCGTCGGCAACGTCTACCGCGCCGAGGTGCTCTTCCGGCTCGGCATCAGCCCGCACCGGGCCGGCCGCGACCTGACGCGTGCGCAGTGGGACGCCATCTGGGCCGACCTGGTCACCCTGATGCAGGAGGGGGTGGACGCGGGCCGGATCGACACCGTCCGCCCCGAGCACACCCCCGAGGCGATGAACCGCCCGCCGCGGGTCGACGACCACGGCGGCGAGGTCTACGTCTACCGCCGTGCGGCGATGCCCTGCCTGGTCTGCGGCACGGCCGTCCGCACCGAGGAGCACGCGGCCCGCAACCTCTTCTGGTGCCCGAGCTGCCAGCGGGTCTGACCGGCCGTCACCCGGCGCGGGCGGTCACGCGGGGGCGGTCACCTCGTGCGGCTGCGGCTCGGCATGGTCGTCCGCCGCGCAGTGGGCCAGCAGCGGGCCGAGGTCCTCGTCGACGATCCGGTAGCGCACCACCCGGCCGTCCCTGTCGCCGGCCACCACGGCGGCGGTGCGCAGCAGCCGCAGCGCCTGGGAGACGGCCGGGTCGCGCATGCCGGTGGCGACCGCGAGGTCGCTGACGGCGAGCGGGCCGGCCCGGTGCAGGGCGAGCAGCAGGGCGAGGCGTCCCGGGTCGGCGAGCAGGGCGAAGCGTTCGGCCCGGGCGCGCACCCGGGCGGGGTCGCCGATCGCCGCGATGGCCTCGCAGACCCGGTGGCCGTCGATGGTCCGGTGGTCCGCGCGCTCGGCCGGTACGAGATGCATGCGGGCCATTCTCGCAGCCCACGGGGTGTGATCCTGAACACCTGCGCAGGTGCGCAGCCTTGCATGGACGACCTGACGCCCCGTACGGTGTGGCCCGCCGTGGTGTTCGGGAAGACCGGTGACGGACCTTCAGAGGTCCCAGACCGGAGCGGCCCTCGCCACTGTGATCGGGAAGCATCCGCGCCATGTCCCGCCCCCTGACCGGGGCGGGTGGTCACTGGACGTCCAGGCGTCCGGGAAGGCCGGCGCGGGAGCGTTCGACCCGTCAGCCAGGAGACCGGCCACGGCATCTCACGAAGTGATCCACGAGGTGCTGGAGCGTGACCGCATGACCCTGCCCGAAATCGGTGCCGCCCCGGCCGCGCCGCCCACCGCCCCCGCCCTGCCGGCCTTCCGCTGGCGGCGCGAGGACACCGTCCGCACGGCCGGGCTGATGGCGGTGATCCTGGCGATGCACGTGGCGGCGTTCGGGACGCTCTTCTTCCTGGTGGCACCGCACGAGTACGCGGTCGGCACCCAGGTCTTCGGGGTCGGCCTGGGCATCACCGCGTACACGCTGGGGATGCGCCACGCCTTCGACGCGGACCACATCGCCGTGATCGACAACACCACCCGCAAGCTGATGGCGGACGGCCGGCGGCCGGTGTCGGTGGGCTTCTGGTTCGCCCTGGGCCACTCCTCCATGGTCGTCCTGATGGCGGCGCTGGTGGCGGGCGGCGCGCAGCTGGCGAACACCCTGATGGACGAGGACTCGACGGCCCACCAGTGGCTCGGCGTGCTGGGCACCAGTGCCTCGGGGGCCTTCCTGTACCTGATCGGCGCGCTGAACCTGGCGGCGCTGTTCGGCATCCTGCGGGTCTTCCGGGCGATGCGGGCCGGTCGGTTCGACGAGGCGGAGCTGGAGGGGCACCTGAACTCCCGCGGCCTGTTCAACCGGGTGCTGAACCGGGCCACCCGTTCGATCACCCGGCCCGGGCAGATGTTCCCGGTCGGGATGGTGCTCGGGCTCGGCTTCGACACGGCGACCGAGGTGACCCTGATGGTGATGGCGGGCAGCGGCGCGGCCGCCGGGCTGCCCTGGTACGCGATCGTCTGCCTGCCGCTGCTGTTCGCGGCGGGGATGAGCCTGTTCGACACGCTGGACGGGACCTTCATGAACTTCGCCTACCAGTGGGCCTTCTCCAACCCGGTGCGCAAGGTGTACTACAACCTGACCATCACCGGGCTGTCGATCGCGGTCGCCTTCATCATCGGCACGATCGAGCTGGTCAGCGTGCTGCACGAGAAGCTGGACCTGACCGATCCGGTCAGCGGCTGGATCGCCGGCCTCTCGCTCGACAACGTGGGCTATGTGATCGTCGGGCTCTTCGTGGTGGTCTGGGCGGCGGCCGTCGCCTACTGGCGGCTGGGCAGGGTGGAGCAGCGCTGGGCCGCCGCGCCGTGAGCGGGTTTGCCCGGCCGGGCGGACCGGTGGTTCAGGCGGCGGCGAGCAGCAGGGTCCCGGCCACCGCCAGGCCCGCACCGAGCACCTGTATCCGGCGCAGCCGCTCGTCGAGCACACCGCGTGCCATCAGCGCGGTGACGACGGGGTAGAGCGAGGCCAGCACGGCCGCCGCGGCCGCCGACCCGCTGTGCGAGGCCGTCGCGTAGGCGCCGTTCGCCGCCACGTCGGCCAGGCCCACGGCGGTGAGGGCGGGCAGCCGCCCCCGCAGCTCCCGGCCGAGACCGGTGCCGGTGCCGGTCCGCCGCAGGGTCAGGGCCAGGGCGGCGCCGCCGACCGCGATGTTGCACAGCCGCTGGACGCAGAGGGTCAGGAGCAGGCCGCCGCCGGCGGAGGCCTGCGCGACCAGGGCCATCACGGCGCCGAAGCCGAACGCGGCGCCCAGGGTGAGCAGCAGGACCCGGGGCCCGGCCGCCGGCCCGCCCCGCTGCGGGCCGGCGGCCAGCACGACCCCGGCCAGCGCGACCGCGATCCCGGCGGCCTGCCCGAGGCCGGGCCGCTCGCCCAGTGCGAGTCCGACCCCGACCGGGACGGCCACCCCGACGGTGGCCAGCGGTGACACCACCCCCATCGGCCCCATTGCCAGCGCCCGGTAGAAGGCCAGCATGGCGAACGGCCCGATCACCCCGGCGGCGACGGCGTACCAGAGCATCGGCGTGGCGTCGCCGATCCCGCCGGTGGCGAGGACGGCCGCCACCAGGACGACGGCGGCGGTCAGCTGTGAGGCGACCACCACCGCGAGGGCGGGAAGTCTCCTGGTCAGGGCGCCGCCGCCGAAGTCGGCCAGGCCCCAGAGCAGGCTGGCGGTGAGGGCGAGCAGGGCGCTCACCGCGGTCTGGCCGCGGGGGTGGTGGGGGACAGCACGATGGCCTCCGCAGTACATTCGACCGGACGCCTGTCCGGATCGCAGCGTAGTACAGCAGAATGAACCAGCCGAATCAATTTATTGGACTATCTCGTGCCGGATCCCGATCTCGTCTCCCAGGCGCTCGCCCGGAACCTCAAGCGGCTGCGCGCCGAACGCGGCCACACCCTCGACGCGCTGGCCGCCCGGGCCGGCGTCAGTCGCGGGATGATCGTGCAGATCGAGCAGGTCAGGACCAATCCCAGCGTCGCCACGGTGGTGCGGCTGGCCGACGCGCTCGGGGTCTCGGTCGCCCGGCTGCTGGACTACGACGAGAGCGCCGCGGTGCGGATCGTCACGCCCGACCAGGCCGTCCCGCTCTGGACCGGCCCGCAGGGCGGCAGCGGCACGCTGCTGAGCGGCGTGGAGGCCCCGGGGCCGCTCGAACTCTGGGCCTGGCACCTCGAACCCGGCGAGGGCTACGGCTCCGAGGCGCACCCCGCGGGGACGGTCGAGATCGTCCGGGTGGAGACCGGTGAGCTGACCCTCTCCCACGGTGACCGCGACCACCGGGTGCCGGCGGGCAGCACCGCCTCCTTCGACGCCTCCCAGCCGCACGGCTACCGCAACGAGGGCGACGCGCCCGTGCGGCTGACCATGGTCGTCTCGGTGCCGCCCCCGCGCTGAGCGGGCCCCCGCCCGCCCCTGCGTCCACCGGCTGCGCCTGCCGCCGATCGCCCGGGTTGCTCCCGGCCGGCCGGGGCTCGCCCCGAACGCGAACGGCGGGCGGCGCCACCCGTGCGGTGGCGTCGCCCGCCGTTCATCCCGGACCGGTCCGGGCCCGGCGTCAGCGCTCCTCGCGGAACGCCACGTGGCGGTGCGCCACCGGGTCGTACTTGCGCAGGGTCATCCGGTCGGGGTCGTTGCGGCGGTTCTTGCGGGTCACGTACGTGAAGCCGGTGCCGGCCGTGGAGCGGAGTCGGACGACGGGGCGCAGCTCGCTGCGGGCCATGGTCTCCCCTTCCGTGGAGCGGTGGCGGGCGGGTCCGGTCGACCCACCCGGGAAACGGTTGTCGTTTTCATCCGCTCCCAACACGGCCGGCGCCGCGTCCATTCCCGTCCGGCCCTAGCCCCCGACCCGCGCCCCGGCCCGCCCTCGCCGCGCGCCGGGGCACCCGCGAGCACCGCCGGTGCCGCCGTCCGGGCCGCTCACCGGGCGAACCGCCGCCGCTCTCCGTACGCTCGACCCATGTCTGATGCGTACGCGGGTCGGCGGGAGCGTCTGAGGGAGAACTGCAGCGCGACGGGAGCGGATGCGGCGCTGATCACCAGACCGGCGAACGTCCGCTACCTCACCGGGTGCGGGCCGTGCGGTGCCACCCTGCTGCTCACCCGGGAGCGCGCCCTGCTGGCGCTGCCGGACGACCTGCCACCGGACGACACCGGCGAGCACCTGCTCGGCGAGGACCTCACCCAGCTGCCGGTGACGGCCGGTACCGACACCGCGCTCGCCGCCGCCGAGGCGGCCGTCCGGCTGCGGGTGGGCGACCTCGCGGTCGAGGAGCACGACCTGACCGTCACCCGGCACCGCGCGGTCGCCGGCCTGGCCCGGGGAGTCCGCCTGGCGGACCTGGACCGGGCGGTCGAGCGGATGCGGGTGATCAAGGACGAGCACGAGATCGCCGATCTGCGGATCGCGGCGGAGATCGCCGACCAGGCCCTGAGCGAGCTGCTCGAATCGATCCTGGTGGGCCGGACCGAACGGCACCTGGCGATGGAGCTGGAGCGCCGCATGATCGACCACGGCGCGGACCGGGCGGCCTTCCCGGTGTCGGTCGGCACCGGCAGCCACTCGGGGCAGCAGAACCACCAGCCCACCGACCGGCGGGTGGAGGAGGGCGACTTCCTGACCGTCGTGCTCGGTGCCCAGTACCGCGGCTACGGCGTGTCCACCGCCCGGACCTTCGTCATCGGGGCCTCCCCGGCGCCCTGGCAGGTGGAGCTGCACCGGCTGGTCTTCCGCGCCCAGCGGGCCGGTCGCGAGGCGCTCGGGCCGGGCGTCGAAAGCTGCGTACCCGACCTGGCGGCGCGCGAGATCCTGCAGGCGGCCGGCCACACCGAGGCCTCCCCGCACCCGCTCGGCCACGGCATCGGGCTGGAGATCCGGGAGGCGCCGCGACTCGGTCCCGCAGACATGGGTAAACTGGACAGTCGCGTGCCGGTCACCGTCGGTCCGGGGGTCCATCTCCCGGGCAAGGGCGGGGTCCGGATCGAGGACACGCTCGTGGTGCGCCCCCTCGAAGAGGGCGGGCCCGAGCTGCTCACCATCACCACCAAGGAGCTCCTCGCCCTGTAGTCCCGTTGCCGCGGCGTGTCGCCGCGGCGGGGGCCAGGACGCGTCCCCTTGGTTCCTTGACAGCTATATCCAGGAGTAAGTGCGCCCGTGGCTTCCACGAACGATCTCAAGAACGGCATGGTCCTCAAGCTCGACGGTGGCAAGCTCTGGTCCGTCGTAGAGTTCCAGCACGTCAAGCCGGGCAAGGGCCCCGCCTTCGTGCGCACCAAGCTCAAGGAGGTCCTGACCGGCAAGGTCGTCGACAAGACCTTCAACGCGGGCACCAAGGTCGAGACCGCCAGCGTCGACAAGCGCGGCATGCAGTTCTCGTACAAGGACGGCTCGAACTTCGTGTTCATGGACACGGACACCTACGACCAGGTGACCATCGAGCCCGCCGTCGTCGGCGACGCCGCCAAGTACCTGCTCGAGGGCTTCGAGGCCGTCGTCGCGATGTACGAGGGCGCGCCGCTGTACATCGAGCTCCCGGCCTCGGTCGAGCTGCTCATCCAGCACACCGAGCCGGGCGTCCAGGGCGACCGCTCCACCGGTGGCTCGAAGCCGGCCACGCTGGAGACCGGCGCCGAGATCGCCGTCCCGCTCTTCATCGTCACCGGCGAGAAGATCAAGGTCGACACCCGCGACGGCAGCTACCTCGGCCGGGTGAAGTAAGTCCGTGTCGGCCGCCCGTAGCAAGGCTCGTACGCGAGCCTTCCAGATCCTCTTCGAGGCCGACCACCGGGACGTCGACCCGCAGCGCGTCCTCGCCGACTGGGTCGCCCGCGCCCGGGAGCCCAAGCCGGACGAGGGCACCCCGCAGATCGGCGAGTACACGATGCAGCTGATCGAGGGGTACGTCCAGCACGCGCGTCGGATCGACGAGCTGATCTCCACCTACTCGGTGGGCTGGACCCTCGACCGGATGCCGATCGCGGACCGCAACGTCCTGCGGCTCGGTGCCTACGAGCTGATCTGGGAGGACGGCGTCCCGGACGCGGTCGTCCTGGACGAGGCCGTCGAGATCGCCAAGGAGTTCTCCACCGACGACTCCCCGGCGTTCGTCAACGGCCTGCTCGCGCGGTTCATGGAGCTGAAGCCCACGATCCGCCGCGACTGACCGTTCGCCGCAGCCCGCCGCGAAGGCCGCCGGACCGACCTGGTCCGGCGGCCTTCGCGCGTTCACCGCCGTGGAGTAGGGTCTGCTACTGGTGAGTAACCCACGATCGGCCACTCAGTAGCGGAGGGCGCAGCACCCATGACCACGGCGATTCGCAGCGAGTTCGACCAGGGCATCGCCCTGACCCCGCGCCCGGGCGGGACCGGTCTGTACGACGCCGAGCTGGGCGCCGGCTGGCAGATCGGCGGCGGCATCAACGGCGGCCTGCTGCTGGCGGTGGCGGGTCACGCACTCTCCCTGCGGCACCCCGAGCACCCCGACCCGATGTCGATCAGCGGCTACTACCTCTCCGCCTCGCGGCCCGGCGCGGCCACCGTCGGGACCGAGGTGATCCGCAGCGGGCGCAGCCTCTCCACCGGCACCGCCTCGCTGAGCCAGGCCGACGAGGACGGCCGCCCGGTCGAGCGGCTGCGGGTGCTCGCCAGCTACGGCGACCTGGGCGCGGCCGAGGGGGAGGTGCACACCAGTGCCAAGCCGCCGCAGCTCCCGCCGCCGGACCAGTGCATCGGCATGGAGCACGCCCCGCCGCAGCTGATCGAGCAGGCCGCCCTGCTGGAGCGCTTCGACCTGCGGCTCGACCCGTCCACCGTCGGCTGGGCGCTCGGCCGGCCGTCGAAGAACGGCCGGATCCAGGGCTGGTTCAGACTCGCCGACGGCCGCGACCCGGACCCGCTGCTGCTCCTGCTGGTCGCCGACGCCCTGCCGCCGGTCACCTTCGACCTCGGCCTGCCGGGGTGGGCGCCGACCATCGAGCTGACCGTCCACCTGCGGGCCCGGCCCGTCCCCGGCTGGCTGCGGGTCAGCCACTCGACCCGGAACCTGGCCGGCGGCTACTTCGAGGAGGACGCCGAGATCTGGGACGAGTCCGGCCGGCTGGTGGCGCAGTCCCGGCAGCTCGCCCGCGCCCCGCGCCCCGCGTAGTCGCCCGCACGCCCCCGACGGACGTGCGCCCGCGGCACCGCCCGCCCCCTGCGGGCCCCGCACTCCCGCGCGCGGCCCGGCGCGGGTGTGGGGACGCCGCGCGTGGGGAGTCGGTGCACGGGGAGTCGGCGCCCGGTGCCGCCGGCGCGCCGGCTCCGGGGGCCGGGCTCGCCGGGCAACTCACTCGTGGTTACAGGGCTGTGACACGCCGTGCGTGTGCGCCTGCCGGGGATGGGGAGGAAGAGGGGCAGCGGCACCCCCGCCGCTCCCGACTCCCCGCCCCCAGGAGCCCCCGATGCCTCGCAACGGCCGCCCCCGCCGCACCGCCCTCCCGTCCTGCCAGGTGCCGGGCTGGGGGCACCTGCCGGCCTCCCGGCAGGCGGACAACGGCCTGCCCGGCGGCCCGAACGCGCGCCCGCGGACGGCGCACGAGCAGGGCCGGCGGAGCGAACGCGCCTTCATCACCGGGATCCTGACCAGCCGTGAGGACTTCGAGCGGGCCCGCCCGTGGGGCCTGGCCGACGCCGCCGACTTCGACGACTACCTGCGGGACACCGCCGAGCTGCTGACGCAGGCCCACCGCACCTTCGAGGTGGTCCGGGCCCGGATGTTCCACCCGGTCGACTTCGAGGAGTTCTGCCTGCTGCACCGGCTGGACCCCGCCGAGCCGGTCGCCCGGGACCGCTACCTGGTCAACCCGCCGCTGCAGAACCAGCTGCTGCCCTATCAGGGCGAGGACCTGGCCGGGGACTTCGTCCCGCGG
Organism: Kitasatospora sp. NPDC057015; assembly: GCF_042673745.1. Taxonomy (NCBI): domain Bacteria; kingdom Bacillati; phylum Actinomycetota; class Actinomycetes; order Kitasatosporales; family Streptomycetaceae; genus Kitasatospora; species Kitasatospora sp. NPDC057015. The sequence goes on from NZ_JBHUSG010000018.1 coordinate 122,953, forward strand.
CTGGTCCGGGCGCGCGACAACGGCCTGACGCTGTGCCACGTCGAGCTGCTGCTGGAGGAGGGCCACGGCGAGGACCCGCGCCCGGTGCGCGAGGCCTACCAGCGGGGGGCCGAGGTGCTGCGCCGGATGCTGGTGGGCGCCGGTTTCGGGGTGTACGAGTTCCGCTGCTCGGTGGACGCGCCCGGCGGCCGGCTGGAGGCGGCGGCCCGCATCCTGCACTGGGAGGACGGCGTGGTGCGGATCAACGACGAGGACCTGGACCTGGTCTGCGCCGTGCTCTGCGCCGGGCTGGCCCGCGAACTGCCGGGTACCGCGCTGCTGTACGGATCGCAGGGGTCGGCCGCGGACTGCGGGGAGTACCGGGAGGCGGCCTGGGCCTGGGTCAGCGGCGGTCAGGACTGGACGCCGGCGCCCGGCGGGGCGCTGCTGTCGGGCATCGAGGCGGCGCCCGGGTTCAGCCTCGGCACGGTGTGCTGAACGGCGCCGCCCGGGCCGCTCGGAGGGGGCGCGGCAGCCGGCCGCGGCCGTCCCGGGCGGGACGGCCCCGACACGTCGACGGCGCGGCGCCCCCCGTTGCCGGGGTGGGCACCGCGCCGTGACGTTTCTGCAGGCGGGGAGCGGTCAGCTCGCGTCCTCCTCGCGCACCGCCCGGCGCGCGTCGGGGTTCAGCACGCCCCAGGAGATCAGCTGCTCGGTGAGGATCGACGGCGACTGGTCGTAGATCACGGCGAGGGTGCGCAGGTCGTCCTGGCGGATCGAGAGCACCTTGCCGTTGTAGTCGCCGCGCTGGCTCTGGATGGTCGCCGCGTAGCGCTGCAGCGGACCGGCCTTCTCGGACGGCACCTGGGTCAGTCTCTCCAGGTCGAGGACCAGGCGCGGCGGCGGCTCGGCCGCGCCGCCGGGGGTACCGCCGGGCAGCAGCTCCTGGACCGGGACGCCGTAGAACTCCGCCAGCTCGGCCAGCCGCTGCACGGTGACAGCACGGTCGCCGCGCTCGTACGAACCGACGACGACTGCCTTCCAGCGCCCCTGGGACTTCTCCTCGACACCGTGCAGGGAGAGACCCTGCTGGGTGCGGATCGCTCGGAGCTTGCCCCCGAGTTGCTTCGCGTAGTCGCTGGACATTGGTCTCCCCGGACGAGATTGCTTCGCGTTGAGTGGTGAGCCACGAGCGGTCGCCGGCGGTGCGGCCGGCAACTGCCCGGCACGTCCTACCGGTGGGTTCGACGTGCGTCTCGTAACTCACTGTGAGGTTACGTAGAGTGAGGTAGCTGCGTCAAGCCGAATGGGGCAGTCGTGCGAATGGCCCGCGTCGGGAGCATGAACCACGCCGGTGTGCGGTGGTTGACCTGCGGTGTCGCAAAGCGGAACGAACCACCACCGGATGCCCGCCGACCACGCTGTTAGGATGACCGAGGCTTCCGCCGCGACCGGGGAGGCCCTACCAGACATCCTTTAATGGCCCGTCCTGTGAGGCGGGGAAGGAGGTCGGCTTCGGCATGACCACAGTGAGAGATTCATCGAGCGCACCGCGCCCGCCCCACCAGGTGCTCGACGGCACCGACATCGCCCGGGTGGTGACCCGGATCGCCCACGAGATCGTGGAGCGCGCGAAGGGCGCCGAGGACGTCGTCCTGCTCGGCATCCACACCCGCGGCGTCCACCTGGCCCGCCGGCTGCACGCCAAGCTCACCCAGATCACCGGCCGCGAGATCCCGCTCGGCACCCTGGACATCACGATGTACCGGGACGACCTGCGGCTCAAGCCCGCCCGCGCCCTGGAGCACACCGAGATCCCGCCCGGCGGCATCGACGGCAAGCTCGTCATCCTGATCGACGACGTGCTCTTCTCCGGCCGCACCATCCGCGCCGCGCTCGACGCCCTCAGCGACATCGGCCGTCCGCGCGCCGTCCAGCTGGCCGTCCTGGTCGACCGAGGCCACCGCGAGCTGCCCATCCGCGCCGACTACGTGGGCAAGAACCTGCCCACCTCGCTGCGCGAGGCCGTCCAGGTCCAGCTCGCCGACACCGACGGCCGGGACGCCGTCCTGGTCGGCGACCGCGACTACGCGGCCCGCTCCTCGCAGGCCCTCGCCGCCCAGCCGCCCGCCGACCAGCACCTCCCGGAGTAATCGCGTGAAGCGCCACCTCGTCTCCGCCGCCGACCTCACCCGCGACGACGCGCTGCTGATCCTCGACACCGCCGAGGAGCTGGCCCAGCTCTCCGGCCGCGCCGTCAAGAAGCTGCCCACCCTGCGCGGGCGCACGGTCGTCAACCTCTTCTTCGAGGACTCCACCCGCACCAAGACCTCCTTCGAGGTCGCCGAGAAGCGGCTCTCCGCCGACGTCATCAACTTCTCCGCCAAGGGCTCCTCGGTCTCCAAGGGCGAGAGCCTGAAGGACACCGCGCTGACCCTGCAGGCGATGGGCGCCGACGCGGTGGTCATCCGCCACCACGCCTCCGGCGCGCCCGCCCGCCTCGCCCAGTCCGACTGGCTGCACGGCAGCGTCATCAACGCCGGTGACGGCACCCACGAGCACCCCACCCAGGCCCTGCTCGACGCGTTCACCATGCGCCGCCACCTCAACCCCGGCGCCGGCAAGGACCTCGCGGGGCGGCGGATCACCATCGTCGGCGACGTCCTGCACAGCCGGGTGGCCCGCTCCAACGTGCACCTGCTGACCACCCTCGGCGCCCAGGTCACCTTCGTCGCCCCGCCGACGCTGGTGCCGATCGGGATCGAGAACTGGCCGTGCGAGGTCAGCTACGACCTGGAGAGCGTGCTGCCCAAGACGGACGCGCTGATGATGCTGCGGGTGCAGCGCGAGCGGATGAACGCCGCGTTCTTCCCGACCGAGCGCGAGTACTCCCGCCGCTACGGCCTGGACGGCGCGCGCCTCGCGCAGCTGCCCGAGCACGCGATCGTGATGCACCCCGGCCCGATGGTCCGCGGCATGGAGATCACCGCCGAGGTCGCCGACTCCCCGCGCTGCACCGTGGTCGAGCAGGTCGCCAACGGCGTCTCCGTCCGGATGGCCGTCCTGTACCTCCTCCTCGGCGGGGCCGTCTTCGCCGACGGCACCCCCGAGCCCGCCCGTACCGATGTCCGTACCGACTCCAGTGAGGCCGCCCTGTGAGCGCGGCCGACGAGGGAACCCACACCATGGTCAGCTACCTGATCCGCAACGCCCAGATCCTCGACGGCGCGCAGCAGGACATCCACATCGCCGACGGCCTGATCCGGGCGATCGGCACCGGCCTGGACGTCGAGGCCGACATCGACATCGACGCCCACGGCCTGGTCGTGCTGCCCGGTCTGGTCGACCTGCACACCCACCTGCGCGAGCCCGGCCGCGAGGACGCCGAGACGGTGCTCACCGGCACCCAGGCGGCGGCCAGGGGCGGCTTCACCGCCGTCCACGCGATGGCCAACACCTTCCCCGTGGCGGACACCGCCGGCGTGGTCGAGCAGGTCTGGCGGCTCGGCCAGGAGTCCGGCTACTGCGACGTGCAGCCGGTCGGCGCCGTCACCGTCGGCCTGGAGGGCAAGAAGCTCGCCGAGCTCGGCGCGATGCACGACTCGGCCGCGGGCGTCCGGGTCTTCTCCGACGACGGCAAGTGCGTCGACGACGCGGTCATCATGCGCCGCGCCCTGGAGTACGTGAAGGCCTTCGACGGCGTCGTCGCCCAGCACGCCCAGGAGCCGCGGCTCACCGAGGGCGCCCAGATGAACGAGGGCCAGGTCTCCGGCGAGCTCGGCCTCGCCGGCTGGCCGGCCGTCGCCGAGGAGGCGATCATCGCCCGCGACGTGCTGCTCGCCGCGCACGTCGGCTCGCGCCTGCACGTCTGCCACGTCTCCACGGCCGGCTCGGTGGAGATCATCCGCTGGGCCAAGCAGAAGGGCTGGAACGTCACCGCCGAGGTGACCCCGCACCACCTGCTGCTCACCGACGAGCTGGTCCGCAGCTACGACCCGGTCTACAAGGTCAACCCGCCGCTGCGCACCGAGGCCGACGTGCTGGCGCTGCGCAAGGCGCTGGCGGACGGCACCATCGACGCGGTCGCCACCGACCACGCGCCGCACCCCGCGGAGGACAAGGACTGCGAGTGGGCGGTCGCCGCGATGGGCATGATCGGCCTGGAGACGGCGCTCTCGGTCGTCCAGCAGACCATGGTCGACACCGGCCTGCTGAAGTGGGAGGGCGTCGCCGACCGGATGTCGCACCGCCCGGCCCGGATCGGCCGGCTCGCCGGACACGGCCGGCCCGTCTCGGTCGGTGAGCCGGCCAACCTGGTGCTCTTCGATCCCGCGTACCGTGGGAGCGTGAACCCCGACAGCTTCGCCACCCGCAGCCGAAACACCCCCTACCGCGGCCTTGACCTGCCCGGACGGGTGCACGCCACCTTCCTGCGCGGCGTCGCCACGGTGCTCGCCGGCGAGCTGGTCGAGCGCGGCGGGCTCGCGTGAGCGGCCCGACCACGACGGCCCTCACCCTGCTCGCCCAGGAGAAGGCCAGGGTCACCGACTGGCCCTCCTACATCGGCTGGGCCGTCGGCCTGCTGATCGTGATCGGCCTGATCTACTGGCTGATGCGGCAGGGCTGGAACTGGCGCCGGACGCTGCAGTCCGGACTGCCCGCCCTGCCCGCCGTGCCGGCGGACGCGGGCCCGGTCATCCTGGAGACCAGCGGCCGCTACCACGGCACCACCACGGCGGGGAACTGGCTGGACCGGATCGTGGCCCACGGCCTCGGCACCCGCAGCCGCGCCGACCTGACCCTCGGCGAGCGGGGCCTGCTGGTCCTGCGCCCCGGCGACGTGGACCTGTGGATCCCGGCGGAGGACCTGACCGGAGCCCGCACGGACTCCGGCATCGCCGGCAAGGTCGTCCCGGCCGGCCTGCTGGTCGTCACCTGGACGCTCCAGGGCACCGCCCTGGACTCCGGCTTCCGGGCCGACCACCCCGATGAACACGCCGCCTGGGTCGAGGCGGTCAACGAACTCGCAACACGCACGACGAAGACGAAGACGGAAGAGGCCGCCCCATGACCGCACCTGCCCCCACCACGCTGCGCTTGAGGCGGGAGCGAGTGCCCGCCGTGCTCGTCCTGGAGGACGGCCGGACCTTCCACGGCCAGGCGTACGGAGCCGTCGGCGAGACCTTCGGCGAGGCGGTCTTCAACACCGGCATGTCCGGTTACCAGGAGACCCTGACCGACCCCTCGTACCACCGCCAGGTGGTCGTGATGACCGCCCCGCAGGTCGGCAACACCGGCTGGAACGACGAGGACGACGAGTCCCGGCGGATCTGGGTGGCCGGCTTCGTGGTCCGCGACCCCGCCCGGGTGCCGTCCAACTGGCGCTCGCTGCGTCCGCTGGACGAGGAGCTGACCACCCAGGGCGTCGTCGGGATCAGCGGCATCGACACCCGCGCCCTCACCCGCCACCTGCGCGAGCGCGGCGCGATGCGGGTCGGGATCTTCTCCGGCCCGGCGCTCGCCGACGAGCAGGCGCTGCTCGCCCGGGTGCTGCAGGCGCCCGAGATGAAGGGCGCGGACCTCTGCGCCGAGGTCGCCACCACCGAGCCGTACGTCGTGCCGGCCGTGGGCGAGAAGCGCTTCACCGTCGCCGCCGTGGACCTCGGCATCAAGGCGATGACCCCGCAGCGGATGGCCGAGCGCGGCATCGAGGTGCACGTGCTGCCCGCCGACTCCACCGTCGAGGACATCTACGCGGTGAACCCGGACGGCGTGTTCTTCTCCAACGGCCCGGGCGACCCGGCCACCGCCGACCACCAGGTCGCGGTGATGCAGGGCGTGCTGGAGCGGAAGACCCCGCTGTTCGGCATCTGCTTCGGCAACCAGATCCTCGGCCGCGCGCTCGGCTTCGGCACCTACAAGCTGAAGTACGGCCACCGGGGCATCAACCAGCCCGTCCAGGACCGCACCACCGGCAAGGTGGAGGTCACCGCGCACAACCACGGCTTCGCCGTGAACGCGCCGCTGGACAGGGTCAGCGACACCCCGTACGGGCGCGCCGAGGTCTCCCACGTCTGCCTGAACGACGACGTGGTCGAGGGCCTGCAGTGCCTGGACACGCCCGCCTTCAGCGTGCAGTACCACCCGGAGGCCGCCGCGGGCCCGCACGACGCCGCGTACCTCTTCGACCGCTTTGTCGACTTGATGGCCGGCGCCCCGGCCGCTCGCACCACCGCAGGGAGCTGACCCGTGCCCAAGCGCACTGACATCAAGTCCGTCCTGGTGATCGGCTCCGGCCCGATCGTCATCGGCCAGGCGGCCGAGTTCGACTACTCCGGCACCCAGGCCTGCCGCGTGCTGCGGGCCGAGGGCCTGCGGGTCGTCCTGGTCAACTCCAACCCGGCCACGATCATGACCGACCCGGAGATCGCCGACGCCACCTACGTCGAGCCGATCACCCCGGAGTTCGTCGAGAAGATCATCGCCAAGGAGCGCCCCGACGTCCTGCTGCCGACCCTCGGCGGCCAGACCGCGCTCAACACCGCCATCTCGCTGCACGAGAACGGCACCCTCGCCAAGTACGGCGTCGAGCTGATCGGCGCCAACGTGGAGGCCATCCACAAGGGCGAGGACCGCCAGCTGTTCAAGGGCGTGGTCGAGGCCGTCAACGCCAGGATCGGCCACGGCGAGTCGGCCCGCTCGGTGATCTGCCACACCATGGACGAGATCATGGCGGGCGTCGAGACCCTCGGCGGCTACCCGGTCGTGGTCCGCCCCTCCTTCACCATGGGCGGCGCCGGCTCCGGCTTCGCCCACGACGAGGAGGACCTGCGCCGGATCGCCGGCCAGGGCCTGGCCCTCTCGCCGACCACCGAGGTGCTCCTGGAGGAGTCCATCCTCGGCTGGAAGGAGTACGAGCTGGAGCTGATGCGCGACAAGAGCGACAACGTCGTGGTCGTCTGCTCGATCGAGAACTTCGACCCGATGGGCGTGCACACCGGCGACTCCATCACCGTCGCGCCGGCGATGACGCTGACCGACCGCGAGTACCAGACGCTGCGCGACATCGGCATCGCGATCATCCGCGAGGTCGGCGTCGACACCGGCGGCTGCAACATCCAGTTCGCGATCAACCCGGTCGACGGCCGGGTCATCGTGATCGAGATGAACCCGCGCGTCTCCCGCTCCTCCGCGCTGGCGTCCAAGGCCACCGGCTTCCCGATCGCCAAGATCGCCGCCAAGCTGGCCGTCGGCTACACGCTGGACGAGATCCCCAACGACATCACCGAGCAGACCCCGGCCTCCTTCGAGCCGACCCTCGACTACGTCGTGGTGAAGGTCCCGCGCTTCGCGTTCGAGAAGTTCCCCTCGGCCGACGCCACCCTGACCACCACCATGAAGTCGGTCGGCGAGGCCATGGCCATGGGCCGCAACTTCCCCGAGGCGCTCAACAAGGCGCTGCGCTCGCTGGAGAAGAAGGGCTCGCAGTTCTCCTGGGCGGGCGAGACCGGCGACAAGGACGCGCTGCTCACCAAGGCGCAGGTGCCCACCGACGGCCGGATCAACACCGTCATGGAGGCCATCCGGGCCGGCGCCACCCAGGAGGAGGTGTTCGAGTCCACGAAGATCGACCCGTGGTTCGTCGACCAGCTCTTCCTGCTGGACGAGATCGCCGCCGAGCTGGCCGAGGCCGACAAGCTCCACCCCGAGCTGCTGCGCCACGCCAAGCGGCACGGCTTCTCCGACCAGCAGATCGGTGAGATCCGCGGCCTGCGTCCGGACGTGGTCCGCGAGGTGCGGCACGCGCTGGGCATCCGCCCGGTCTTCAAGACCGTGGACACCTGCGCCGCCGAGTTCGCCGCCAAGACCCCGTACTTCTACTCGTCCTACGACGAGGAGAGCGAGGTCGCGCCGCGCACCAAGCCCGCCGTGATCATCCTCGGCTCGGGCCCCAACCGCATCGGCCAGGGCATCGAGTTCGACTACTCCTGCGTGCACGCCTCCTTCGCGCTCTCCGAGGCCGGCTACGAGACCGTCATGGTCAACTGCAACCCGGAGACCGTCTCCACCGACTACGACACCTCCGACCGGCTCTACTTCGAGCCGCTCACCCTGGAGGACGTGCTGGAGATCGTGCACGCCGAGAAGCAGGCCGGGCCGCTCGCCGGCGTCATCGTCCAGCTCGGCGGCCAGACCCCGCTGGGCTTGGCCCAGGCGCTCAAGGACAACGGCGTGCCGATCGTCGGCACCCAGCCCGAGGCGATCGACCTCGCCGAGGAGCGCGGCGCCTTCGGCCGGGTCCTCAAGGAGGCCGGCCTGCCGGCCCCCAAGCACGGCACCGCCTTCTCCTTCGACGAGGCCAAGGCCATCGCCGACGAGATCGGCTACCCCGTCCTCGCCCGCCCCTCGTACGTGCTCGGCGGGCGCGGCATGGAGATCGTCTACGACGAGCCCTCGCTGGCCTCCTACCTGGAGCGCCACGCCGGCCTGATCTCCGAGCACCCGGTGCTGATCGACCGCTTCCTCGACGACGCGGTGGAGATCGACGTCGACGCGCTCTACGACGGCACCGAGCTCTACCTCGGCGGCGTGATGGAGCACATCGAGGAGGCCGGCATCCACTCCGGCGACTCCGCCTGCGCGCTGCCCCCGATCACCCTGGGCGGCTACGACATCAAGCGGCTGCGCACCTCCACCGAGGGCATCGCCAAGGGCGTCGGCGTCCGCGGCCTGATCAACATCCAGTTCGCGCTCTCCGGCGACATCCTCTACGTCCTGGAGGCCAACCCGCGCGCCTCCCGGACGGTGCCGTTCACCTCCAAGGCCACGGCCGTCCCGCTGGCCAAGGCCGCCGCCCGGATCTCGCTCGGCGCCACCATCGCCGAACTGCGCGCCGAGGGCATGCTCCCGGCCGAGGGCGACGGCGGCACGCTGCCCGCCGACGCGCCGATCTCCGTCAAGGAGGCCGTGATGCCGTGGAGCCGCTTCCGCGACGTGCACGGCCGCGGCGTCGACACCGTGCTCGGCCCGGAGATGCGCTCCACCGGCGAGGTCATGGGCATCGACAAGGTCTTCGGCACGGCGTACGCCAAGTCGCAGGCCGGTGCCTACGGCGCGCTGCCCACCAAGGGCAAGGTCTTCGTCTCGGTCGCCAACCGGGACAAGCGCAACCTGGTCTTCCCGGCCCGCGCCCTGGTCGAACTCGGCTTCGAGGTGCTCGCCACCTCCGGCACCGCCGAGGTCCTCCAGCGCGGCGGCATCCCCGCCACCGTGGTGCGCAAGCACAGCGACGGCGAGGGCCCGAACGGCGAGAAGACGATCGTCCAGCTGATCCACGACGGCCAGGTCGACCTGATCATCAACACGCCGTACGGCACCGGCGGCCGCCTCGACGGCTACGAGATCCGCACCGCGGCCGTCTCCCGCGGCGTGCCGTGCCTGACCACCGTCCAGGCGATGGGCGCGGCCGTCCAGGGCATCGACGCGCTGCTGCGCGACGAGGTCGGGGTCATGTCGCTCCAGGAGCACGCCGAGCTGATCAACGCCGGCCGCAAGTAGCACCGCCGCAGTGGGGGGCACCGCAGGCCCGGTGCCCCCCACTTCCATGCCAGGAGGACCTCGCCTTGTACAAGACCCTGTTCAACCTCGTCTTCCGGAAGATGGACCCGGAGAAGGCCCACCACCTGGCCTTCTTCTGGATCCGGCTGGCCGCCTCGGTACCGGGCCTGGGCGTGCTGGTCCGCCTGGTGCTCGCCCCGCGCGACCGCGCGCTGCGCACCACGGCGCTCGGCCTGGACCTGCCCGGCCCGTTCGGCCTCGCGGCCGGCTTCGACAAGGACGGCATCGGCATCGACGGCCTGTCGATGCTCGGCTTCGACTTCGTCGAGATCGGCACCGTCACCGGTGAACCGCAGTCCGGCAACCCGGCGCCGCGGCTGTTCCGGCTGGTCGAGGACCGCGCGCTGATCAACCGGATGGGCTTCAACAACCAGGGCTCCGCCCGGGTCGCGGCCCGCCTGGCGGCCCGCCCGCACACCACCTCGACCCCGGTGATCGGCGTCAACATCGGCAAGACCAAGGTGGTCGAGGAGGCCGACGCGGTCGCCGACTACGTCAAGAGCACCGAGCGCCTCGCCAGGCACGCGGACTACCTGGTGGTGAACGTCAGCTCGCCGAACACCCCCGGGCTGCGCAACCTGCAGGCCGTCTCGCACCTGGGCCCGCTGCTGCACGAGGTCCGCAAGGCCGCCGACCGGTCCACCTCCCACCACGTGCCGCTGCTGGTGAAGATCGCCCCCGACCTGGCCGACGAGGACGTCGACGCGGTCGCCGACCTGGCCGTCGAGCTCGGCCTGGACGGCATCATCGCCACCAACACCACCATCGGCCGGGGCGGCCTGCGGGCGCCCGCCGCACAGGTCGAGGCGATCGGCATGGGCGGCCTCTCCGGCGCGCCGCTCAAGGAGCGCTCGCTGGAGGTGCTGAAGCGCCTGCGGGCCCGCACCGAGGGCCGGCTGACCATCGTCTCGGTCGGCGGCATCGAGACCGCCGAGGACGCCTGGCAGCGGATCATCGCCGGCGCCGACCTGGTGCAGGGCTACAGCGCCTTCATCTACGAGGGCCCGTTCTGGATGCGCCGCGTGCACCGCGGCCTCTCCGCCCGGCTGCGCGCCGGCGGCTTCCGCACGCTGGCCGAGGCGGTCGGCAGCGCCAAGGAGAGCTGAGCCGGGCGTTCGCCCCGTGGGCGCCGCCGGGCGGCGGGCTCCGGGCGCGCCGGGCCGGGCCCAGCGCGCCCGGGGCCCGGGCTCCGGGAAGCCCGGGCCGGTCGACGCCCCGGCCGGCGGCATGGCCGAGATCCACACGTTCCGGGCAGCCGAAAGGTCCCCTCGCATGGCCCACCCCCTCAAGACCGACGCCGAGGTGCTCTCCCGCACCGCCGAGGGCGCCTACCACCGGCTGGTGCTGCGCGCACCCGGCGTCGCCTCCCGGGTACGGCCCGGCCACTTCGCGGCCCTCGCGGTCGGCGGCCCGCAGTCCGCCCTGCTGATGCGCCGGGCCTTCGCCGTCCACCGGGCCGATCCGGCGGCCGAGACGATCGAGCTGGTGATCGCCGAGCGCGGCCCCGGCACCCGCGAGCTCACCCGCGCCCGGGCCGGTGACCGGCTGGACCTGATCGCGCCGTTGGGCACGCCCTTCCCGCTGCCCGAGGGCCCGGTCAGCGCCCTGCTCGTCGGCGCCGGCCACCGCGCCGCCCCGCTGCTCGACCTGGCCGCGGAGATCGCCGCCCGGGGCGGCCGGATCGGCTTCGTCCTCGCCGCGGCCACCGCCGACCGGCTGTACGGGGTCGAGCGGGCGCGGGCGCTCACCCCGGACGTCCTGGTGGTCACCGAGGACGGCTCGGCCGGACTGACGGGCCGGGCCACCGACCCGCTGGCACAGGCGATCCTGGCGATCGACGCGACGGTCGTGCACGCCAGCGGACCGGTGCCGATGCTCCGGGAGGCCAGCACGATCGCCCAGGGGCTCGCCGCCCGCTGCTGGACGGCCGTGGAGGAGCGGATGGCCTGCGGCACCGGGCTCTGCACGACCTGCGTGCTGCCGGTGGTCGGACCGGACGGCGTGAGCCGGTTCGTCGGCTCCTGCACCGACGGCCCGGTGTTCGACGGTGCCAAGGTGCGCTGGAAGGACATCGGCACCGTCCCCGCCGACCTGGCCGGCGCCGACGGCGGCGGCGACCCCGGCCGGTGGCCGGGGGAGGGGGCCGCCTGATGGATCCCGCGCAGGTGGACCTCAGCACGCCGTTCGGCGGCCTGACCCTGCCGAACCCGTTGACCACCGCCTCCGGCTGCGCCGGCTACGGGCGGGAACTGGCCAGGTTCGTCCCGCTGGACGCGCTGGGCTCGGTCACCACCAAGACGATCATGCCGCGCCCGCGGGCCGGCCTGGCCACCCCCCGGACGGCCGAGACGCCGTCCGGGATGCTCAACGGCATCGGACTGCCGGGCGCCGGGATCGACGCCTTCGTCGAGCGCGAACTGCCCTGGCTGGCCGAGCGCGGCGCCCGCGTCCTGGTCTCGGTCGCGGGGGAGCGGCTGGAGGAGTTCGCCGCCACCGCGGCCCGGCTGACCGGCCGCCCGGGCGTGATCGGCATCGAGCTCAACATGTCCTGGCCCAACGTGCTGGGCCGGGGCCTGGCCTTCGCCGCCAACCCGGCCACCGCCTACGACGTGGTGCAGGCCGTGCGGGAGGCCGCCGATCCCGCGCTGCCGGTCTACGCCAAGCTCACCCCCGACGTCACCTCGCTCACCGAGATCGCCGCCGCCTGCGTCCAGGCCGGCGCGGACGGCCTCTCGATGATCAACACCACCCTGGGCCTGGCCATCGACCTGGACACCATGCGTCCGGCGCTGTCCGGCGTCACCGGCGGCCTCTCCGGCCCGGCGATCCGCCCGATCGCGGTGCGTTGCGTCTACCAGGTGTACGCCGAGATGGCCGCCGGACGCATCCCCCCGGTGCCGATCCTCGGCATGGGCGGCATCCGCACCGGCCGGGACGCCCTGGAGTTCGCCCTCGCCGGCGCCGGCGGGTTCGCCGTCGGCACCACCCTCTTCAACGACCCCACCGCCCCGCTGCGCATTCTCGACGAACTGCGCGCCGAGCTGGCCGCCCGCGGCCTCGCCACGTACGCCGAGGCGGTCGGCCTCGCCCACCGCCCGACCCCCACCACCCGCACTGAAAGGCCGTCATGACCCTCGCCCCCTTCGGTACCCGCCTGCGGCACGCCCTCGACACCCGCGGCCAGCTCTGTGTGGGCATCGACCCGCACGCCTCCCTGCTCGCCGCGTGGGGGCTGGGCGACGACATCGCCGGGCTGGAGACCTTCAGCCGCACGGTGGTCGAGGCGCTCGCCGACCGGGTCGCCGTGCTCAAGCCGCAGGCCGCCTTCTTCGAGCGCTTCGGCAGCCGGGGCGTGGCGGTGCTGGAGCAGTCCGTCGCCGACGCCCGGGCGGCCGGCGCGCTGGTGCTGATGGACGCCAAGCGCGGCGACATCGGCTCCACCATGGCCGCCTACGCCGACGCCTTCCTGTCGCCGTCCAGCCCGCTGTTCTCGGACGCGGTCACGGTCAGCCCCTACCTCGGCTTCGGCTCGCTGCGCCCCGCGCTCGACCTGGCGCGGGCGAACGGCGCGGGCGTGTTCGCGCTCGCGCTGACCTCCAACCCGGAGGGGGCCGAGGTGCAGCGCGCGGTGGGCGCCGGCGGTGAGACGGTGGCGGCCTCGGTGCTGCGCCAGCTCGCGGCCGAGAACGCGGGCGCCGAGCCGCTCGGCTCGTTCGGTGCGGTGGTCGGTGCCACGCTGGCCGACGCCGGGGTCGACCTGGCGATCAACGGGCCGCTGCTGGCGCCCGGCATCGGCGCCCAGGGCGCCACCATGGCGGACCTGCCGCGGGTCTTCGGCGGCGCCGTGCGCAACGTGGTGCCCAGCGTCAGCCGGGACGTGCTGAAGCACGGTCCCTCCGTCCCGGCGCTGCGCGAGGCGGCCCTGCGGTTCGTCGAGGAGTACGCCGCGGCGGTGGGGTGAGGGCGGGTGATCGCGGCCGGCGGACGGGGAGCGCACGCCGGCCGGAGCGCGTCCCGCGGAAGTGAGCGCCGTCACACTCGTGCGAAGTGGGGTCGGATTCGCGGCTGTTTTGCCCGGAAAAGTCCTGGTCGGCCTTGGCTGACCAGGACTTTTCGTGTTCTTTTCCTGACGTGGCGGCTCAATCCGGGTAGTGTCCGGCGGTAGGTCACCACGGAGCGGCGATTCCCGTCGCTCTCGCAGGTCAGAGCCCTTGGGTTCGCCTGTTGGGGGCTCGTAAAACCGTCATGGCTCATCCTTCCTTCCACACCCTGAGGTGAACGGCGTGGCTCTTCCGCCCCTTACCCCTGAACAGCGCACTGCAGCGCTCGCCAAGGCCGCCGAGGCTCGGCGGGAGCGCGCCGAGGTGAAGAACCGGCTCAAGCACTCCGGCGCTTCGCTGCACGAGGTGATCAAGGCCGGCAAGGCCGACAACGAGGTCATCGGCAAGATGAAGGTCTCCGCACTGCTGGAGAGCCTGCCGGGCGTCGGCAAGGTGCGTGCCAAGCAGATCATGGAGCGCCTCGGCATCAGCGAGAGCCGTCGTGTGCGCGGCCTCGGTACGAACCAGATCGCTTCGCTGGAGCGGGAGTTCGGCGGCGCCGCCTCCTGATCGCCCACCGGCGAAGCGCATCGACCAGGCCCCGTGGTCTCCGGATCGTCCGCGATCCGGGATAATCGGTGCATGAGTGAGCGTCCGCGGCTGACCGTGCTCTCCGGCCCCTCGGGGGTCGGCAAGAGCACGGTCGTCGCTCATATGAGGAAGCAGCACCCCGAGGTCTGGCTCTCGGTGTCGGTCACCACCCGGCATCCGAGGCCCGGCGAGCAGAACGGGATCCACTACTACTTCGTCGACAACGACGAGTTCGACAAGCTGATCGCTAACGGCGAGCTGCTGGAGTGGGCCGTCTTCGCCGGCAACCGGTACGGCACCCCGCGCACGGCGGTGATGGAGAAGCTGGACAACGGCGTGCCCGTCCTGCTGGAGATCGACCTGCAGGGCGCCCGTCAGGTGCGCGAGTCGATGGCCGAGGCGCTGCTGCTCTTCCTGGCCCCGCCGAGCTGGGACGAGCTGGTCCGCCGGCTCACCGGCCGGGGCACCGAGCCGCAGGACGTCATCGAGAAGCGGCTGGAGGCGGCCAAGATCGAGCTGGCGGCGGAGTCGGAGTTCGACACGACCCTTGTCAACACCTCGGTCGAGCAGGTAGCGGCCGAGCTGCTAGCCTTGCTCGGTGCAGCCTGAGCGGATTGGTCGTTTCGATCCGATCCGATCAGCATCTTGTCTTTTCCATCCTTTCGGAAGGTTTTAGCGTGTCCTCTTCCATGACCGCGCCCGAGGGCATCATCAACCCGCCGATCGACGAGCTGCTCGAGGCCACCGACTCCAAGTACAGCCTGGTGATCTACGCCGCCAAGCGCGCGCGTCAGATCAACGCGTACTACTCGCAGCTCGGTGAGGGCCTCCTGGAGTACGTCGGCCCGCTGGTCGACACCCACGTGCACGAGAAGCCGCTGTCGATCGCGCTCCGCGAGATCAACGCCGGCATGCTGACCGCCGAGGCGATCGAGGCTGCCTGAGCAGCCCCCCGCGGCCGCACCGCCGCACCGACAGGGCCCGCCGGATCCGTCCGGCGGGCCCTGTCGTGTGTGCGTCGCGCCACAGTGCGGCCGGGATCTGAAGGGCCGTAGGGTGAGCTGCACCCGAACGGACGGAGAGACCGGCAGCATGAGCGCGACCACGGACCGGACCGGCGCCCCGCGCGTCGTTCTCGGCGTCAGCGGCGGCATCGCCGCCTACAAGGCCTGTGAGCTGCTGCGACGGCTGACCGAGTCCGGCCACCAGGTCACCGTGGTGCCCACCGCCGCAGCCCTGCACTTCGTCGGCGAGGCCACCTGGGCGGCGCTGTCCGGCCGCCCGGCCGCCACCGAGACCTGGGAGGGCGTCCATCAGGTGCCGCACGTGCGGATCGGCCAGCAGGCCGACCTGGTCGTGGTCGCTCCCGCCACCGCGGACCTGATGGCCAAGGCCGCCCACGGGCTGGCCGACGACCTGCTCACCAACACCCTGCTCACCGCGCGCTGCCCGGTGGTCTTCGCGCCCGCCATGCACACCGAGATGTGGGAGCACCCCGCCACCCGGGAGAACGTCGCCACGCTGCGGCGTCGCGGCGCGATCGTGCTGGAGCCCGCCGTCGGGCGGCTCACCGGGGTGGACACCGGCAAGGGCCGGCTGCCCGAGCCGTCCGCGATCTTCGAGGCCTGCCGGAGCGTCCTGCGGCGCGGCGGACTCTCCACCGACCTGGCCGGCCGCCACGTGGTGGTCTCGGCCGGCGGCACCCGGGAGCCGCTCGACCCGGTGCGCTTCCTCGGCAACCGCTCCTCCGGGAAGCAGGGCTACGCGCTCGCCGCGACCGCCGCGGCGCGCGGGGCCAGAGTGACGTTGATCTCGGCGAACGCCGAGCTCGCCGACCCGGCCGGCGTGGACGTGGTGCACGTCTCCACCGCGCTGCAACTGCGCGAGGCCGCGCTGAAGGCCGTGGCGGACGCCGACGCGGTGGTGATGGCCGCCGCCGTCGCCGACTTCCGTCCGGCCGAGTACGTCACCGGGAAGATCAAGAAGGTGGACGGGGTCGAGCCGGCGCCGGTGGCCCTCGTCCGCAACCCCGACATCCTCGCCGAGCTCTCCGCCGACCGGGCCCGGCCGGGTCAACTGGTCGTCGGATTCGCCGCGGAGACCGACCAGGTGCTCGCCAACGGCCGGGCCAAACTCGCCCGCAAGGGCTGCGACCTGCTGGTCGTGAACGAGGTCGGCGAGCGCAAGGGCTTCGGCTCGGACCTCAACGAGGCGGTCGTCCTCGGCGCCGACGGCACCGAAACGGCCGTACCGGTCGGACCGAAGGAAGCACTCGCCGACGTCGTCTGGGATCTCGTCGCAGCCCGCCTGAACTGAGGGCGGGGGCGGTCCGCCGTCCGGTCGGATTCCGCCGCGGCGCCGTCTTTTCTGCTGGACGGCAGTCCCACTTGCCGGTAGCCGCCCGTTACACTCCAGGAATCAAGTCTTTCCGGATGTCCCCGGTCCGCCGGGGGCCTTCAGTCAGCAGCCGCTGCAACCCCAGGGAGCGCTGTGTCTCGCCGCCTGTTCACGTCGGAGTCCGTCACCGAGGGACACCCCGACAAGATCGCTGACCAGATCAGCGACACCATTCTGGACGCCCTCCTCAAGGAGGACCCGACGTCGCGGGTCGCCGTGGAGACGCTGATCACCACCGGCCAGGTGCACATCGCCGGCGAGGTGACCACGAAGGCCTACGCGCCGATCGCCCAGCTGGTCCGGGACAAGATCCTCGAAATCGGGTACGACAGCTCGAAGAAGGGCTTCGACGGCGCCTCCTGCGGCGTGTCGGTGTCCATCGGCTCGCAGTCGCCCGACATCGCCCAGGGCGTCGACACCGCCTACGAGGCCCGGACCGGTGACGACTCCGACGACCTCGACAAGCAGGGCGCCGGCGACCAGGGCCTGATGTTCGGCTACGCGTCGGACGAGACGCCCGAGCTGATGCCGCTGCCGATCACGCTGGCGCACCGCCTGGCCAAGCGGCTGTCCGAGGTCCGCAAGAACGGGACCATCCCGTACCTGCGCCCCGACGGCAAGACCCAGGTCACCATCGAGTACGACGGCGACAAGGCCGTACGCCTGGACACCGTGGTGGTCTCCTCGCAGCACGCCAGCGACATCGACCTCGACTCGCTGCTGACCCCGGACATCCGCGAGTTCGTCGTCGAGCCGGAGCTCAAGGCGCTCGCCGACCAGGGCATCAAGCTCGTCACCGAGGGCTACCGCCTGCTGGTCAACCCGACCGGCCGCTTCGAGATCGGCGGCCCGATGGGCGACGCCGGCCTCACCGGCCGCAAGATCATCATCGACACCTACGGCGGCATGGCCCGCCACGGCGGCGGCGCCTTCTCGGGCAAGGACCCGTCCAAGGTCGACCGCTCCGCCGCGTACGCCATGCGCTGGGTCGCCAAGAACATCGTCGCGGCCGGCCTGGCCACCCGCGCCGAGGTCCAGGTCGCCTACGCGATCGGCAAGGCCGAGCCGGTGGGCCTGTTCGTCGAGACCTTCGGCACCGAGACCGTCCCGGTCCTCAAGATCCAGGAAGCCGTGGTCAAGGTCTTCGACCTGCGCCCGGCCGCCATCATCCGCGACCTGGACCTGCTGCGCCCGATCTACTCCCAGACCGCCGCCTACGGCCACTTCGGCCGCGAGCTGCCCTCGGTCAGGTAAGGCGTGTCGATCTGCGCGATGTTGCCGAGGCACACGATCTTCGTGCCCGGGCCCGCGCGCGTGACGAGCGTCTTCATCTGCTTCGGCGTCAGGTTCTGCGCCTCGTCGATGATCAGGTACTTGTCGACGAACGTGCGGCCGCGCATGAAGTTCATGCTCTTCACCTTCAGGCGCGAACGGATCAGTTCCTGCGTCGCGGCACGGCCCCATTCGCCAGCCGCGTCGTCGGTCTTCTGCAGCACTTCGAGGTTGTCGTCGAATGCGCCCATCCACGGCTGCATCTTCTCTTCCTCGGTGCCCGGCAGGAAACCGATGTCCTCGCCGACGGGCACGGTCGCGCGCGTCACGATGATCTCGTTGTAGCGCTTGTCGTCGAGCACCTGCGCGAGGCCGGCCGCGAGCGCGACGAGCGTCTTGCCGGTGCCGGCCTGGCCGAGCAGCGTGACGAAGTCGATCTCGGGGTTCATCAGCAGGTTCAGCGCGAAGTTCTGCTCGCGGTTGCGCGCGGTGATGCCCCACACGTTGTTCTTGTGGTGGCTGTAGTCGCGCAGCGTCTGCAGCAGCGCCGTCTTGCCGTTCAGCTCGCGGACGATCGCATGGAACGTCGGCTCGCCGTTCTGCGGCTCGAGATAGACGAACTCGTTGACGAGCATCGACGCGACGAGCGGGCCCGTCACGCGGTAGTACGTGGTGCCCGTCTTCGTGTCCTGCCAGCTCTCCATGCCCTTCGCATGCTTGGTCCAGAAGTCCTGTGGCAGTTCGCGCACGCCGTTGTACAGGAGATCGGAATCCTCGAGTACCTGGTCGTTGAAGTAGTCTTCCGCGGGCAGGCCGAGCGCGTGCGCCTTGATCCGCATGTTGATGTCTTTCGACACCAGCACGACCTGACGG